>JAHEDH010000114.1 GCA_024641285.1 bacterium | reverse complement strand
GCCCAGGACGGCATCAGCTTCGTCCAGACCGCAGAAGGCGCCCTCAACGAAGTCCACTCCATCCTCCAGCGGATGCGTGAACTCGCCGTCGACGCCGCCAACACCGCCACCACAGACGGTGCGGCACAGGACGCCGAGTGGGACGAGCTCGTCACCGAGCTGGGCGCCATCGGCACCCGGAGCAAGTTCGCAGGCAAGACGGTGTTCAGCGACTACGGAACCACCGCGCTGACCTTCCAGATCGGCGCCAACTCCGGCGACACGCTGAGCTTCGGAACCGACATCAGGATCAACACCGCCGGCTCGAATGGCATCACGGACGCCAACTTGGCCGGCCAGAACCTGACGACAGGTGCCGCCGCAGCGATCGCCGTGGTCGACAACGCCATCGGCGATGTTTCGACGGCCCGTTCGACGCTGGGTGCGACCCAGAACCGGCTCGAGCACGTGGTGAACAACCTCAACGTCGCCGTCGAGAACCTCACCGCATCCGAATCCCGGATCCGTGACACCGACATGGCAATGGAGATGGCCAACTTCACCAAGCACCAGATCCTGTCCCAGGCAGGCACTGCGATGCTGGCACAAGCCAACGCCGTCCCCCAGAACGTCCTCTCCCTCCTCCGATAAGGGACCGACAGCAAATGAATCGGGGCCGCCCAATGGGCGGCCCCGATTCGCGCGTCCGCACGTCCCCACCCGCATCCGACAGCCGAAAGCTGAGAGCCGAAAGCACACCAACCACCATCCCCGGTGCCACGTCACGGCACCCGACCACCCAAGCCTTTCCGCCATGAACGGTTAAGCCGTCGGGGCAACGGTCGACGCTGGGGGCATGCACGTCTTGATGAAGGGGTCTGGTCGGCTGAGCGCCGGTCGAGCAGTGAAGACACTCAGGAGACTCAGCGGCGGCGGAGAGATCGCCCTGACCGGATCGTTCCGCGGAAGCTCGCCGAGCGCACCCCTCCTCGATTCAGAGAGGGCGCGGTCATGGCTCGCACAGCTCGACGGTGTTGCCCTCTACGTCCACGACGACGTCTCGTTCGACCCAAACGACATCGAACTTCTTCTGCAGGCGCACATCCTGTCGAACGCGTTGACCACCGGGGCAAACGACGCGGCCGAGCCGGCCGATGCAGGCGACCTGCCGCTGGTCGTGGGAACACCTGCGATGCTCGCTGAGCTCCTGGGGCCTGCCGAGACGAGCTCATTGAGGATCGACAGCGTCGACACCGTCGAAATACGGCACGAAGCACACTGCATGTCGCCGGGAGCCCGGCCGCTCCTCGTGGCATCGATGATCGTCCGCGACGAAGCCGACAACCTGGCGAGATGCCTCGAGTCCGTGTCGCCCTTCGTCGATCGAATCGAGATCGTCGATACGGGCTCGATCGACGACACCATCGAGATCGCTCGATGCCACGGAGCCAACGTGACCTCTTTCGATTGGCTCGACGACTTCTCCGCCGCCCGCAATGCAGCTCTCGACCGAGCTCGCGATGCCGAGTTCGTTCTCGTCATCGATGCCGACGAGTGGGTCGACTCCGGAGATCCAGCCGAATTCCGAACGGCACTCGCGCAAGCGAGACTTCGGGGGGTGAGGATCCCGATCCGCAACCTCACGAAAGCAAAGGTGACGTCGGAGTTCGAGGCGGTCCGAGTCTTCTCGACCACGAACACAGAGTGGGTCGGCCGGGTACATGAGTACCCCGCCGACATCGATGGAAGGCCGCTCAGCGCCGGATACCTCACCGGGATGTCGATCTCGCACGGGGGATATGACCCCGAGATCGTTGCAAAGAAGGACAAGCACAATCGGAACGTCGCGCTGGCAGAGGCGGCGTATCGCGTGGAGCCGAGTTTCAAGACGCGGATGGACCTCGCTCGCAGTCTCGCCTGGAGATCCGACGACGCTCGAGCGTACGCCATGTTCCGTGAGGCGGCGACCGACATGTCGGGCGCGAATGAGCCTGCGATGGCCTACGTGCTCGCCCACGTTGCGGTGGCGGACCTGTCCGAAGGCGCCGTCGAGGACTGCCATCGGACCGCCAACCGAGCACTGGCGCTGTGCACCGGCGAATTCGTCGCCCACCTGGCCCGTGCTCGTGCATGGCAAGCCGATGGCGACGACCGTGCGATCGTCGAGGCTCACGAGAAGCGAGGCAATACCAAGCTCGAGGCGCCGATGTTCGACACGGCCGCCGCACGCCACATGACCAACTCGGTTACGGTCGGAGCCCTGGCGCGTCTCGGTCGACATGTCGAGGCCGTGGAACTCGCAGTTGCCACACTCGATGAGGCGCCCGAGCAGTTCGATGAATGGAAGAGTCTCGCGGCGATTCCTCCGGAGCTGCGGAAGCCTGGCCTGCAGCTACTCGCATCAATGGACACGGAGGGAAAGTTCGTCGATGCCCTCATCGGCGAGATACCCATGGATGAGCTCGCCTCGCTCGTGCTGGCTCATGTCGAAGCCGGAGGAACCGGGCCACACACAGTCGTGACAGGGATCATGGCATCACTCATTGCGGGGGTCGAGGAGACCGCGGTCCGCATCGCCGAGCTGGGTTCCGGCGCACTCGACGACGAGCAACGTTCGGCAACTGCGGAACGCTGCCGCCTTCGCGGCGCCCGCACCGTCGCCGACCTCCTTGCACCGGCCGATGCCACCGTCTGACCCGCACGCCTCCACGACACCCGGAAGCGTGGCTCGCTGATGACTGACGACTGAGAACCGAGAACGGGGCTGGTGTGAGCCGCCAGGCGAACACCGCCCCCTTTTCGCCACCAAACCGTTAACCCGAGAGTCCACCGGTCGACGAGGCAGGGGACGCAACACGGACGTTGCGTGAAGAGATACGCAGACCACAAGGAGGTATGACAGACATGTCACTGCGAATCAACAGCAACCCGGCTGCGGTCAACGCATACCGCAACCTCACATCCACCAACGTCGGCCTCGGCAAGAGCCTCGAAAAGCTCTCCTCAGGCTTCCGTATCAACCGGGCAGCAGACGACGCCGCCGGACTCGTCAAGAGCGAATCGCTCCGCGCCGAGATCTCGGGCAACAAGGCAGCCGTCCGCAACGCCCAGGACGGCATCAGCTTCGTCCAGACCGCAGAAGGCGCCCTCAACGAAGTCCACTCCATCCTCCAGCGGGTGCGTGAACTCGCCGTCGATGCCGCCAACACCGCCACCACAGACGGTGCGGCACAGCAGGCCGAGGTCTCTGAGCTCCTCTCGGAGATCAGCGCCATCGGTACCCGGACCAAGTTCGCAGGCAAGGACGTGTTCTCGAACACCGACCTGTCGTTCCAGATCGGCGCCAACTCGGGTGACACGCTGACGGTGAGCGAAGACCTGGCAGTCGTCATGAACGGCGCCAACGGCCTGTTCTTCGACGGTGCCAGCGCCATCGACCTGAGCTCGCTGCAGACCGCGGGCACGAACCAGGCGCTCGACACCGATGCGTCCGGAGCGATCGATGTGATCGACGAAGCGATCGCCAACGTCTCGGCCAAGCGGTCGAAGCTCGGTGCGACTCAGAACCGGCTCGAGCACGTGGTGAACAACCTCAACGTCGCCGTCGAGAACCTCACCGCATCCGAATCCCGGATCCGTGACACCGACATGGCAATGGAGATGGCCAACTTCACCAAGCACCAGATCCTGTCCCAGGCAGGCACTGCGATGCTGGCACAAGCCAACGCCGTCCCCCAGAACGTCCTCTCCCTCCTCCGATAGAGCACGTCGAACCGAAAGCGATAGAGGGCCCCCAACGGATGGGGGCCCTCTTTCGCGTCCGAGAGAAGATCACAGTGAACAGTTCACAGTTCACATTCCACCCAATCGGCTTCAGCCGTGACCGCATGACAGTCACTCGACACTCGAACCCTCGCATCCCGTGCAACCCGACCCACCAAAGAACTGTCAACCGTGAACCGTCGACTGTGAACCCGGTTTCTCCACCAAACGGTTAACCACCGAGAGAAACGGTCGACACGCAGACCGACATCACCTCTGCCCGGCCGGGGACAAACCTGTTCCACTCGTCCTTGGTGAGGTCGCGCCCGACCACTTCGCATGCTCGCTCGACCAGACGGTCAGGATCGACGGGGATCTCGAGGACCTGGCCCGACGTTGCCACCCACACCGATTCGGTGGTCTCGTCATACCAGGGGGACTCGACCGATGCGGCGCCGCGGCCCTGCCAGGCGAGACCCGCCGCCGTACCCCCGACGAGGTTCCACAGGCGAACCGTCCCGTCCCCTTCCACGGCGACGAGCAGCTCGCCGTGGCGGGCGAACGCGTGATGAAGTGTGTTGGCGAGATCCGTGATCATCTCGACCTGTTCGGTTTCGGCATCGATTACGAGCTCACCAAGTGATGTCGATATCGCGATGTCGCCCGTGTCGGGCGAGACGGCCATGGAGCCCACCCACACCCCTTCGGGCTTGTCCGGGAACGCGGCGATCTCGCGCACGAGTTCCCCAGTGTCGTCGTAGGTGCGGACGGTCACCACCCGGTCGTCCTCGACGTCGAGGATGTGCAGCCCCCCATCTCTGGATGGGAGGGCGCGCCACGCGTGTGGTGCCGGAACCGAGAATCGCACGCCGGCGTTGCCGGGCTCGAGACTCACCAGCGCGACCGATTGGGGTCCGTCCGGGGCCAAGCCACCGATCGCCAACGCATCTCCCGAACGGAAGGCGTCCGGACGGACGAGACCGGGTTCGATCACCTCGACCAGTTCGCCGTTTTCCCATCGGGTGATAACGAACGGTTCATCTACCGAAGCCGAATCGAGGCCCAGACCCATCGCCCACACCGAGCCCTCGGCCGGCCACACCACAAACGGGCGATAATCCCTTCCGTCCGGCAACACGAGTGCGAGTTCGGTCCGGTCTCCGGTCGACAGGTCGATCAGCTCCGGTGGCTCGATGGCAGTAAACGCGGTCTCGGACGCCTGACCGGCCCAGATGGCGACATTCCATTGCGGATCCACGGGCCAGCTGCGCTCGATGAGCGCATTGCCCTCCAGGTCGATGACATCCAAGTCGCCGCCGGGCCCGAGGATCAGGACGGTGTCGTCGGATCGGATCACGGCGTCAGAGGCGTTCGAGAGGTCCACCACCGAACCCGTTGGACCGCTGAACCGGTCGACGAGCGCGATCTCGGATTCCGACACCGCCACGAGCAGGCCATCCGCCCGCACGCCGATGTCGTGCAGCCGGGATGCCGTTTGATACTCGACGTCGGACACGATCTGCCACGTGTTCATGTCGATGGTGAGAATCACCCCATCGAGCAGCGCAACGATGAGATGCTCGGCGCTCTCGTCGAACGCCACTCTCGACGCGGGCACTTCGCTGTCGAGCTGAAAGAGCTGCTCGCCTGTCGTGCCGTCGAGCACCACCGTGTTGCCGTCGCCTGTCGCGCCCCGGAACCTCGCCCAGCCGAGCACGACTCGCGAGCCGTCACGGTTGTTCTCGACCGTGACGATCTCATCGCCATCCTTCATCGTGGGGATGACCGGCTCGAGGGTGGCTGCGTCGAGCATGTCGACCGAAGCCACACCGTCCGGGAACGACACGAAGAGAAGGCGGTCGCTCTCGGTGAAGGAGCGGCTGTCGAGGATCATCTCGTGGTCGAACTGCTTCTCGATCTCCCAAGGCCCGTCGAAGGGTCCAAGCCGCATCGTTCTGCCGTCGTTGGAGATGGCGAATCGTCGGCCTCCGGGTTCGTCCCCGATCCAGCGGCCGCACGCTGGTGCCTGCCCGTGTTCTGTCACCGCGCCGGTCGTCGTGTCGCGAGAGACCAACAAGCCTTCGACCATTCCGAACTCGGTCATGCCGTCGGGAGTGATGGTCTGAACGCGACATCCGCCCGGGCGGTCGTTGAGTGCCCCGAGGCTGGCGACGCGGTTCGGAATCACTCCAGAGCCGAGTGCATTGAGAAGCGCCTGTTCGGTCTCGGGATTGGCGTCACGTCGATGGGCCTCGAGCGCCAGAAGGATCGACACCTCGGGGTTCTCCGATGCGAGTGCTGCCGATCGGCTGACGATCGTCGCCAGATCCGCCTGTCGGGCTGCGGCCCTGGCCAGGAGACCGGCGCCGAGCGCGATCACCAACGCCACGGCCATGGCCGCGACCAACGCACGGAGCCGGCGCACCCTGCGATGCTCGGCTTCACGGTCCGCCTCGGCGACGAGGCGCGACGCTTCGACGAATTGACGGTCGACGGGTCGCAGGCGATCAGGGGCTGTGAGAGTCAGGTCGATGGCGCTGTCGAGGCGCCCGCCGCGGTAGAGGTCGCTGTCGGCCTGCCCTCCCTCTTCCCAGACATTCGCCGCGGTCGCGATCGCGTCCGTGGTGCCGAGCACTTCGGAATCCTCGGCCAGCCACGATAGGAGCCGGGGCCACTCGCGAAGGAGGGCCTCGTGAGCGACCTCGACCGTCGGTTCTCGGGTCGCGTCGTCGCGATCGAAGGTGATGAGCCGAGCCATACCGAACCGCTCGAGGACCCACTCGACGGCAGAGTCGGATCCCAGGTCGGCAACTGGAACGCGTCGGCGAACATCAGCTGATCGCTCCGCCGGATTGACAAGCCGCCCGAAGACCAGCCGGATTGCCGCCCGCTCCGACTCGTTCGCTTCGGCGTAGAGCCGCTCCGCCCGCGTCGCGAGAGCGCCGGCGAGTCCCCCCAACTCCTCGTACTCGTGCAGGCGAATCTCCGTGCCCGACCTGCGGTCGAAGAGCTCGCTCAGCGTGTATTGGAGCATGGGGAGCGGGGAGGGCTGCCCGACGGCCTCCGCCGCGATCCGAGCCACGAGACCAGGCTCGTACTCGACGCCGACACGACGCGCCGGTTCGACGATCGCTCGCTCCAGTTCGTCTCCCGCCAGGGGCGTTATCTCCACCGCAGCCTCCTTGACGAAGCGGGCGAAGGAGGGATGCTCGAGCGGTCGGTCGTAGTAGTCGGCCCGGATGGTGATCACGAGACGGAGCGGCGAGGTCGGGTCCTCGACGGCGACTGCGAGCGCCGACAGGAACTGACGGGCGTCGCCTCCGGGCGCTGCGGAGAAGACCTCTTCGAACTGGTCGATGATCACCACGACGTGCCCCAGTTCGTCTCCGAGACAGCGCCGGATCCCTCGTAGGATCCCGCGGTCGCCGTCGCGGAGCTTTGTGAGGAGGGTTTTCGGCGGATCGACGGCAACGCGCAGCAATGCCGCCTCGAGCGACTCGAAGGGATCGGGGCCCGGCACCATCGTGGTGACGAACCACTCGTGCGATCCGGGCACCGCGCCATTGCGGAGTGCTGGGACGAGTCCCGCCCCAACGACAGACGACTTGCCCGAACCCGACGGACCGACGAGCGCAACTCCACGCGAACGGATCTCGGTGCCCGAGAACCTTGCGACGATCTCCTGCACGAGACGCTCGCGACCGAAGAACTGATCGGTGTCGCCAGGCTCGAATGCCCGCAGACCCTTGTACGGATTGGCGACCTCTCCCGTGATCGACGACCGGGCCGCACTCGTCACCGATTCGCCCCCTTCGAGCGCGTCGATGAATTCTCCGACGGTCGAGAAGCGTTCCCGAGGGGCCTTGGCCGTCGCCTTGGCGACGGCGGCAGAGACCGTGGCCGGTACGTCCGGTCTGAGTTCGGCGAGATCGGGATAGGGAACGTTGAGCTGGCGGTCGACCAACTGCTCGACCGAGCCGCTGTCTCCGAACGGAAGCGATCCGGTGAGGCACTCGAAGACGACGACGCCGAGGCTGAAGACATCGGCGGAGGGCTGGAGGCGCTCCCGACGAATCTGCTCCGGCGCCGAGTAGGCGACCGAGCCGGGTGTCAGCGCCGCCTCGGGCCCGGCCGACTCCGCGGCCTCCAACGCGATCCCGAAGTCGGTGAGGAACGCGTTTCCGGACTCGTCGAACAGCACGTTCCCGGCGGTCACGTCGCGGTGGACGATGCCGTGTCCGTGCGCGGCCGCGAGCGCTCCGCCGATCTGCCGGGCCAACTGCATCGTCTCGGCGACGGTCAGCGGGCCGTCGTCGAGGCGCCGCTCGAGCGTGCCACCCCGGAGCCAACGCATCACCAGGTAGGCCGAGTCGGGGTCGCGCCAGAAGTCGATCAAGGGCACGATGTGAGGGTGTTCGATTCTTGCGACGAGGTGGGCTTCGACTTCGAAGCGACGAATGAACTCCGGCTGGGACGCGAGCTCACTCCGGATCTGCTTGATGGCGACGTCTCGGTTGACGGAAGGCTGTTCGGCGCGCCAGACGACCGAGAAAGCCCCCGATCCGATCTCCTCGACGATCCGGTATCCGCGTAGTGGCCGGCCGACCTTGCCAGCCCGAAGAGACGGGTCATCGTCGAGAAGGGCCTGCTCGAGGTCGAGCGTGTCGGTGGACGGTTCCAGCCCGCTCTCGTCTGCCAGCCTGCGCCGATGATCGTCGAGCACCCGGAGGGCGTCATTGGTGCGACCGCTCCGGTGCAGCGCCAAGGCGTACTGGCGGATGGCACGGTCCCTCAGACCGTGCTCGGATGTGAAGGCGGCGAGCTCACCGATGATCTGCGTGTGCCGGCCGAGCGCGAGCGCAGACTCCCATCGCTCCTCGAGCATCTCGAGGCGGTCTAGGTGGAGTCGCTCGATATCGACCCGAGCCCACTCGAGATCTTCCAGTTCCCGAAACGGGTCACCTCGCCACAGGTCCAGTGCCTGATCGAGCAATCGAAGGGCCCGTTGTGGATCGTCGTTCTCACGAGCCTGTCTCGCTTCTGCGCGCAGTGAAGCGAAGCGGTGATGCTCGACCGCCTCGGGTGCGGCTAGCCGATATCCCGACGCCTCGGTCTCGATCCACTCCCGGGCGGTCTCGGGCAGCGCTGTACGCAACCGCGACACGTACGTGCGAAGTGCCCGATCGGTGACTTCGGGCCGATCGACGTCATCCCAAAGATACTCGGCCAGCCAATCGTTGCTGACGACCGAACCTGCCCTGATCGCCAGCAAGGCCAGTAGCCGCCGCTGGCGGGGTCCGCCGATGCTGACCGGCTCGTCGCCGGAATGAACACCGATGCCACCGAACACGCGGACAGCGTGAGTTTGCGTTGTGGAGTTCATGCCCTGCTCCTCCGCGACACCTCGATGTCGATAGGACAGTTAAACGGCATCGCAACCGCCGTGCGTCGCGGAACCGCTTGCATAGCGGTAGGCCAAACGTGCCCGCCCGTCGATCGGGCGGGCACGTTTGAGGCGTTCACCCGCCGAGGCAACGCACGGTCAACTGATCTACGACGACCTCGCCGGTATTGAAGTTGACGGTGAAATGGCCGGCTGCCCGGAACATCGACCCGTCGGCGTGGCGCCACTGGTCGGAGAACATCGCCCGTACGACGTTGTGGTTCTCAACGAAGGACTCGACGCCGTTCGTGAGCACGTAGCCGGAGTCGGTCTCACCTGAGCGTGAGATGTGGCCCACGACGTTGTTCCGGTGTTCGTGCACGCGGAAGTCGGTGTTCAGGGTGATCTCGTTGAGTTCCCCGGTGCACGGATTGACGTCGACGATCGTCTGCGAGGTCGAGAATACGATCGGTGCGTCGGCCGATGCCGGCACCGCCAGCAGTCCGACGGCCATCAAGACGAGAGCTCCGATCAGCGCAACCGCCCGGCGGAAACGTGATGCTTCGATGTTCGAGTACATGGTTCTACCTCCGTTCTCCGCACCCCGCTCTGGGGCGCGGGATCACGGTGTCCGCAGTGCATTACAAGTACATCACAGACCTCGAAACCCCCACCGACACTGCGGATTCGAGCCGCGGTCGATGCGGAACGGTTAAGCGGAGAGGGCACTGGTCGACGCGTGGAACATGAGCATCGTCACTTTCACGCCGGTTCGGGTCGAACCGGAGATCCTTCAGCGCCATCTCGACCATCTGACGGCAGCGGCGACAGACCACGAGGTCGAACACTGGTTCTATGACGACAACGACGACCCGCGGTCGATCGAGATCCTCGCCGAGGCAGTCAGCTCGACGAGTGAGCTCCGGATCCTCCCCAAGGCGGACCTCGGCGCAACCGACTATCGGCGTGACGGTGAGACCCATCAGTGGTCGGATGTCGCGGTGAGCCGTATCGCCCAGATCAAGAACCACGCCATCGCGACCTTCCTCGAGACGAGCACCGCTGGTCATCTCTTCCTGGTGGACGCCGATGTCCTCGTGCCGAGGAAGGCCGTTGATCATCTGGCCTCGCTCGAGATGCCGATCGTCAGCGCGGTCTACTGGACCCAGTTCACACCTGACGCCCTGTTCATGCCCAACGTGTGGGATCGCGACAAGTACAGCTTCGATTCGATCGAGTCGATCCTCCGGTTGGCCCTGCCCGGGCACCACGCCGTTGGCGGCCTCGGAGCGTGCACATTGATCGAACGTCGGGTGCTGGAGGCCGGGGTCGACTTCTCCCCGGTGCCCAACCTGCGCATCTGGGGTGAAGACCGCCACTTCTGCATCCGGGCCGCCTGCGCCGGGTTCTCCCTGACCGCGGACTCCTGTGTCACTCCGTTCCACATCTATCGACAGGACCTCCTGGACCAGGCGGACGCATGGGTGGGAGCTGGCCAGACGCCGGACTGGTTCCGCCGACACTGGGTGAACAAGCAGTGGGAACGCTCCCTCCGCTCCCTCGCCTCCAACGCCGCCTAGAAGCCGCGGCCGACTGCCCGGTCGGACTGATCGAGCGGAGCCACGGGCTCACCCGGCTCACCGCCCGACATGCTGTCAGCCATCAGCGATCCGGCTTCACGCCTCCACCCTCAAGTGACAGCCGACAGCACACCAACCCCGTCCCCCGGTAGCCAAGGTCACGGCACCCGACCACCCAAACAGATATCGCGCAAACCGTTAACCCGACGACGAACGCGCCGACGAGACGAGGGACGCAACACGGACGTTGCGTGAAGAGATACGCAGACCACAAGGAGGTATGACAGACATGTCACTGCGAATCAACAGCAACCCGGCTGCGGTCAACGCATACCGCAACCTCACATCC
>JAHEDH010000113.1 GCA_024641285.1 bacterium | reverse complement strand
ATGCTGGGAGCTTGCCGTTCTTGAGACCCTTGTCGATCAGGTCCCAGCTGTATGCCTCCTGGGAAACGGGAGCCCGCACGAGCACGTCGATGCCAAACGTCTGGAACTCACCCGACTCGAGTTGCGCCTGACGGGCCCGCAGGATCCGATCGACGTAGCCCTCGGTGCTCTCGTCGGCCGTGAGAGCGGAGTTGAGGATCTGAGGGGCGGCGTTGTCCACCGGAACGGTCGGCACCTGGCCGAACAGCGTGGCGGCGAGTGTGACGAGCGCGAGCAGCGTGGTGGTCATAGCGGCGTGCCTGAGTTTCTGATGGCGGTGTTGATGTTCCCAGCTCCCAGGAAGACACCCTAGACCAGGTCTCCCAGCTTGGGAAGCCGACTTCGCGAAAAACCCTCCCCCGCTGCGAGACGCAGGCGAAGGAGGGCGTTTCGCTCACTCTGATGGGGAGCTCACTCCTGTTCGGCCAGCTCCGCCGGGGGCTGATCCGGTGTCTCGAAGACCTCGAAGGTGAGTTCGTCGTTCTCCTCGTCCACGCCGACCAGCACGGTCGAACCTGCCGTGTATCCACCCAGCAGCAGCTGCTCGGACAGTGGATCCTCGAGCCGCCTCTGAATCGAGCGCCGGAGCGGTCTCGCACCCAGCTCGGGATCGTATCCCTTGGTGGCGAGATGCGCCTTCGCATCGTCGGTGAGGACGAGATCGAGGCCCTGAGCATCGAGCTGCTCCTTCACCCGGACCAGCATCAGGTCCACGATCGCCTTGACCTCCTCGAGCGAGAGCTCGTGGAACACGATCGTGTCGTCGATACGGTTCAGGAACTCCGGGCGGAAGTGGCGCTTGAGCTCTTCCTGCACCTTCTCGACCATCTTGTCGTAGGTGTCGCGGTCGTCCTGGGTGTTGAAGCCGATGTTGGTCTTGCGCAGGTCCCGACTTCCCAGGTTCGAGGTCATGATGATGACCGTGTTCTTGAAGTCGACCGTCCGTCCCTGAGCATCTGTCAGGCGACCGTCCTCGAGGATCTGGAGCAGCGTATTGAACACGTCGGGGTGCGCCTTCTCGATCTCGTCGAACAGCACCACCGAGAAGGGCTTGCGCCGGACGGCCTCGGTGAGCTGACCGCCCTCGTCGTACCCGACGTATCCGGGGGGCGAGCCGATCAGGCGGCTGACCGTGTGCTTCTCCATGTACTCGGACATGTCGAGCTGGATCAAGGAGTTCTCGTCGCCGAACAGGAAGTCGGCGAGCGCCTTGGCGGTCTCGGTCTTTCCGACACCAGACGGGCCCAGGAAGATGAACGAGCCCGACGGGCGCTTGGGATCCTTGAGGCCGGCACGGGTCCGACGGATCGCCTTCGACACGGCCACGATGGCGTCGTGCTGGCCGACGATGCGGTTGTGCAGCTCGTCCTCCATGTGCACGAGACGGGCGGTCTCCTCCTCGGTGAGGCGCTGGACGGGGATCCCGGTCCACTGGGCGAGCACCTGGGCGATCTCCTCGTCGTCGATCACCCAGCCGAGCTCTCCGCCTTCGTCTGCGAGCCGGCGTTCGACGTCGGCGCGATCGGAGATCAGCGAGCGCTCCTGGTCACGGAGTTGCGCTGCCCGCTCGTACTGCTGGGACTGGACGGCGTCCTGCTTCTCGGCGCGAACGTCGGTGAGCCGCTTGTCGATCTCTGCGAACTCGGGGTTGTTGGCCGAGCGACTGATCCGCATGCGGCTTCCGGCCTCGTCGATCAGGTCGATCGCCTTGTCGGGCAGGAAGCGGTCCGACAGGTAGCGGTCGGCCAGGTTCGCCGCCGTGACGATCGCCTGGTCGGTGAACCGAACCGAGTGGTGCGACTCGTAACGGTCCTTCAGCCCAAGGAGGATCTGGATGGTGTCGGCGACGGTCGGCTCGTCGACCTGGACGGGCTGGAATCGACGCTCGAGCGCCGAGTCCTTCTCGAGGTACTTGCGATACTCCTCGAGCGTGGTTGCGCCGATGGTCTGGAGCTCACCGCGGGCGAGCATCGGTTTGAGGATGGATGCCGCATCGATCGCGCCCTCGGCTGCACCTGCCCCGACGAGCGTGTGGATCTCGTCGATGAAGATGATGATGTCGCCGCGGGTCTTGATCTCCTTCAACACCTTCTTGAGACGCTCTTCGAAGTCGCCGCGGTAGCGCGACCCGGCGACGAGGGCGCCGAGATCGAGGGTGTACAGCTTCTTGTTCGTGAGCGTCTGGGGGACCTCGTTCGAGACGATCTTCTGAGCAAGCCCCTCGACGATGGCCGTCTTGCCGACGCCCGGCTCGCCGATGAGGACCGGGTTGTTCTTGGTCCGCCGGGAGAGGATCTGCATGACCCGCTCGATCTCCTTCGATCGCCCGATGACCGGGTCGAGCTTCCGATCCCGAGCAGCCTGGGTGAGGTTTCGGCCGAACTGGTCGAGGACGGTGGAACCCTGGGCGGACGACGAAGACGACTCAGATCGTGAAGACGACGAGGCGCCGCCGCCAGAAGAAGGCTGTTCCTCGGAGCCCGAAGGTCCCGACAGCAGCTGGATCACCGTCTGGCGCACCTTCTGGAGCTCGGCTCCCAGCTTCTGCAGCACCTGGGCCGCAACACCCTCGCCCTCGCGGATGAGGCCGAGGAGGATGTGCTCGGTGCCGATGTAGTTGTGGCCGAGCTGCAGCGCCTCTCGGAGGCTCAGCTCGAGCACCTTCTTCGCACGCGGCGTGAACGGAATGTGGCCGGTCGGAGCCTGCTGGCCCTGGCCGATGATCTCGACGACCTGCTCGCGAACACCCGAGAGGTTGATGCCGAGGCTCTCGAGCGCCTTGGCAGCGATGCCCTCACCCTCGTTGAGCAGTCCGAGCAGGATGTGCTCGGTGCCGATGTAATTGTGATTGAGAAGTCGGGCCTCTTCCTGCGCCAGTACGACGACACGGCGGGCCCGATCTGTGAACCGTTCAAACAAGGCTGGGCCTCCTCTAGAAAATCCCCCGCAGGGACCGCAAGTATACCTCTCGGCACGTTTAGGGCTGACCTGAAGATCTGGCCGCCGGTGCGGCTCGGATCTGGTCCCAGAGCAGGAACCCGTCGGCAGGCTCCGACTTCGCCGGGGTGGCCGTTCGCTGCTGATTAACCCCAGGTACCGTCGATCGGTAGGGTGGCGCCTGCATGACCGAACTCCAGGAGATCATTCCCCTCCCCGACGTGTGGACGTCGATGGCACGGGTCGAAGAACGCCTCCTCGAGGTGTCCACGTCAGACCACACCCAGCTCACAGAGATCGCTCAGCATCTGTTGAAGGCGGGCGGAAAACGGTACCGGCCGCTGCTCGCGATTCTGGCCGGGCAATTCGGAACCACGACCGACCACAAGCCGATCGAGGCCGGCGTGGCGGTGGAGTTGATCCACGTCGGAAGCCTCTATCACGACGACGTCATCGACGAGTCGGACACCCGTCGGGGCGCAACCTCGGTCAACGCCAACTGGACCAACACCGTCGCAATTCTCGCGGGCGACTTCCTGATGGCGCGAGCCTCCGAGACCGCCGCGACACATCTGAGCCTCGAATCGGTCCGACTGCTGGCGGCGACGTATGCCGAGCTCGTCGAAGGCCAGACTCGCGAGCTGGAGCTCGATTTCGACCTGAACCATCGGCTGGACGCGTACGAGAAGGTGATCGAACAGAAGACCGCCTCGCTCATTCGCACATCGGCGCGGCTCGGTGCCATGGCAGCCGAGGCAGAGCCCGCTGTCGTCGAGGCGATTTCGACATGGGCGCACGAAGTGGGGATGGTCTTCCAGATAGCAGACGACGTGCTCGACCTCGTCTCGACGACCGAGGCGATCGGCAAGCCTGCCGGCTCTGACATCGCCGAGGGCAAGTTCACGATGCCGGTGCTCCTCGGACTCGACGGCTCCGACGGCCCTCGGATCCGTGAGCTCCTCGGCCAGAGCCGTCCCTATCCGCAGGCTGCGATCGACGAAGTGATCGATCTCGTCAAGCGAGGAGGCTTCGTCGACCAAGCACTCGACAGCGCCGATCGCCGTCTCGAGCGGGCAGCCGACGCAGTCGCGGCACTCCCGGACGTACCGGCCCGGTCGGTCCTCGGCACGCTCGGCGAATACCTCGTCAACCGAGTCTCGGGCGTCCGCAACTGACAGAACCGCCTGTCGTGGAGCTCACGAGAGCTCTCGAATCCGCGTTGTCGACGATCAGCTGTCGAGCGTGAGCCCTCGCGACGGTCGGCAGCCCCACTCGGACGGATCCGGGGACAGCACATGGATACGTTCAACTGATGGCTTCAGTCACAACGTCTTCAGCCGATGAGTTAGGCATGGAAGATCTCCAGCAGTTCTATCGCAGCGCAGTCGGCGACCAGGTGGCAGCGCTGGAACGGGCGCTTCTCCAGCTCGAATCCGGCACCGCGGCGGCGGAGGAGACCGTTCGACAACTCGCACACACCCTGAAGGGGTCGGGGTCGAGCTACGGCTTCCCAGAGGTCTCCTTCGCAGCCGGCGTGACCGAGCGGGCGCCAACCAACGAATTGTGGTCCAAGGGCTGCGAGCTCGCGGAGATACTCAGGGCCATCACCGCCGGCGTGGAGTCCAACACGATCGTGATCGTGGAGGACGACCCCCTGATCAGCCACTTCATCGGAGCCGAGCTGTCTGGCACCCACCACCGCCTCGTCCGCTTCTCGGCGCTCGCCGAGGCCGAGCGCTTCCTGTCGACCTCGCCTTCGCCTGCGCTGATCCTGCTCGACCTCTTCCTTCCAGACGGTGACGGGCGCAGCTTGCTCCACAAGCTCCGGGCCGAGGAGTCGACGGCCGACGTCCCTGTGGTCGTGATGTCCGCAGCGTCGTCCGAGATGCGAAACCGGGAGGTGGCCGAGCTCTCCGCAACTGCGTTCATCTCCAAGCCGTTCCAGCCGGGCGAGCTCCGCCGGCTCATCTTCCAGACGATCGGATCCGACGACGACCAACGCTTCTCGACGAGGGTCGACCTCACCGACGCATACCGATCACTGATGCTCAATTCCCACTCGGTCAGCATCGGCTGCATCCTCCCCGAGCGGCATGGCCCTGGAGGCTTCCGGGACATGGCGCTGGACGGGTCAGCGACGGAATCGGTCATCCAGGTGCTCCGCGAGCACCTCGGTCCGCACTCGACCGTTGGCGTCTGGGAGTCGTCAGAGATCGCCGTGGTCAGCAGCGACTCACCCGACGTCCTCACAAAACAGCTCGACGACAGCCGGTACGCGTTCCGCAACGCCCCACGCAGCCCGGGAGCCGAAACGATCGCATCATTCTCGGCAGCCGTGGTCGTTGAGCAGAACGGATCGAGTCTCGTGGACGTCTACGCCCGTGCACGCCGTTTTGCACTCGACCTCCACGAGGCCTCTGGGGATGGCGTGGTCGTGGCCGACGACATCGAGCATCCGAAGCGAGTTCTCCTCGCCGAAGACGACACGCTGACCGCCGCGCTCATCATCCACAGACTGGAGCGGGAGGGGTACGAGGTCGAGCACCACGCCAACGGCTCGTCGGCCCTGGAAGCAGCATCCGACGACCGATTCGGGCTTGTCGTGCTCGACGTCCAGATGCCTGGCGCCAACGGGTTCGACGTCCTCCAACGGATTCGGAGCAACCCTGCTCTCAACCACGTGCCCGTCGTGATGCTCACCGCCGTAGGCGGCGAGCGCGATGTCGTGCGAGGATTCGAGCTCGGCGCCGACGACTACATCCTGAAACCGTTCTCCCCTGCGGAGCTGACCGTGCGACTCAAGCGATTCACGAGGCCATGACATGAAAGTGCTCATCTGTGACGACGATCCGGTGATCAGATACCTGCTGACGGTGGTGCTGGGCAAGCGGGCAGGCGACGAGGTCATCGAGGTCGCCAGCGCAGACGACGTCTTCGGCGCTGCCCTCGAGCACCGACCCGACGTGATCGTGCTCGACTATGTCATGCCCAATCGCGACGGTGCCAGCATCGTCACCGAGCTGAGGACCGATCCCGTTCTGGGAGCCATTCCCGTGGTGTTTCTGACCGGTCGTTCCGACATCGCCGAGGAGACCCTCGACGAGATCGGAGTGGCGGGCCTCATCGAGAAGCCGTTCGACGCATCGACGCTCCACGATCGCCTGCAGGCGTACGTCGCCACCAACGTCTGATCCTGGTGGCAGCCGCCACGTTTCCTTGACTGACGGTCCGATCTGCCGACGAGGACCCCGATGACGCAGCCATCGACCATCGTCAAAGCAGCCGCAGAGGAACCGGGCTCCGACCTGGAGGTCTCCGCTTTCGACTTCCGGGCCCCCGACAAGTTCCCGCGCGGCTTCGTCCGCGACATGACCGAGCTGCACGCCACCTTCGGTCAGAACCTCTCCGAGCGAATCGGAAGGGAGCTCAGGACCACCGTGACGATCGACCAGATCGGGGTCGAGCAACTCACCTACGACGGCTATGTCAGATCGATGCCCAACCCGTCGATCCTGTCGATCTTCGACCTCGGCAACGTTGCGGGTCAGATCATCTTCGAGGTCAGCCCGCAGCTCGGCCTCATGCTGGTCGATCGCATGCTGGGCGGCTCGGGCAAGCCGGTGGCGCCGCGACGGCCGACCGACCTGGAGCAGTCCATCTTGTCCGCGCTGCTGAAACATCCCCTCGATGCGCTCGCCGAATCGCTCGACGGGATCATCACCACCAGCCCACGCCTCGTCGGCACCGAGCTCAATCCCCAATTCGTCCATGCCGCAGCGCCGACCGAGATGGTGCTCGTGCTCACCTTCTCGCTCGTGGCCGATGCGTCGGGGCCGGCCACCCGGGGTCTGATCAGCCTCTGCTATCCGTTGACCGTCCTGAACCCGATCCGCGAGGCCCTCCGCAGAGCCACGTGGTCGGGGACGCTCCAGGAGGCGCAACCGTCGGATGCGATGGCGTCCATCCTGAACGGCTCGCTCGTCGACGTCGTCGTCAGCACCGAGAGCTCGTCCATCGCCGCAGCCGATCTGGCCGGACTCGCCGTCGGAGACGTGGTGACCCTGGAGCAGACGACGGACGAGCCGCTCATTCTCAGCATCGACGAACGGCGCATCGCCACCTGCCATCTCGGACGCCAGGGCCCCTACCTGGCGACGCAACTGGAGAAATGGACCTCATGACTACACGAACCCGCCCTCGCCTCGACACCGACTCGATGCTCCAAGCCGGAGCCGATGCGATTGCCTCGGCCCTCGGCGCCACCTCCAAGATCACCATCAGCACCGTGACCACCATCGATGCGATCACGACGAGAGCAGTGGTTGTCGATGGGACGACCACTGTCCTGGGGCTGGGAATCAGCCCCGAATCGGCGCTCACGCTGAGCGGTGCGGTCCAGTCGGACGCCGAAACCGATCCCGACGAGGCCACCCTCGCCGGCATGGTCGATGCGCTTGCGACACAGTTCTTCGATGCGGTCGGGACTCTGGTCGGCGAGGAGCCGATGGAGGTCGAGCCGGAGCCGTTCGAGACGATCTGGAATATCACGGTCGGATCCGCTGTGATCGAGGTCGGGGTGGTCTCCATCCCGATCGTCCCCGCAGTCCCGTCGACAGCGGGATCAGGTCGGCTCTCGGGGGTCAGGCTCGACGTGAGCGTCGAGCTCGGCCGGGCGAGGATTCCCGTGAAAGAGCTCCTGGCGCTCGACGAGGGCGGGGTCATCCGCCTCGGACGACCCGTAGGTGAACCGGTCGACCTGGTCGTGAATGGCACGGTCACGGCCCGTGGAGAGATCGTCGTCGTCGACGGGCGACTCGGACTCCGTATCACATCGCTCGTCTGAGCGGCCGCAGGAGACGACTCCTTACCTCCCCACACCCGACGCCGACAGGACCGCCATGGACAGGCTCCCCGCAAGCAACGGTGCATTCGACACCCCTCGGCTCGTGGCCAGCGCCACGATGGGCTTGGGCGGGCTCGTACTCGCCGCCATGTGGATGTTCCTGTCGATCGACACCGTCTTCCTCGTCGGGCTGTCGCTCGGTCTCGTGTCTGCGCTCGCCATCCAGTGGGCGCAGATCCTGTGGTTCACCGCCAACGTCAAACGGACCGAGCACCTCGAATGGATCGGGCGACTCCCGCCATCTCTGGCCGCGTTCAAACGTCCCCTCCGGGCGATGATCCTCGAGATGGACGAGCGCGAGGCTGCAATCGCCGAGGCGCTGTCACGCGAACAGATGCGGAGTGTCGAGGCCGAGACGCTCCGGTCGAAGGTCCAGACGCTCGAAACGGCGCTGTCGGAGACCCGGAACGACATGCTCGACGTCCTGGACGGGCTGAAGACCTTGGAAGGCTCCTACCAGGACGCCACCATCAGCCGGATCGCCCGTCTGGCAAGTCTCCGGACCAGCCTGCAGGGTCCAGTTGCCGTGACCGCGCTCGCCGAGAAGGTCGCCGAGATCGCATCCGCCCGAACCTCGATTCACAATCGTGTGGTCTTGCGAGGACCGCTTCCAGCGGTCACATGCCCCGCCCAGGTCATCGAAACGCTCATCGACGAACTCCTCGCCGAGCTGGGCGAGCTGTCGGATGGCCCCATCGAGGTCTCGGGCCAGTCCGATGGCGGCATGGCGGTCCTGACGTTCAATTCGGGCCAGATGTCGGCGGCGGTCTCGCCTGACGTCTCGGTGGCCCAGCGCGCCGCGCGCCTGCTGGGCGGCGACGTGTGGATCTCTGCAGACCGCTCGGTCGTAGTTGCCGTGCCGAGAAGGTATGAGCCCGGGCTCGAGGCGCTGCGGCCGGCCAGCCAGGCCTGGGACATCTCGGAGCTGTTCTGATGACCACCACTCAACGCGAAGCAGCAGTCGAGCCGCAGTCCATCATCGGAGCGAAGATCGGCGTGCATTGGATTCCCACCCCGTCACGGCGTCGCCTTCTCGATCACGACGTCGAGCTCACCGATGAGGTCTCAGCCGACTGCCAGATCGCACTCGTGTCCACACGCGGTGCGACGGCACAGCACCACATCCTCGAGCCCTATTTCGAGTCGGGCACGCCGGTGGTCGTGATCGTCCACCCGGGCGGAGAGTCGATCGCCACGGCTCTGATCGCCAAAGGCGCCACGACCGTGGTGGCCGAGGGCCGTGAGTCCACCGCCCTCGATCTGCTCCGGAACGTCACGTCGGACAGGCTCGTTCGGAGCTTTCAGGCTCACCTCGAGGGCGGAGCGGGTTTCGCCGTCATCCAGACCACCGATCCGGTCACCCAGCTGTCGAACCGATCCGTCTTCGAGAAGCGCCTGTCGGCGATGACCTCCGATGGTGCCGTACATCGCGTTGGCTTCGTCCAGTTGGGGCCGGAGAGCTCCATCGGAGTCCTGCCGAGGGCGACCGTCGCCGGAATCAGACGCCGGTTCGCTTCAACCGCCTCTGAGTTCGTCGTGCACCACCATGGCGAGCTTTTCGACATCGAGGAGTGCCGCTTTGCATTTCTCGTCCCCGATCTCGGACTCGATGACACCGCTCTGCTCGCCCGGCGTCTCGTCGACGTCTCGGCGTCGTTCGCCTCGGACTCCACCCCCGTGACGGTGTGGATCGGCACGGCCGGCCCCGAGTCCGCCATCGACGGCGACTCTCTGGTGTCGATGGCCTCCAAGAGCCTCGACGCCGCCCGGAAGCGGGGCGTCTCACATCTCGATGGTGAGGAGCTGGCGCGGGATTCCTCCGCTTCGGTCGAACTCGACACCGCACTCGCCATCGCCGCCGCCGTCGACGAGCTCGATCCCCGGGGCAGCCACTCGGAGCGAGTGGCAGAGACCGCCGGAGCCCTCGCCGAGGGACTGGGTCTCGACGAACTCGAGGTCGCCCGGATTCGGCTCGCCGCCACCTTGCATGACATCGGCAAGCTCCGATTCGGGGCTGCTGCATTCGATCCGGCAGACGAGCAGTTCGAGGCGGCGAAGATGGACCATCCGAACGCCGGAGCCGCCTATGCCGGCCTCATCGCCGGTGACGAGGTCGCCGACATGATCCGCAGTCACCATGAGCGCTGGGATGGAACAGGGTTCCCGAATCGCCTTGTCGAAAGCGACATTCCGGTCGGCGCTCGCATCATCGCGGTCGCAGACCATCTCGATGTGCTCGTCTCCGAAGGCAAGGACACCGACGAGATCAAGGCGGCGTTCGCATCGGAGGCGTCCGCCATGTTCGACCCCAACCTGGTCGACCTCTTGATCGAAGAGCTCTGAGCGCGAGCGGAACGACCTGCGGGTCACAAGTTCACGGTGAACAGTTCACAGTTCCACCCTCATCGCGTCCTCCACGCGCCCGCCTGACAATTGCCCGACCGTCGAACCTCTCGCTGCCCCGTGCAACCCGCCCCGCACCAGAACTGTCAACCGTGAACCGTCGACTGTGAACCCGGTTTCTCCACCAAACGGTTAACCACCGAGAGAAACGGTCGACACGCAGAGGGACGCAACACGGACGTTGCGTGAAGAGATACGCAGACCACAAGGAGGTATGACAGACATGTCACTGCGAATCAACAGCAACCCGGCTGCGGTCAACGCATACCGCAACCTCACATCCACCAACGTCGGCCTCGGCAAGAGCCTCGAAAAGCTCTCCTCAGGCTTCCGTATCAACCGGGCAGCAGACGACGCCGCCGGACTCGTCAAGAGCGAATCGCTCCGCGCCGAGATCTCGGGCAACAAGGCAGCCGTCCGCAACGCCCAGGACGGCATCAGCTTCGTCCAGACCGCAGAAGGCGCCCTCAACGAAGTCCACTCCATCCTCCAGCGGATGCGTGAACTCGCCGTCGACGCCGCCAACACCGCCACCACAGACGGTGTCGCCCAGCAGGCCGAAGTCACGGAGCTCCTTGCGGAGATCACGGCGATCGGTTCGCGATCGAAATTCGCCGGCAACTCTGTTTTCGGCGACTACAGCGGCACCGGCAATTCGCTCGACTTCCAGATCGGCGCCAACTCCGGTGACACGCTCTCGGTCGACGACGATCTGTCGCTGACTGCGACGGCGCTCGGCGTGAACGGCGTGAATGTGGACTCGGCCGCTTCGACTGCGATCGGAACGATCGACAGCGCGATCGATTCGGTCTCGACGATGCGTTCGAAGCTCGGTGCGACTCAGAACCGGCTCGAGCACGTGGTGAACAACCTCAACGTCGCCGTCGAGAACCTCACCGCATCCGAATCCCGGATCCGTGACACCGACATGGCAATGGAGATGG
>JAHEDH010000017.1:36948-37433 GCA_024641285.1 bacterium | reverse complement strand
TGGCTTCTCACACCCCCGGGACTTGTCGACGTCGGGTGAATCGGTGCTGTTCTATTCCGACGCGACGAATCTGGCAGCGACCACCTCCCGACACTTCGTCCATGACCGACTCTCCGGACGGACGACGGGTATCCCGACACCGCCCAAAGGTGACATCTCTGGAATGGACCTCTCGGAAGACGGCTCGATCGTACGAATCTTCACGGCGGACACAGCCGCACTCGGCAGCGGCGATGCCTTCTGGGTCTACGAGTTCGATCTGGGCACCAGCGATCTCACCGAGGTGGCAGCGTTCCCGGCTCCCGCCGACTTCTTCGTCGGCCTCCCGTCGAACCCCGGCCCGGACGGATTCTGGTACGGCGACTTCTCGGCCGACGGTTTGCGTGTCGCCTTCAGTTCCGGCTGGATTCGCATACCGGCGAGTCCGACGAGCGACCAGGGCTGGAGACCCCAACTCTACGTTCATGACCTGACCGTCGGGGAGA
>JAHEDH010000017.1:0-36938 GCA_024641285.1 bacterium | reverse complement strand
CTCGATCCAGGAGGCCGGCGAGGCGATGGTGAGGTGACCGGCGTCGGATTCTCAGCCGATGGGCTCGTTGTGGCGTTTGGGTCTGCCGCAGGCAATCTCACACCAGTGGACACCAACCCGTTCTCGGACGTCTTCGTCGTCTCGCTGCCCCGTTCACCGTTCACCGACACCGGTGCGAGCGTCTTCAGAGCGAACATCATCTGGCTCGAACAACACGGCATCACGCGCGGATGTGCATCCAATCGGTACTGCCCCGATGATCTCGTGACCCGCGGCCAGATGGCTGCATTCCTTTCTCGAGCGCTGCACCTGTCCGACCCAGGCGTGTCCGATACGTTCGTCGACGACGATGGTTCACCCTTCGAGTCTGACATCGAGCGACTCGCTGCTGCCGGGATCACGAAGGGCTGCAACGACGACGGGACTCTGTTCTGTCCCGATGATCCCGTGACGAGAGCCCAGATGGCAGCGTTCCTCGTTCGCGCACTGAACCTGACGCCCGCCACCGGCGGGGATCGGTTCAGAGACGACGACGGAAGCATCTTCGAGGACGACATCGAAACGGTGGCCGCCGCCGGGATCACGAAGGGCTGCAATCCCGATGGGACTCTGTTCTGTCCCGATGATCCCGTGACGAGAGCCCAGATGGCGGCCTTTCTCGAACGAGGTCTGGCACCGTAGAACTGCTCCGCTCCGAGCCCGCCCGGCTCCTCTTGCGCCCAGGTGTACGGCTAACCGAGGGCCGTCGGTACGCTGGTCAGATGCCGACCGAAGCTCAGATCACGGACGCCTTGAGAGGCGTCATCGACCCCGAGCTCGGGGGGAACATCGTCGATCTCGGCATGGTCTCCTCCGTCGCCGTGGATCCCGACGGCCATGTCGATGTCGGTATCGCCCTGACGATCGCCGAGTGCCCGATGCGCAACCAGATCGAGACCGACACGACTCGCAAGATCAAGGCGATCCCCGGGGTCACCGACGTCACCATCACGACGACTGCGATGACGAAATCGCAGAGGGCGGAGTTGATGAGCGGCGTCCGTATGCGGGCGCGTGAGGAAGCCGAGCCGACCCAGGTCTCGCCACTGACCCGCGTGGTCGCCGTCAGCTCCGGAAAAGGCGGTGTCGGGAAGTCGTCGGTGAGCGTCAACCTGGCCGTTGCGCTCCAGCGTCAGGGCTTTCGCGTCGGCCTGCTCGACGCCGACATCTGGGGGTTCTCCATTCCGCGCACGCTCGGCGCACAAGCCCGGCTCGAGGCGGACGCCGAAACGAAACTCATCGAGCCGGCGACCGTCCACGGGATCAGGGTGGTGTCGACCGGGCTCATCATCGACTCGGAGGAGACTGCGCTGATGTGGCGGGGCCTGATGCTGTCGAAGGCGCTCGAGCAGTTTCTCGGACAGGTCGCCTGGGGTGAGCTCGACTATCTGGTGATCGACATGCCACCAGGCACGGGCGACATCCAGATGGCTCTGTCCCGGCTGCTCCCGCAGGCAGAGATGGTGGTGGTGACCACACCGCAGCGGGCTGCCCAGAAAGTGGCGATCAGAGTCGCAGACATGGCGCGACGCTCCTACATGCCGATCATCGGCGTCATCGAGAACATGTCGGGATTCACCTGCGAGCACGGGGACGTCTACGACCTGTTCGGATCAGGCGGTGGTGGCGAACTCGCAAGCGACCTCAACGTCCCGCTCATGGGGAACGTCCCGTTGAACCCCGCTGTGGTCGGTGGCGGCGACGACGGCGTTCCGGTTACGGCCGGCCATCCCGAGAACCCTGCCGCCGTGGCCTTCACCGAGATCGCCGCTCGGCTGGTGGAACTCCTGCCGCCCGCCGCCGACGAAACCTGCACCGGCCGCATCGCCAAACTTCTCGCCGACCTCGACGTCCCGGTGTAGCTCGGGCCGGCGCCCTCACGGCTATTGGCTATTGGCTATTGGCTATTGGCCAAGAGCCAAGAGCGTGAGGCCGCCAGGCCGAACCAGCCCACAAAAAGCACGAGAGCCAGCGGGGGAAGCCAGGCTCTCGTGCAAATCGAAGCCCTGAAAGGGGGATAACGGGGCTTCGAAACTTGTGTGTCGTTTGTGTGCCTTCTGACGTCGGAAAAGCCTCCCAGCCCGCCCTTCGGACACACCGCCATGATGGCCGATCGGAGACATCGCCGCTATCCCATTCTGAGCGGTTCCGAACGAACTAGTCACTCACCCGTCCGCCACCCATGAGACCGCGTCGCCCCACTCGTCTCCTGACCGCACGACCCTGCCTTCGTCGCCGAGCTTCCTGAGGTGTGCGACCACCGATCTGGCCGCCAGCGGATGCAGCGCGGTGTCGACATCGGCGTAGACCGTCTCGACGATCTCGCCGATCGAACCGGCGCCGCCGGCGATGGCAGCGAGGATCTGGCGCTCGCGCTCGAGCCGATGCTCCAGGTACCACGAGATCACCGCGTCAGGATCATCCATGACATCGCCGTGCCCCGGGTAGAGCCGCACCAGGCCGGTGTGGTGGATGCGCTCGAGCGAGGCGAGGTAGGGGCCCATGTCCTCGACCATGACCGAGGATCCGCCCATGATGTGATCTCCGGTGAAGAGGCTGTCGCCGAGCCGGAAGCAGAGATGGTCCTCGGCATGGCCCGGCGTGTGGACCACGATCAGCTCGGTGCGTGCGATCGAGATGACCGAGCCGTCCTCCACCCTGAGGTCGGGCTCGAACTCCGGCCCGGGGGCGTATCCGACCGCGGGCACATCGAGATCACGGGCGAGCGGATTGGCGAGCGGAGCGTGATCCTCGTGGGTGTGAGTGACGATGACGGCCGAGACCTCCCTGTCCCCCACGACTCCGAGGATCGCATCGGCGTGTCCGGGAATCACGGGTCCGGGGTCGAGCACGATGACGGTCTCGTCGTCACCGACCACCCAGGTGTTGGTTCCCGGCCCGGTGTAGGGGCCGGGGTTGGGTGCGAGCACCCGTTCGATTCGAAGCCGGTCGATCACGGAATCTCGATGTCGATCTTGCCGTCGCGGCGGACGATCCGAGGCTGGACCGGGTCGACCTGCGTCTGCGATCTGGCGTGAGCATCCGCGTCGGAGGCGTTCGAGAAGGGAAGGAGCATCCGAAGGTGGGCGATCGTCGGCATGATCAACTCGATCTCGTCGGCCTCGTAGCGCTCGAGTGCGACGCCCGGGTCCATCCACTCCACGATCTCGAGTTCGGCGCTGATCGGTCCGATCACCTCGCTCTCCACGACCGCCAGGAAGAAGCGGGTGTCGAACCGCTTGGGCAGCCCCTCGGGGGTGACCCAATTCGACAGATACGAGAGCCGATCGGGCATCCAGGTGGCTCCGCTCCGCCGTACGTGCTCGTGGACGGCCCGCCCTTCGAGCACGACGTCGCTCATGACACCGGGGTCGGTGATGAACAGCCCGACCTCCTCGGCGACCTCCCGAAGCGCCGCCGCCCGCCACGCGGCATCGGGGCCGTCGATCCCGGTGAGTTGGCGCTCGTGGTCTTCGGGATCGACCACCCCTCCCGGGAACACCCAGGCGCCGCCGAAGGCTTGACCGAGTGGGCGCCGGCCGAGCAGCACCTCGATTCCGCCGGTGGCTTGTCGAATCACGATGACCGTCGATGCCGGCCGGGGAACGCTCATCGGACGAAGATGCGCATCGTCTTGAGGAACCGAATGCGGAGAAACTCCCTGATGGACGGGACCAGCAGGACGAGGCCGATGACGTCGGTGATGATTCCGGGCGTGAGGAGGACGGCCCCGGCGAAGATGAGCATCGCACCGTGAGCGACCTCCGTGTCCGGAACCTGGCCGGATGCCAATCTCAGTTTGAACGACTGCCAGACGATCCGCCCCTGGGAGACGACCATCCGGGCGCCGACGATGCCCGTCACGATCACGATGAGGATCGTCGGGAGCACCCCGATCACGTCGCTCAGTTGTGCCAGCACGAAGATCTCGGCGATCGGGATCCCGATGAAGATCACATACTTCCACACCCGCGTCACCCTACCGTCGGTCCCGCGATGCGCGGCCGGAGCACAGTGTGATCGAGATCGAAGATGCTCAACGGAGGGCGAGGCTGGCGGGCCGGCATCGGCTCGCTCCTACGTCGCGAACAGACGATCCGCACGAGATCGCCCGCTCGCTCGTGGCACTGCATTCGTCCGATCCGGTCTCGGTGTATCTGTCGGTGGCCGCCCGCCAGCGCAACGGCTCGTTCGAACCGCTGGAGGCCGCGCTCTACGACGACCGTGTGCTCGTCCGTCATCACGCCATGCGCAGAACGATGTGGGTGATGCCGGTCGAGACGGCGATCGACGCCCACGCTGCCAACACCCAGAGGATCGCTTCCACCGAACGGAAGCGAACCATGAAGGCGGCCGGATGGACCGAGGCGTTCATGGAAGACTCGATCAACGAACTCGTCGAGCTCATCGCCCGCGAGGGCCCGATCACGACCCGGGAGATCGGCGTCCTTCGTCCCGATCTGACCGAGCGCGTGACCCTGGGTGCCGGGACCAGGAACCCGGCGTCGATCGCCACCCACACCCGACTGCTGCTCCACGCCGGTTTCGAGGCGAAGATCGTGCGCGGGCGCCCCAGCGGCTCGTGGATCTCCTCCGAGTACGCCTGGCACGAGACCGTGAGCTGGCTCGGCCGCCCGATCGCCGACGGTCCCAGCCGACCGGCCGCTGCGGAGATCGTCCGGCGATGGCTGCAGGCGTTCGGTCCGGGTACCGAGACGGATCTCAGATGGTGGACCGGTTGGACCGCGACCAAGACAAGGCATGCACTCGAGGACGTGGGTGCGGTGGAAGTAGGACTCTCGGGCGGATCGGTCGGCTACGTCCTCGAATCGGACCCCGTCGGGGTGGACGACCCGGGTCAGTGGGTTGCTTTGCTGCCGGGGCTCGATCCAACGGCGATGGGATGGAAGGAGCGGGCCTGGTACCTGGACGATGCGACGGCGGAACGCGTCGTCGAGCGGAACGGGAACATCGGACCGACGATCTGGGCGGACGGGCGAATCGTCGGAGGATGGGCCCAACGCCCGGACGGGACGATCGCAACCGAGCTCAACCGCACGATCTCCGCGAGCCACCGCGAGATGCTGGCGGTCGAGATCGCACGGCTGGCCGACGTACTCGGCGAGACGCGGTTCCGCACACGGTTCCCCGCTCCGAACCAGGCCGACCTCCTGGCCTGAGCGTGTATCCCAGCCTGAGTGCGGACCCCAGGACCGCCGGTAGGCTCCCGGGATGGACCTCCGTGACCTCCCGTCGGTCGACCGACTCGTCGGCGAACTCACGCCGGACCTTCCCCGGACGGTCCTCACCGACATCGCCCGAGCGGCCATCGGCGAAGCTCGCAGCGCGATCCTCGCCGGCGGCGAGGCGGATGCCGCCACCATCGCCCGCCGGGTGGCCGACACCCTCGACCGGGCGCGGCCACGAGGGGTGATCAACGCCACGGGAGTCCTGCTCCACACCAACCTCGGACGCGCTCCCATCCATCCGAAGGCGGCCGATGTCGCCGCGTGGACGGCAACGGGATATTCGAACGTCGAACTGGATCTCGCCGACGGGGGCCGGGGTGGAAGGACCGCCTATCTCGAAGCGCTGATCACAACGATCACCGGCGCCGAGGCGGCGCTGGCCGTCAACAACAACGCCGCCGCACTGTTCCTGACACTGATGGCGATCGCCGGCGATCGTGACGTCCCGGTCTCACGTGGCGAGCTCATCGAGATCGGAGGCTCCTACCGCCTCCCCGAGCTGATGGCGGCCTCCGGGTGCCGATTGGTCGAGGTCGGCACCACCAATCGAACCCGGATCGGCGACTTCCGGGCGGCCATCACCGACCGAACCGCGATGCTCCTGAAGGTCCACCCATCGAACTACCGGGTCGCGGGGTTCTCGGAGGAGGCGAGCCTCTCGGAGCTCGTCACGCTCGGAGAGGAGTCGGGCATCCCGACGGTGTTCGACATCGGCAGTGGTCTCATCGACGACCGAACTCCGTGGCTCGAGGGCCCACCGCCGAAATGGCTCTCGGACGAGCCCGGCGTTCGGCAATCGGTCGAAGCGGGGGTCGACATCGCCATGTTCTCCGGGGACAAGCTGTTCGGAGGCCCTCAGGCAGGGGTCATCGTCGGCCGGAAAGAGCTCGTCGACAGGCTTCGGCGCCATCCGGTCTCGCGGGCGATGCGTCTCGACGGCGCCTCGTTGAACGCCCTCGCCATCACCGCAGAGCTCTACGCGGACGGGCGCGCCGGCGATCTGCCGTTCTGGCAGATGGCCACTCTCGAGCCCGCAGAGCTGGATCGGAGATGCCGGGCCGTTGCGGATGTGGTCGACGCCGAATGCGAGGTCATCGACGCCAACTCCACAGTCGGAGCCGGCAGCGTTCCGGGGTCCGAGGTGCCCAGCCGGGTGCTGGCGTTCGGCGTCGCCGACACGGATCGGCTCTATTTGGAGCTCTTGTCCGGCCGGGTACCCGTCGTGAGCCGGCGAGAGCGGGGTCGACTGCTGATCGACCTTCGAGCCGTGCACCGCTCCATCGACCAGGTCCTCGCTCGGTCGATCTCCGAAGCAGTGGAGCGATGCCGGTCATAGGCACGGCGGGCCACGTCGATCACGGCAAGTCGACCCTGGTCAAGCGGCTGACGGGTCGGGAGCCGGATCGCTGGCAGGAGGAGCAAGAACGCGGCCTGACCATCGATCTCGGGTTCGCCTGGATGGATCTGCCGGGCGGCACCGAGGTCAGCTTCGTGGACGTGCCCGGCCACGACCGCTTCATCAAGAACATGCTTGCCGGGGTCGAGGCGATCGACGTCGCCCTGTTCGTCGTCGCGGCCGACGAGGGGTGGATGCCGCAGTCCGAGGAGCATCTCGCCGTCCTCGATCTCCTCGAGGTCGATCGCAGTGTCGTCGCCCTCACCAAGATCGACCGGGTCGAGCCGGATCTCGTGGAGTTGGCCACCCTCGAGATCGAGGAGCACCTGGAGGGCACGGCTCTGGAGGGTGCCGCAATCATCCCCGTCTCGGCTCACACCGGCGCCGGGATCGAAACACTCGTCGCAGCCCTCGACGAGTTGGTGGCGGGGCTTCCCCGGCGCGATGGGACCAGGCCGCGGTTGTGGATCGACCGGTCGTTCTCCATCTCCGGTGCCGGTACGGTCGTAACCGGAACGCTCCTCGACGGTGGCCTGAGCGTCGGAGACGAGCTGGTGACGACACCAGGCGCCACCCGGATCAGGGTGCGCGCATTGCAGTCTCACGAACAAGAGCGCGACACCGTCGAGCCCGGCTTCCGGGTCGCCGTGAACGTCACCGGCATCGATCGATCCCAGGTGCGGCGCGGCTCCATGCTGGGCCGACCGGGTCAGTGGGCCGAGACCTCTCAGTTCGTCGGCACCATCCGCGCCGCACGCTACGTCGATGAGCTCACCGATCGCGGCGCCTACCACCTGCACCTCGGCAGCGGCTCGTGGCCCGTGAGGATTCGCCGATTCGGGGAACGGCTCGTTCGCATCGACCTCGAAGAGGCGATCTCGGTGACGATGGGCGACCGGTTCATCCTCCGCGATTCGGGCCGACGGCTGGTGGTTGGTGGAGGCAGGGTGCTCGATCCCGCCCCTCCGCGCCCCAGTCGCTTCGACGAGGCCTGGGTCGATCGACTGAGCGCAGCGCTCGACGCCGGCGCCGACGAGCGGGCTCAAGCCCTGCTGGAGTTCCGGGGTGCCGACTCGGACACCCGGCTTTCGGCACACACGGGAGGCGGAAGCCCGGTCGATGCCTTCGGGCATGGTGGCATCTCGTTGAGTGGACGGCGGCGGGATGAGGTCGGCAGGCGGATTCGATCCGCAATCGAGGAGTATCACGGCCGACATCCGCTACGGCCGGGGATCGGTGTCGCCGAACTGGCCGAGAGCGTCGGTCTGGCGCCGGGAACGGTCACGGCGCTGATCGCCACACTGGACGGGGTCGAGGTGAACGGAGCGTTCGCATCGAGCAGTGCATTCTCGGTGAGCTTCAGCCCCGAGCAGCGGTCGGTGATCGACGGGGTCGCCCAACGGCTCCGGGAGGCCGGCACCGCGAACGTCCCCCGGGTTTCCGAGCTCGGCATCGACGCCAAGCTCCTGCATGCGGCCATCCGCGCAGGCGATCTGATCCAGGTTTCAGCCGACTTCGTCTACCTCCCCAGCCAGATCGACGAACTGTTGGCCGTGATCGAGGGCTTCGAGGGACCGTTTGGCGTCTCGGATTTCAAGGACCGGGCCGGCCTGTCGCGCAAGTACGCGGTGCCGTTCCTCGAATGGGCCGACGACACCGGTCGCACGGTGAGAACCGGAGACACCCGCCGGAAGCGCTGAGCGCTCCACGCTTCGTGTTTGACGGTGCTGAGAGCTGATGGCCGACGGCTGACAGCAGACATGACGAAAGGCGGGCATCGCTGCCCGCCTCCCGTGGTTCGCTCGGTGTGGGTTCAGCTGGCGACGAGGGCCTTGCGGTCCTGTTCGCTGGTGCCACCCCAGATGCCATAGGGCTCGCTGATGGCCAGTGCGTAATCGGCGCACGGATCCTGGACCGGGCACACGTTGCAGATGGCCTTGGCACGCATTTCCCTACGCTCACGATCGTCCTTGCGTTCGAACGTGGGGGGAGGGAAGAAGAGGTGTGCGTGGTTACCTCTACACAAGCCTTTGGGCTGCCATTCGTCGTTCACGGATTTCCTCCAACTCCGTTGTTGCGGGGCGCAACGGAATCTAGAAAGCCCTTCCAGTATTGCCCAGGAAATATCTGGAAATCCACGAAAAATGTTCACACGCCGTTCATGATTCGATCGCGAAGACCCGAAGGGGCCTCGTTGCGGTGAACCCACCGCAATCAACTCGACGTCCCGGGACGCAACCGATCAGAACACCCGAGCCGGGCAACTGCGCAACAATCGAACTCCCGATTCAGCTCGCCGACCGGTCAGTGAAGCTGATCGCCGACAGCCGACAGCTGAAAGCGGCGAGGGCGCAGGCCCGAGCTCAAGAAGGAACGTCGACCTCGAGAAACCATCCCTCGACCCCGATGACCTCGATCGGGTCGCCCGGTGAGATCCCGGCTTCCCGATGCGACGTCGCCCGCCAGACCGCCCCGTCGATGTCGACCTCGCCGTCGGGGGTCAACGCCGTGACCGCCGCACCGACCCGCCCGATGAGCCCCTCACGACCGATCGTCTGGGTCGAGAAGCGCGCCCGGGCGACCGTCGGCATCGCCAGCAGGAAGAAGAACGCTGCGGACCCGATCGTCAAGAGGACACCGGGAATCCCCGGTGCGATCTGGGGTGCGGCGTCGGTGAAGAAGAAGCCGGCAACCGTCAGGCCGAGCAACCCCAGGACAGTGAACAGGAAGATCCCGCCGCGCTGATACGACCACGCCATCAACAACACCGACAGGACCACGGTGATCACCGCCCACCACCTCACCGGAAGGACTGCCAGCCCGTAGCCGGCGAGGACCAGAGACACCGCTGCGGTGCCCGCGGCGATACCGGGACCGATCGCGTAGAACTCGAACGCGGCGATGGTCAAGCCGGCAACCAGAAAGAAGAACGCCGCCTCGGGGCTCGCCGCCAGCCGAAAGAACTGGTCGACGACGTTCGGCTCACGAATGACAGTCTCCAGATTGGTCACTCCGCCCTCGAAGTCACGGACGGTCCTGAGCGTCACGATGCCGTCGGCAGTCGCCACGTCGCGGCCATCGAGAAACTGGCCGACCTGTCGGGGAGCTGCAGTCGCCGGCCCGACCTCGTCGAACAACGCCGTGTCATCGACGAAGCCGGCGCGGTCGAGCAGATCCCCGAACGGGGCGAGATCGATCACCGGTGAGCTCGACGGATCACCTGCGATCGTCGGCTCGAGGTATCCGATCTCGGACCCCGGAGCAGCGAGGACGACATCTGCGGCAAGCGCCACCTGGGCCGCGCCTCCATACGCCCTGGCCGGTGCGGCCCCGATCCACGTGATGACCGGGAGGGGGGGCTCGGCGACGAGCGCAGCGAGCTCTGCGAGCTCGTCTCGGCCGGCGACGACCCCTTCGGAGTCGATCGCCAGAATCACGTACTCGACACTTCCCGACGCCGCGGCCGCTTCGATCGAGTCGATGGCGAAGCTGATGATCCGTTGGTCCCAGACCCCGGACAGGTCGATCACATCGGCAGTCCTGGTGTCGGTCTGAGCGACGGCGACCGAAGACACGAGAAGGGCCGCGACGAACGCGGAGATCGAGACCAGTCGAAGAAGGTGCTTCACGAGAGTTCGATTCTACCGGGACCGCTCTCATGCGAATTCGGCCACCGCAGCCCTCCAATCGATCGCCGCCCGACCCCCCGCTAGCCTGGCGGGCCATGGCCGCACTTCTGTTGATCGCCGACGACGAATGGGTACGCAACGACTTCGCAGCCGCGATCGTCGACCCGTCGACCACACTCACCGTGCTCGACGACCCTGCCGGCGTCGTCGCCGTCGCCGGTGATCGGCGCTTCGACCTGTATGCAGTCGACATGCAGATCGCCTCGACGGGCGGGATGGCGACCGTGCGCCTACTCAAGGACGCCATCTTCCGGGGTGAGATCGAGCGCGCCCCGATCGTGCTGCTCCTCGATCGCAGCGCCGACGTCTTCCTCTCCAAGCGGGCCGGGGCAGATGCCCATCTCATCAAGCCGTTCACCTCTCAACAACTCCGCGAAGTGATGTCACATCTCCTTCCGGAGGCCTCGAACTGAGTCGGATGTGACCGGTCTACAGATCGTCCTGGTCGTGATCCTGTCGGTCTGTGTCGGAGCGTCCGGCTTCTTCTCGGGGTCCGAGACGGCGATCTTCGCGCTCCCGCGCGAACGGGCGACGCAGCTGTCGGTGCGAGGGACCCGGGGCCGGAGGCTCGCAGCCCTCGTCGCAGACACCGATTCGACGCTCGGCACCCTCCTCATCGCCAACAACTTCGTGAACATCCTCGGCGCCTCGGTCGCGACCACACTCGCCATCGACTTCGTCGGCGCCGTCATGGGATCGAGCACCGGCGAGGCCCTCGGCCCGTGGGTGTCGACCCTGGTAGTCACGGCCGTGATCCTGGTCGTTGGCGAGATCACTCCCAAGACCCTGGCCTCTCGCCGGCCCGAGGAGTTCGGCCTCTTCGTCGCACCCACCATCTGGTGGCTCGGCAAGGTCCTGGACCCGGTTGCGAAGATCTTCGTCGGGATCAGCCGGAGGATCCTCCGACTCGTCGGTGTCAACGCCGACGCGGTTTCGGTTGCGACCGAGCAGGACATCATGGCGCTGGCGGCGATGTCGCACGAGGCAGGCGAGATCGACGCCGCCGAGCGGGAGATCCTCGAGTCGCTGTTCGCACTGGCAGACCGGCCGGTCCGGGACGTCATGACACCCCGTCTCGAAGTGATCGCGCTCCAGGCCGGTGACGCCGAGAGGACGGCTCGTCAGGCGGTGACGATCCACGCTCACAGCCGGTTCCCCGTTGTCAAGACCGGCGGCACCCTCGACGACGTCGTCGGCATCCTCTACATGAAGGACATGGTGAGACAACCCTCGGACGGCAAGATCGACCGATTCCTCCGAGAGCCGGTGTTCGTGCCCGAGTCGACACCGGTCCTCTCGGCGCTCCAGCAACTCCGCCGCCAGAAGATCAGCTTCGGTGTCGTTGTCGACGAGCACGGCGGGGTCGAAGGCATCGTCACGGTGAAGGACCTGATCGCCGAGTTGGTCGGGGACATCCAGGATGAGTACGACCCGAAGGAGCCGACGATCATCTTCATGGGCGACGACCAGTGGGTCGTCGAGGGGAGGGTGCCGGTCGAAGATCTGGAACTGGCACTGGGCTGCGAGCTGCCAGATGGACCGTATTCGTCTGTCGGCGGCCTGTACCTCGCCTTCGCCGGCCGCATCCCGTCGGCAGGCGAGGAGACCGAGATCGACGGCTTCGTCTTCAGGGTCATCCGCATGGATCGACGGCGCATCGATCGCCTCCAAGTGACCGCCATCGCCCCGACAGGTCCGGTCGAGGGCGCCGGGATGTGAGCGCGCAGGCGTGATCCCCGAATCGTTCGAGGGTCCCTATATCGGAGGCGGGCCGTTGCCGCCGAGCGATATCACTCGGCCCGACGCTCCCCCAAGGACGTATCGATCCTCGCCGGCGCGCATTGGGAGTTGCATCTCGCCCTGCGAGCGATCGACGATGAACGGCAGCGTCTCGAGTCGACCGGCGCGCTCGACACGACGGGCGACCGTCGCTGGTTGGACAGGGTCGGCATCGACGCGTGAGGGCGCCGAATACCGCTCTCGGCCCTGGCGCCTGTGACGAATGGCTCACGTGTGGGCGTCACGCGGCCCATACGATGGCCGGGTGCCTCCGTTCACCTGGGTCGCTCGCAGATGAAGACCGTGCTCTGCGTCGGGATCGCGACCCTCGACCGCATCCTGGCCGTTGATCGGCACCCGACCGCGCCGGGCAAGTATCGAGCCGCGGACCGGACCGTCGCAGGCGGCGGGGTGGCAGCCAACGCCGCCGTGACCGTGGCCCGGCTCGGTGGCACGGCACGGTTTCTCGGCGTCGTAGGTGACGACACCGCCGGACTCGAGATCACCGAGTCGCTGGCGGTCGAGGGTGTCGACGTCTCGATGATCGAGGTGGCCCCGGGCCGGCTGTCACCGGAGTCCGTAGTGCTGGTGGACTCCACTGGTGAACGGCTGATCGTGAACCACTCGTCGCCGGACCTGTTCGACGTCGCTGCGCTTCCCGACAGCTCCACGATCGGCCGACCCGACGTCGTCCTGGCGGACATGCGATGGCGCCGCGGCGCCATCACGGCTCTCGCATCGGCGCGTGCACTCGGTGTGCCTGGCATCGTCGACTGCGACCACGACCCCGACAGTGCTCCCGGGATCCTGGAGGAGGCGACGCATGTGATCTTCGGCCGTTCGACACTCGCGGCCTGGACTGGCGTCGACCACCCGGAGGGCGCCTTGGCGGTGGCCGCCGGTCGCCTCGATGCGTGGGTGGCGGTCACCTCCGGCGGCGAGGGAGCCTGGTGGCTGGAGGAGGATCGAATCGAGCACGTCGATGCCTTCGAGGTGGACGCCGTCGACACGCTCGGTGCGGGCGACGTCTTCCACGGGGCTTTCGCTCTCGGATCGGCAGAGAGCATGAGCACCCGCCATGCCATCGAGTTCGCCTCGGCGGCGGCTGCGTTGAAGTGCACACGGTTCGGAGGACGCGGCGGCATCCCGACGCGTGACGAGTTGGAACGATTTCTGGCAGAGCGATTGGAGAATCGATGAAGCTGACAGCAGGAAAACTCTGGGGCCTTCGCAGGATCGCCGACGCCGACGGGCGGTTCGCCATCGTCGCCGCCGACCAGAGACCCCCGATCGAGAACTTCGTGTCCGAGCGAAGGGGCGGCGAGGCACCGTGGCGTGACGTCGCGGCTGTCAAGCGCATCATCGTCGAGCAGTTCGCCCGCCGGACGTCGGCGGTGCTCATCGACCCGTACTACGGGTTCCCGGCGGCCTGCGACGTGATCGACCCGGCCCGGGGCCTGCTCCTGACCCTCGAAAGCTCACGGTTCTCCGAGGACGACTCGGGAAGGCGCTCCTCGGAGATCGAGGATTGGTCGGTGGAGAAGATCAAGCGCACTGGGGCAGATGCCGTCAAGGCTCTCGCCTGGTTTCGCCCAGATGGCCCGGTCGAGACGATCGACCATCAACAGGCGTTCGTCGAGGGAATCGGGCAGGCGTGCCGCCGATTCGACATCCCGTTCGTCTTCGAGCTTCTCGACTATCCGATGCGAACGGACGACGAGACCACAGCCGGCACCCGAGTCGACCGCGTCGTTTCCAGCGTCGAAGCGTTCGCCGACCCCCGGTTCGGGGTCGATCTGTTCAAGCTGGAGAGCCCGATCCTCCCCTCCGAGGTTCCCGCTCACGGCAAGCCCGCATCCGCCCGAATCTCCGAGGCATTCGCTCGCCTGGACGAGGCGTCGTCCCGGCCATGGGTGATGCTGTCAGCCGGAGCACGGCCGGAGGAGTTCCTCAACGTGCTTGAGCACGCCTATGCCGCCGGCGCCAGCGGATTCCTGGCTGGACGTGCGATCTGGTGGGACGGATTCCAGCGCTTTCCCGACTTGGAAGGCTTCCGGAGCGAGCTGGCGACCTCAGGTGCTCGCTACGTCGATGAGTTGAACGCCCTCACCGCCGAGGCTGCGCTCCCGTGGTTCGAACACCGCAGCTACGGACAGGACGGCCCCGCCCTCGACGACCCCACCTCGACGTTCCGCCGGACGTACCCGGGGTTCGACTGATGCGAGTCGGGTTCATCGCCATCGCCCGCCCGACGTTCGACACCCGGTTCGCCGCCGAGTTCGCCAATGCCGGGTTCGCCGCCGTCGAGGCGGCTGGGTTGGAGGCGTTCGGCACGTCGGATCTGGCGATGAGCGAATCCGATGTCGATACGATGGCCATCGCCTGGATCGATCGCCCGATCGACGCCCTCGTCGTGCTCCAGGCGACGTTCGCCGACTCGACCCTGGTGGCGGCCGCAGCTGCGACCACCGAAGCTCCGGTTGTCCTGTGGGGAGCGCCAGAGCCCCGAACCGGGGGCCGTCTGCGGCGGAATTCGCTGTGTGGCATCAACCTCGCCGCCTTTCGACTGGCCGCCGACGGCCGCGACTACCGGTACGTGTATGCCGACCCTTCCGGCCCCCAGCTCGGCGGCCGACTCGCTACCGCGTTGACCTCGCCGCTCGAGCGGGCCGGCTCGTTGCCCATCGATGAGGCACCGGCCGGCTCCGGGATGATCGCCGAGCGGCTCTCCAGTGCCCGCATCGGCGTGGTCGGCCGCCGGCCCGATGGATTCGAGCCTTGTGGGTACGACGCCGAGCAGACGCTGCGAGACACGGGAGTCAGGATCGAGCAGATCGCCCTCGATGAGCTCTTCGACGTGGCGAGAGCCATCGATTCCGATGTGATCGCCACCGTCACCGCCGATCTGGAGGCGAGGATGGACTTGAACGGCCTCGGTCGCGATCCCATCGAGCCGTCGGTGCGGCTCCACGCCGGCCTGAGGCAGATCTGTCGGGAGAAGGAGTGGAGTGCCGTCGCCACGCGATGCTGGCCGGAGTGTTTCACCGAATTCGGAGGCGCCGCCTGCTCGGCGCAGGGGCTCCTCACGACGCTGGGCGTTCCGGCACAGTGCGAGGCCGACGCATATGGGGCGATCACCGCATTGATGCTCCAATGGGCGACGGGGTCGGTGGCGTTCACCGCCGATCTGGTCGACATCGACTTCGACACTGACACGGCTGTCGTCTGGCACTGTGGCCTGGCGCCCTTCGACATGGCTGCGCCGGGCGTCAGACCAACGGGAACGGTCCACTCGAACCGGCAACTGCCGCTGGTGAGCGAATTCGCGCTGGCGGGCGGCCAGGTGACCGTCTCCCGGCTGAGCCAGTCGAGAGGCAGGACCCGCTTGGCGATCGGCCTGGGCCAGATGGTGGAGGCGCCGCGACCCTTCAGCGGCACCGCCGGAACCCTCAGGTTCTCGAGGCCCGCTCGACAAGTACTCGACACGATCATCAGCGAGGGCCTCGAGCACCACTACGGTCTCGCGTACGGCGACGGCACCGACCAACTCCGATCTGCAGCAGCGGAGCTGGGCTTGGAGGTCGTGGAGCTCTGAAGCTCGAACGTGTCGCTCCAGCTGCTCCGGTCGCAATCCAGGCCGCGCCCGCATGTCCTCGAGTTCCCTGGCTGTCGTCTTCCACAGAGCGGACTCCTCACGAGTGTGGGATACTGCTGTGATGGGCTGGTCAAAGGGGCGACATTCGAAGAAGCGCGGCGCTGCAGCTCCGAAACTCGGAGGCCTTCGTGGCTCTGGTCGGCATCGAGCCGACCGGTCGGATCTCGTCATGCGCGACGAGGAGTTGCTCTCGCCGCCCGATGGTTCGGATGAAACCTCGGCAGTCGGGCAGGTGGGCCCTCTTCCCCGCCATCGGGAGGATCAAGGCGACCACTCGCCACCCGCGGCGGCCCTGGGGCCAGAGTCCGAGGAACGCCTGGGCGATCAAGGCCTGGCACCACGTGCTCAGTGGCCGAGCGACGGCGCCACAGTCGAGGCTTCGGGCGCCAACGGGCGCCACGAGGCCCTCTCGGGCGCCACGAGGCCAGATCGGCTGCCCGTCACCGATGAGATCCACAAGAGCGACCGGCACTCGAGCAACGCACTGGACCTGACCCTCGAGCTGTCTGAGGGACGCACCACGCCGCCTCCGACAGATGGCCACAACCCTCCGCAATCGCAGCTCGAGTATCGATCACCCGCTCTCGACGGAAACCTGAGAAGTGACCCTGACCGCCACGTCGGTCCTGCGACACGGGAGGAAGTCGATTGGGTGGGGAACAACGGTGCGACGCAGCCGGATCTCGGTTTCGAATTGGTCATCGACGATCGTGATGCCTCTTCGTACGATCGCGACGAAGCCGAACGCTATCTCGTCAACCAGGTTGTCATGATGCTCGGTGCGGCGGACTCCGCCGTTGATGCGGCTTTGGCGGACTCGGCTCCGCCAGGCCTGGCATTGATCACCCTCGAAGACCAAGAGCCGAGCGCCGCCGAGACACTTGCGTTGAGGCTCGAGCTCGATGCACCGTTCAGAAGTGAAGCCGTCGACCGGGGGCTTCGCGCCGTATTGGGCGGGCGCATCTCGGCCTGGCAACTGCACGGCTGGTTGGAGAACTGCTTCTTCGAACGCCACGTCGAACTGTCGGCGGGCCATCCCGTCGTGTGGCATCTCTCCACTCGCAGCGGCACATTCCAAGTCCTGGTCGATGCCGACCGACTCACTCCGGAGCATCTCAGGGCCATTCGTGGTTGGGTCCGAACGACACAGGGTCGCATCGGTCTTGCGCTGGCGGATGCCGGTCAGACGGGCGACCTCGATCTCGTCGAGACGACAAGGTCTCGGCTGGACGAAGTGCGCTCGTTCGACGCGTTGCTCGTCGATTTGATCCGGAACGGCTGGCGAGTCGGAGGAGATCTCGACCGAGCAGCCAAGCTGGCTGTGCTGAGGAGCCGTGGCGCCGTTGCCCTGGACCCACCAAGTCGAGTTCATTGAGCGGCGCGCTACTGGCAGCCACGCCTGCAGGAATGCCATGTCTCAGTTGAGGACAGGCGCGACGGCCCTCGACCTGGATGCAGCAGGGCTCTCAAGGCATTCAGGAAGCAGACCAGCCTGAAACACGCTCGATGGCAATGTCGATCCACGGGCCGAGAGCGTGCCCATCGAGCTGGGGGTACCGCTCACGATGGGCTCGTTCGACGGCGGCGTCGACCGAGGGTCTCACCGAGGCTCGGCCTTCGAGCCGGACCCACCACAACCGGCTCCAGTCGTCGGTGTAGCGGTCGACGAGGAGCGTGACCCGGGGATCGGCCTCGATGTTCGCCAGCCTCCTGAGGCGCCGTGACCGCTTCGGCTTCGAATCGACTGCAATCAACACACCGGAGTCACCGACCACTGAGTACACGACCGGCACGAGATGAACCCCGTGTTCCTTGTCGATCGTGCCGAGCACACCGCTCGGGCTGTTGTGTACCCTTCGCCAGGCTTCCGACGTGTCCATCCTCGATCTCCTCGAAGTCACCACCGTAGGGTGACCGGACGAGATGTCCCTCGATATGGGGGTTGGATGTGGCCTTCACCGACCTCCGCACCGAGCAGCCGAACCTGGAGGACGTGTTTCTGTCCGTGACCGGCCGGGAGATGAGGGAATGACCAATCGCGAGTTGCAGCGAGACCTGACCGCGATGCCTCGCGGAGGGTCTGTCGAGCTTCGGGGGCTGACGGCGCTGGTCGTCACCAATCTGAAGCTCTACGTGCGAGAGCCGATCGGCGCCTTCTTCACCCTGGCCTTTCCGGTCATGCTCGTTCTGATCTTCGGGACCATCTACGGGAACGAACCGCAGGACATGTTCGAGGGGCTCGGCTCCATGGACATCTCGATGCCCTCCTACACCGCCCTCATCCTGGGTTCGGTCGGGCTCCTCGGTGTGGCCATCAACACGAGTAGCTACCGAGAGGCGGGCATCCTTCGGCGCTTCCGCATGACCCCCCTGTCACCGCTCGCCTATATCGCCGCCGACGTGATCGCCAATCTCTTCATGACGCTGGCCGGGATGGTGGGCGTGGTCGGAGTCGGATGGCTGCTGTACGACGTGCAGTTCGAAGGCAACGCCGTTCTCGTGTTCCTTGCCGTCATGCTGTCGGGTACTGCGATGTTCGCCGTCGGCTACCTCATCGCCGGGTTGGCGCCGAACGCCAGGGTCGCCCAGGTGATCGGCATGGTGGTGCTCTACCCGATGCTGTTCTTGTCGGGTGCGGGAATACCACTGGAAGTGATGCCCGGATCTGTCCGAACGATCTCGAACTATCTGCCGCTGACGTATGTGGTTCGGCTTCTCCGTGGGCTCTGGTTCGGCGAGCGATGGGGGTCTCTGCTCCTCGAAACGGGTGTGCTCGTCGGCGTTCTCGTGATCTGCACGACTGTCGCCGTGAGGCTCTTCCGCTGGGAGTGAGCCGAGCCCCAGCTCGACCGAGACCGACCTGTCACCACCGTCAGCCATCACCAGCGCAATGTGCGCTGGTTGCGCGTTGCACTGGTGAATCTCTCGTTTGGGTTCTGTGGGTCGCCGATTCGGCAGGTACGCCGATGCCGATCCATTCACAGGCGGAGATCGAAGAGATGGCCAGCGAGATGACCCGCCTCTCCGAAGACCATCTCGAGGCCTGGCCGGACGCACTACCTCGCCACCACAGACGAGACATCCGAAGGCCAAGAAGCTGTGACCACGCTCGAACTCGGCATCGAGACCGGCATAGAAGCCGACACTGGTTGTCTGATCCGACCCGAGGAAGTGATCCAATCAGCCGACACGCTGCTTTGACCGCGATCAGTCAGCGCGAGCGCGTGCGATCGGTAGGCAGGCTCGGAGCGCCCGCGGACATGCCTTCCTCATGTGACGAAACGGATGAGGGCCAACAGGATCCAGCCGAGTCCCGCTCCGAAGAACACCACCAGGACGAGACGTCGACTTGCGATCGGACTCGTGGCCAGCCAGAGACCGATGGCGGCTGCCGAGACAGTGTCGAAGACGACCGGCGCCCACCTCTCCAGGTTGACCTGGACCGAACCGACGTAGAGCGCCTCGGCAAGCAACCCGCCCGCTGAAAGGGCCGTGACGACCGAGCCCCGGTATCCGTTGTGGAGCGCATCGTGCCCAGCCCAAGCAAGGACGGGTGCCCCGACGATCGCCATCGCCATCCAGAAGACTACGAGCTGTGCGTTCACGCCACCCACCGTCCAAGCAGTCAGCCCGTAGTAGCCGGCGGTCACACCGGCGAAGAAGCCGATCGCGTTCCAAATGGACGACCGCGGAGATGGCGAGGCAAGCCCGACCACGAGTGATGCAACCAACCAGACTCCGCCTTGGCTGCCCAATTGACTGGTCCATTGCGAGAACGTGTCGCCGCGCTCGGCGAGTGCTCCGGCCGAGAGTCCCGCCGGTAGGGCAACCGCAAGAGCAACGACCTCGGTCCGGCTCACCCGACGGGCGAGTCCATTCACGAGCCGTGCCGCTTGGTGGCGCAGTCGATCGGCCCGGCGATGGGTCTGGCTCCGTTGCGCCCTCTACCGGTTGTCCCTACGCGGTCGAAGCGGACCGACGCGCGAACGAAGCAGTCCCCACCAACGACATCGCTGGAGCCGGAATTGTCGAGAGCCCCGAAGAACCGTTCCGAATCGTGCCGCATCCGCTGAGACTAGAACTCGGCAGAGCGTCCGCGGCGTGGGTTTCAGGAGGGTTCGAATCGCTCAGGGGAGGATGGCATCGAAGCTCGTAATACGAAGGGGGAAAGGAACCGACCGTCCAACATCTCTGGGTGTAGTTGGCGTGTCAGCGAGCCGGCCGAAGCCGATCCTAGGAGTGCCGATCCTGGACACTCGGTGGAATGGTCGCTCTCGTGTACTCGACTTGGCGACAGGCGCTGGCTTGGCTGAGACAGCCTCGTCAAAGACAGGTTGACCGGGACCACGATCAGACTATAATTATGGTCATGTCGAAGACGCTTCCGCTCTCCGAAGTCAAAGCCAAACTCTCAGAGGTCATCGACGAGATCGTCACCACACAGGAACGTGTCACCGTCACCCGAAACGGACGCCCAGTAGCGGTTGTGCTCAGCACAAACGACCTGGAGGCCATCGAAGAGACTTTGGCGATTCTCTCAGACCCGGCGGCGATGCGCGAGATCCAGCAAGGTCGCGCAGCGATCGCCAGCGGCGACGTGGTCACCAAGGACGACATCGAGGCGCTGCGTAGCCAGCTTCGCTCCAAGACAGCGTGACAGAAACGCCCTGGGACCTGGTCGTCGCCGGGCCTGCGCGGCGAGCCATCGACCGGCTCCCGGAGAAGATCGCCCTCGCGGTCTTGGACTACCTCGTCGGTCCCCTACTCGAGAACCCACACCGAGTCGGCAAACCACTGCGGGGCGACCTAATCGGACTTCACTCGGCGCGGGTTGGGGCCTACCGCATCGTCTACGAGATCGATGAAGGCAGCCGGACAGTTCGAGTCATCTACCTCGACCACCGGGCAGACGTCTACCGACCCCGCTGACCAACCGCACGCCGACGTGCCGATCCCGAGCACTCGACGGAAGGTGCGTTTCTGCACGATATTTGGTTCGAAGCTCCCTATTGCCTCTCCAGCCGGCTGCATGTATTATGCATGCATGCCCAATGTGCAGGTCCGGGACGTACCCGAAGAAGTCCACGAAGCCCTGGTCCGTCAGGCGGAACTAGCGGGCCAGTCGCTCCAGCAGTACCTGGCGGCGAAACTGGCACTGATTGCGACCACCCCGACCATCGACGAAGTTCTCGACAGGATTGAACACCGCAGCAAAGGACGATTGAGCGGAGAAGATGCCATCGCCGCTCTCGAATCCGAACGTGCTCGTCGTTGACGCCTCGGTCATCGCGCCGGCGGTAGCCGACGGGGGGCCCGACGGCATCCATCACCGGCAAAGACTTCACGGGGAGCAGATCGCCGCACCTGATCTGCTTCGCATCGAGGTCCTGTCGGTGATCCGTCGCCAGCTCCACGTCGGAACCATCGACGCCACCCAAGCCGAACAGGCGGTGACCGATCTCCTCGACCTTCCCATCACCGTGTATCCCACCGCGCCGCTGCTGCTTCGCAGCTGGCAGCTACGTGACAACCTCACCGCCTACGACGCCTGCTACATCGCTCTGGCAGAGACTCTCGGCTGTAACTTCCTCACTGCAGACAACCGGCTCTCTCGGGCGCCCGGCACAAGATGCCCAATCGAAGTGATCTGACCCACCGCACGCGAGAGCCGACGTGCCGCTCGGGGACACCCGGCAAGACGTGCGATATGGCGCCTGATCTGGCGATATGTGCGGGTTCAGAGCATCCGGGGCCATGAGGCGACGGCATCACCACCGTCATCTGAGAGGCAACATGGGAGACTATCGGGAGGGTGCACCAAGCAAGCGCCGTCGTCGCCAGGGGAACACGAAGGACCTTCTTGAGATGGAGATCACACGGCCAGCACGATTCATAGTGGGAGTCGGGGGTGTGTTTGCGTGCTGGGCTGGATCGCCGATTGCGGACATCGGTTTCACTGACACTGCTATCAGGAACGGGACGGTTGGCTTCTTTTCTTGGGTCCCGTCGGTTTGATAGGTGTGGTGGCGGCGCACCAACTGCCACTGTCGAGTCGCCGGTTTCGGTTCATTGCCTATGTCAGCCTGCTCGTGTTGCCAGGTTTCGTGCTGGTGCGATGGCTCGCCCATTTCGTCTGAACGTCATCGGCGGGATCAACCCAGCTGGTTGGTCAACGATGGGGTCGGATTCAACCTCCGTGGTGTATGCCCAACGACAAAGCCGAGCCGTCGTCGAGTTCGTGACCCAGCTCCGAAGTCCGGTGGCCGAGTCGGTCGCCGACGGCTCAGGGTGAGCATTCACCTGCGGTGGACCAAAGATGGTGCCCGACGATACGACCTCCGTCTGCGCGACCCATCCGGCCGTGTCTATACGAGAACCTTCAGAACCCGACGTGAAGCAGAGGCGTTCGAAGCCGACGAGCGAGCGAGCCGACGTCGGGGATCCTGGCTGGATCCCCGTCGGGCGGAGGAGCCGCTCCGGGCCGCCGCCGCCCAGTGGCTCGACTCCAACCCCGCCAAACGTCCATCGTCACGAGCCTGCGACGAGTCGGCACTCCGAACCCACATCCTCCCCGCTCTCGGAGACAGGCCGATCGGGTCACTCACCCCCTCCGACATCCAGCAGTGCGTCAACGACTGGTCCCAGCGTTTGGCGCCACGGTCGGTGCGTCGGGTCTACCAGACACTCGCCGCGGTCCTGAATGCCGCGTACTCGAAGGCATCGACATCAATACCGCCCAGACCCGACTCGGTCACACCGACCCGAGGCTCACACTCGGTATCTACGCCCAAGCCAGCACCGAAGCCGACCGCCACGCCGCGGACCGCCACGGCGACCGATTCCTCCCGAAAAGGACCACGACAGCGGAAGAGGCCTCATCTGACGCGCGATGGACGCGCGATGGAAACGGGTACCAAACCAGCGGGCCGCCCCGAAGGGCGGCCCTGACCTGGGGTTTCTCTGGTCGGGACGGTGGGATTTGAACCCACGACCTCAGCGTCCCGAACGCTGCGCGCTGCCAAGCTGCGCCACGTCCCGATGTCCGCCGAGGATACCCGGTCCACGGCGGTCCATCCAATGGAGGACTATGCGAGTGACCATTTTCGGCTCGATCAGACCGAAGTGGGTCGGATCCCTTTGCCCGTATAGGTCTCCAGGCCTAGGATCGCATATCGTGCGACTCGCCCCCCTCGCCGCATTGCTCTGCCTCGTGCTGTGTTTCGGAGCCCTCCCCGCGTCCGCCGACGCGGTCGATTCCGCGGTCGCCGGGGCCCGCGGCTCGGGCCTGGCCATCCAATCCGATGCCGAGGCCACGGCGAACTCGTCGGCAGCCCGGCAGGCCGGCGCCCAGTCGGTGAGCCACGCGTCGATCGGTCACCTCACCTCGGTCTGCTCACGGGCAGCAGAGATCGTCGGCGCCGGACCGTCGATCGACCTGATCTTCGCCGGGTTCCGCGCGAGCCCGAATCACTGGTCGAAACTCACCGACCCAGGGTGGACGTCGATGGGCACCGGTGTGGCCGAAGGAGCCGACGGCAGGCAGTACGTGTCCGTCGTGTTCTGCGTCGGCGCCGGAGCACCCGCGCCCGACCCCGCTCCGGCTCCCACCCCGAGCCCCGCTCCGGCTCCATCTCCGGCGCCGTCGAGCCCGGCTTCATCGAGCCCGGCTCCGACGAGCGCCGAAACGAAGCCTGTCGCCCCGGCGGCTGTCCACGCAGCAGGCCCAGTCGTCGAGGTCGATCTGATGGGGCTCATCACAGCCATCCTCACCACGTCGCTGGACTCACTGACTTCTGATGAGGCCACCGAGGATCCGATGGCCTCGATGCTCCAGCAATACGTCTGGGTGACTGCGGGCCCGACGATCGTCTGAGGGCTCGGCTCAGCGCTCAGCGCTCCGCTGCGACCAGCTCGGCGAGCTGGACTGCGTTGAGTGCGGCGCCTTTGCGAAGGTTGTCGCCGACCACCCACAGGTTGATCCCCCCGGGGACGCCCACCGTGTTGCGAAGCCGACCGACGAGCACGTCGTCGATGCCTGCCGAATCCAGGGGTGTCGGGACGTCATCGGTCCAGACCTCGACGCCGGGGGCAGCATCGAGCAGTTCTTTGGCTTCGACGACGTCGAGGTCGCGCTCGAACCACATCGTGGCGGCGATCCCATGGCCGGTGACGACCGGGACGCGAACGCAGGTCGGCTCGACTTCGATGCCGGGAGCGTCGAGGATCTTCCTGCTCTCGTAAACCAGCTTCCATTCCTCGTCCGTGTACCCGAGCTCCTTCTCCGATCCGGCGAATGGGATCACGTTGAAGGCGATCGGGGCGACGTAGACGTCGGAACCAGGATCCTCGAAGCCGCCTTCGCGGAGTGCATCGGGGTTCGGACGAAGCACGTCGATCTGGCGCAGCAGCTCGACGACGCCGGTCATTCCCGAGCCGGAGACGGATTGGTACGAGGTTGCGACCATCGAACGAAGCCCCGCGGCCCGGTGAAGCGGCCCGGCCGCCATCATCAGGTCCATCGTGGTGCAGTTGGGGTTGGCGACGATCCCTCGCGGACGGTCGACGATCGCTTCGTCGTTGACGTCGGCGACGACCAGGGGGACGTCGGGGTCCATGCGGAATGCCGACGAGTTGTCGATGACCACCGCACCGGCGGCGGCGAACTTGGGTGCGAACTCGCGTGATCGATCGCCGCCCGCCGAGAACAAGGCGATGTCGATGCCGGCGGGGTCGGCGGTCGTGAGGTCCTCGACCGTGATCGCACCCCAGGCGGTCTCGACCACCGAGCCTGCCGACCGCGCCGACGCAAACAGACGGATCTCCTTCACGGGGAACTGACGTTCGGCGAGGATCGAGAGGATCGTGCGGCCGACCGCACCGGTGGCCCCGACCACTGCCACGTTGAATGGATTCATGCTCCGACCTCCTGAGAGATGTTTGGCGGGTCGAACCGCTCGTGCAGAACCTGCACGGCGCGCTCGGTGTCGGCCTCGGCGACGACGCACGAGATCCGGATGGTCGACGTGGAGATCATGCCGATGTTGATCGAGGCGTCGGCGAGCGCACGGAAAACACCCGCCGCCACGCCGGGGTGGGACTTCATCCCGGCTCCGACGAGGCTGACCTTGCCGATCGCGGAGTCCACGTCGACCGACCTCGCCTCCATCGCTTCGGCGATCTCGGCAGCGATGTCCCGGGCCTCTGCCAGCGTCGACTTGGGAACGGTGAATGAGATGTCGGTGGTCCCGTCGGTCGAGGTGTTCTGGACGATCATGTCGACGTTGATGTCGGCGGATGCCATCGGCTCGAACAGCCGGGCGGCGATTCCCGGGGTGTCGGGAACACCGCGGATCGTCAGTTTGGCCTCGGATGTGTCATGGGCGATCCCGCTGATGACGGCCTGTTCCATGGTGGTCTCCTTCACCCAGGTCCCTGGATTGTCGTTGAACGACGAGCGAACATGTATCGGAATATTGAAACGGCGGCCGAACTCGACCGAGCGGCTCATGAGGACACCGGCACCGGACGCGGAGAGCTCGAGCATCTCCTCGAACGAGACCTCGTCGAGCTTCCTTGCGTCGGCGACGATCCTCGGGTCGGCCGTGAACACACCGTCGACGTCGGTGAAGATCTCACAGGCATCTGCCCCGAGTGCCGCAGCCAGTGCCACCGCCGTGGCATCGGAGCCCCCGCGGCCGAGCGTCGTGATCTCCCTGGACTCGGGATCCACACCCTGAAACCCGGCGACGATGACGACCTTGCCTTCGGCGAGGGACTCTCTCACCCGGGTGCCCCGGATCTCGGTGATCTTCGCAGCACCGTGAGCCGCGTCGGTGAGGATGCCGGCCTGCGATCCGGTGAACGACACCGCTTCGACGCCGCGCCGATGGATCGCCATCGCGGTGAGCGCCATCGAGATGCGCTCGCCCGCCGTGAGCAGCATGTCCATCTCCCGAGCGGGCGGGTCCGGATTGACGGCGGAGGCGAGAGCGATCAACTCGTCGGTCGTCTTGCCCATGGCGGACACGACGACGACCACGTCGTGGCCACCGGCTTTGGTAGCGCAGATCCTGTCGGCGACCGCCGAGATTCTCTCTGGTGAAGCGACGGAGGTGCCGCCGTATTTCTGGACGATGAGCATGGGATCCTGATCAGTTCGTCGAAAGGATACGACGACGGCGCCGAACTCCGAATCCGCCGGGCCGGTTACGCTGACCGACCGATGGCCAGCGAGAAACAGCAACGACAGAAAGAACTCCGACAGGCGAAGCGCGAAGCCGAGCGCAAGGCTGCGCAGCGCAAAGAGACCTTCCGGCGGATTCGAACCGCGCTCGGGCTCGGCCTCCTCGTGGCGTTGGTTCTGATCGTCGTTCCCGCCCTCACCAACGGCGAGGAGGGCCTTCCACCCGACTACCAGGCATTCCGTGATCAGCCGACCGCCTGCGGAGCGGACCAGCCTCCGGCGAGCGAGCTCGTCGACTACGACGCCGCCGGCGATGCTGGGCTCAGTGAGGGCGCCACTGCCACACTGGTCACATCCTGCGGTGAGATCGTCATCGCACTCGATGTCGACACATCGCCGCTGTCGGTCAATTCGTTCGCATGGCTTGCCGAGCAGGGCTTCTACGACGGCACCGTCTTCCACCGGGTCGCCGACGATTTCCTCATCCAGGGCGGTGACCCGCTGGCCTCTGGTTTAGGTGGACCCGGCTACAGCATCCCAAACGAGTTCCCGAGTGACGATTTCATCTACGACGAGGGCGTCGTTGCCCTGGCCAAGACCCCGGCCAGCAATTTGAACGGCAGTCAGTTCATGATCATCGATGGCTCAGAAGGAGCGAACCTCTCGCCGACCTTCAATGTCCTCGGGCGGGTCGTCTCCGGCATGGACACGATCGATCGGATCGCCGCCATCGAGACCATCCGCGGCACCACCCGCGAGAAGAGCAAACCCACAGAGACCGCATACATCGAGACGATCCGGATCGCGCCGTAGGGACGAGCCACACTGATCCGTAGGGGCGAGGCTCATTTCGCCCGTAACCCGGCACCGCAAGCCGACAAATCACCCACAGGCGCGAAACCAAACACTCGGCGAACCACCCCGTCGGAAGCCACCTCGGCTATCGGCACGGGCGCCCCAGCCGTGGGTGGATCACACCAGGCCCGCCCACCGCTCGCCTAGCCTCGCGTCGATGGCGATCGACCTGCACACGCACAGCTCGTTCTCGGATGGCTCGGACACCCCCACCGAGCTGATCGAACGCGCGGCGGCGATGCGCCTACGGACCGTGGCGCTCACCGACCACGACACGCTCGAAGGAGTCGCCGAAGCGAAGGTGGCCGCCGACCGTAAGGGAATCGAGCTGATCCCAGGAGTCGAGCTCTCGCTCGACTACGACAAGGGCGGTATGCACCTCCTGGTGCTCTGGCTCGAGCCGGTGCCCGGGCCTCTTCAGGACCGCCTCGCTGGCCTCCAGATGGGCAGGGACGAGCGCAACGCCCGGATCGTCGAGCGGCTCGACGAACTCGGCATACCGATCGACCTCGCCGAGGTACTCGAGCAGGCCGGCGAGGGCTCGGTCGGCCGGCCGCACATCGCCGCCGTCATGGTGCGCCATGGCCACGTGGATTCGATGGAGCAGGCCTTCGCCCAGTATCTCGGCAACGGGGCGCCGGCGTACGTCTCCAGGGATCGACTCGGCCCGAGAGAGGCGATCCAATTGGCGAGAGCCTCCGGGGGCGTGCCGATCCTCGCCCACCCACACACGCTCGCGATCGACAACCGGTTCGAGATGGCCGACCTGCTCACCGATCTCCGAGATCACGGCCTGATCGGCATCGAGTGCCACTACGGGAGCTATCTCGCCGAGGGCAGATCGGGCATGGTGGCGCTCGCAGGCCGGTTCGGTCTGCTTGCGTCGGGTGGGTCCGACTACCACGGCACCTACAAGTCGGATGTCGAGCTGGGCCTGGGACGGGTGGGGATTGCGGTGCCCGACGAGATCCTCGACGACCTGCGTCACTTCGCCGTTCCCGCATGACTCGCCGTTCCGCCTCGCTCGGCCAGGCGGCGGCCATCGTCTCGGCGGGCATCCTGCTGTCACGGCTGCTGGGCGTCGTCCGAGAGCAGGTCATCGGCGCGGTGCTCGGACGAACAGTCGAGACCGACCTCTACGTCAACGCTTTCACCCTGCCCGACTATCTCTACTTCCTGCTGGCAGGCGGCTATCTGGCCATCACGCTCGTCCCCATCCTCACCGAACACCGTGCCGCCGATGACGATGCGGGTTTGAACCGGAGCTTCACCGCCGTCTTCCGGGCGGTGGCAGTGATCGCACTCGTGCTGCTGACCGCCGGGCTCGTGTTCGCCCGGCAGCTCGTCGAGCTCGTCTTCAACCAACTCGACGCAGGCCTGATCGACCGATTGGTCCCGCTCACCAGAGTGGCGATCGGGCTTCAGACCTTCTTCCTCCTCGGCGGGCTGTTCACCGCCGCGCAATACGCCGAGAAGCGATTCACGATCCCTGCTCTCGGTCCGCTGTTCTACAACGGCGGGATCATCGTCGGGGGATTGATCGGAACGTTGGCGGCTGAGCCGACTCCGATGTGGTTCCTGGTCGGCGGGCTGATCGGCGCCGCCGCAGGGAGCTTCGGTCTTCAATGGTGGGGAGCGCATCGGCTCGGCATCCGGTTGGTCCGTGGGGTGCCACGATCCCATCCCGCGACGGGACGATATCTTCGACTGGCACTGCCCCTGATGGTCGGACAGACCGTGGTGGCTCTCGACGAGCAGTGGCCCCGATACTTCGGCCAGTTCGCCGAGACCGGAACCACTGCAGGCCTCAACTTCGCCAGGCGTCTCAACATGCTGCCCGTCGGCGTCATCGCGCAGACCGCCGGTGTCGCCAGTTTCCCCTTCATGGCGCGTCTCTTCTCGGAGCGCCGGCACGACGAGATGCGTGACACGGTCACGGTGTCACTGCGGTCGGGGCTGGCCGTTGGCGCACTCGCCACCGCTCTCATCCTGCCTTTGACCACACCCATCGTCCGGGCGATCTTCCAGTACGGAGAGTTCACCGCGGCTGACACGGACACGGTGGCGAGCCTGCTTGCGCTCTTCTCGCTGTCCATTCCCTTCTGGGCGATGCATCAGGTGGTGAGTCGCGCGTTCTACGCCCAGCAACGCATGTGGCTGCCGGTCGTCGTCGGGACCCTCACGACGGCGGTGACGATCCCCGTGCTCTTCTTTCTGACCGACCGCAACGGAGGCGACGGCATCGCCGCGGGGTCCACCTTCGGGGTCGCGCTGTACGCCATCGTCATCACGGCGGCGTGGCTGCGGGAGGGTGGAGGACGGGAATTCGCCGGATTCGCCTGGTTCGCTGCCAAGGTCACAGCGGCGGCCGCCATCGCCGGCGTGATCTCGCTCACCACATCCCGGTTGCTCGACGATGCCCTACCGGTCGAGGTAGCCGGCCTGATGGGAGCCGCCGTCGCCGGCCTGCTGTATCTCGGCCTGGCGCGCCTGTTCGCCATCGATGAGGTCTGGGACGTGGTGACCGGGCTGGTTCGCAGGATCCGGCGGTCGAGCTGACCTCAGATGTCGAGTGGCGGCCCAAGCACACGGCTGGCGTGCGTCGCGTAGATCTCCGCCATGCTCTCGAGGTCGGGGGTCTCGGCCTCGGAAAGCGACGCGAGATACCGGCCACGTTGATCGAAGAGGTCTTCGATCCCACTCGGGATCGCCAGACCGATCGCTCTCACCGTTCCAGGTCCGGGATTGGCGAAGGTGTGCGCATGCCCGGCTGCCAACCATGCGAAATCGCCCGAGCGCAGCTCATCCCGCGTGTCACCGAGTAGCACGACGACCTTGCCTTCGATGACCAGAAGGACCTCATCGAAGTCGTGGATGTGCAACGGTGGACCGCCGACGGGGAGCGCACCCTCATAGAGGGTCAATCGGCCACCACTCGTCGGACCGTCCACGAGGAGACGAAACGGGCCGAGCGGTCGAATCGACTCATGTGCTCGCAGGATGTAGGGCTCGCTCACGACTCGACGGCGGTCGTCCACCCGTAGCGGTCCTCGGCACTCCCGACGTGGATGTCGGTGAGCGCCTGACGGAGTTCCAGCGTGGTCGGGCCGACATCACCCGAGCCGAAGACGATCTCCTCGCCGTCGACGATCATCGATCCAACGCCGCCCAGAACCGCCGCAGTCCCCGACAGTGCGGCCTCTCCGTCATCGGCCCATTCGATCATCTCGTCGACCGTGAAGTCGCGCTCGTGGACCTGATACCCCATGTCCCTGGCAAGCGTCAGAATCGAATCCCGGGTGACGCCATGCAGGAACGAGCTGTTGAGCCCTTTGGTCAGGATCTCCTTGTCCCGGAGCAACAGGAAGTTCGAGGCTCCCGTCTCCTGCACGTCGCCGTCGGGCGCGAACAACACCTGGTCGATCCCCAATTCGGCCTTGGCGTCGAGGGTGATCCCGAGGGCCATTGCATAGTTCGCACCGGTCTTCACCGAGCCGAACGCCGGCGTGCTGCGCGGTTGCTCGGTCTCGACCTTCACTTTCAGCGGACGGATTCCGCCCTTGAAGTAGTCGCCGACGGGGCTGGGCAGCACATAGAGCAAGGCGGTCTTCGACGGTGCGGCCGCCGCCCCGATGTTGGGCTCGGTACCGATCAGGGTCGGGCGGATGTAGAGCGAACCGGGTGAGGCCGGCACGAGGTGTGTGTTGTCGGTCACGGTGTCGACGATCATCTTCGAGAGGAGGTCGGTGTCGGGGACCGGGAGCCGCAGAACCCGCGCCGACTGCTGCATCCGCTCGACATGACGTTCCAGGCGGAAGATCCGCACGACGTCGTCGATTCCCCGGTGCGCCTTGAGTCCCTCGAAGCACGCGCTCCCGTAGTGCAGCACGTGGGTGGCCGGGTGGAACGAGAACGGCTCGATCGGTCCGATCCGGGGCTCGCCCCAGGCACCGTTGGCCCATTCGACGACACTGAACGAGTCACCGAATACCGTTCCGAACGGCCCGGATGGCGCTTCAGGAATCGATTTCACGGTGGTCCTCCTTGCACATGTATCGACAGCGTACGCCGAACGCCGGGCGCTGATCCGGGAAACAGGCCCGCTGATGCGGGATGAGTCAGCGCTCCACCCAGTTGAGCCCGGGGTCGGGGTCGATGGGCGGCTGGAAGCGACCGAGTGGCCCGTACCGCCCCTTGCGCAGCCAAGCACTTTGGGCATTCGGGTTCTTGGGTCTTCTCACCGCCGCGGTCTCGGCCTCGACATGTTGGATGACGGCGAGAATCGCCGCGGTGTGGTATTCGTCTGCTCCCCCTGTGATGCGCACCGCTGTCATGCTTCGCTCAGTTCGACGAGTTCGATGAGCGTACCGGCGAGATCGGCCGGGTGAACGAACGCGATCTTGGCTCCCCGCCCGCCGACACGCGGCTCCCGGTCGATGAGCCGCGCGCCGGTCTCTTCGAGATGCGCCAAAGCAGCCCCGATGTCGGCGACCACATATGCAACGTGGTGGAGCCCTTCGCCGTTCTTGGCGAGGAACCTTCCGACCGGTGTGTCCGGCCCCAGCGGCTGGAGCAGTTGGATGAACGAGCCGCCGACGGGGATCATGGCCTCTTCGACCCCTTGCGCCTCGACTCGATCGCGGTGCAGCGGATCGACCCCGTACCGGTTCCGATAGGCCTCGAGCGCGGCGTCCAGGTCGTGCACGGCGATACCGACGTGGTCCAGATTCAGGAGCTTCATGAGCCGGACCCTACCGGGCCGGGCTCTGCCAGCGCGTCGGCGAACGCGTCGGTGCCGCGCAATGGGGCCAGGTCGTCATCGGCGATGATCCGGGTCACGTCGAGCCCGTCCGCGACGAGCGCCTCGATGAGGGTCAGAGCGGTTTCGGTGTCGCCGAGCCGCACTGCGGAGCAGGCGAGATTGAATCCGATCACCGACATGTCACCACCGGAATCGAGAGCTCGGCGACCAACCGTGATCGCCGGCTCGTACTGCCCGAGCTGGTGCAGGAGCACCTGAGCCGACCCCATCACGTCGGGCGAACGTGTCTGGGCCAGGAGCGGCTCCAGATCACCACCTTCGATCGCAGTCCTGACCGTCTCGGCGAACCACGCAGCGTCGGGACCTATGTCTCCGGCTACGACCCTGGCGTCGTCGAGCCGACCGGCGATCACTAGCGCCACGACGCGATTGGCCGCCGACAGCGCCGGCGAGTCGATCGCGGCTTCGGCCAGGAGAGCTGCCACCTCGGGGTCACTGCCGGCCAACTGGCGGGCCCGCTCGACGAGCGCATCGGCCGATGCCTCGTCGATCTCGTCATCCTGTCGGATCTCGACACTCTGACGGGCGAGGGCCTCGGCCAGGAGGGCGTCGCGCACTCCCCCAGACGGGGCGGAGCGGAACACGACTTCTGCCTGAGCCAGCTTCCCGCCTCGCATCAGGGCGATGCCCCGCGTCTTGTCGTCGACCACCCCCTCGGGCATGCCGACGAGCTCGTCCCACCGTCGAGTCCAGAACAGCAGGGTCGCCCTGAGGCTGTCGATGCTGCGCTGCAGGTCACGCGAGCGGGGCGACCCGGCCGTGCCGTCCAGCCGTTCGAGGGCATCGTCGAGCCGGCCGGCCCGGGCGAGCTGCACGGCCCCGTTGATCGCTGCCTCGTGATCGGTGTCGAAGCTCTTGCGGTACTCCTGCAGTGGCGAACTGCCACCCCGGAACACGAAGAAGAGAAGGATCAAGGCCGAGAAGAGGCTGAAGTAGTACCAGACGGCGGCGACACCCAACACGGCGGCGACACCCTTGATCACCGCGCCGAGCCGCGCCGCCCGCGACGGAGCGAAGATCTCGAGTGCGGCGTCGAGGCTGTGTCCGCCGTCGAACCCGGGGAAGGGCACCAGGTTGAAGATGCCCCAGATCATCGCCACCTGCGTGAGGAGGTCCAGAAACACCTGGATCTCGATTCGGACGCCTGGGATCGACTGGGCGATCAGCCATGACAGACCACCCAGCATCACGCCGACGATCGGACCGGCAAGCGAGACCCGAAGACGCTGGGGCGCAGTGATCGGCTTTCCGGTCGACCACGTCGTCAGCCCGCCGAAGACGATGAGGTCGATCTTGGCTTCGGCGCCGATCGACCGAGCAGCGAACGCGTGGCCCAACTCGTGTCCCAGAACACCGATGACGATCGCGCCGACATGGGCAGCGACGATGCCCGCGGCCGAAACACCGGGCCTGAGGTTGGCGAAGTCGATCCCGCTCAGCCACAGCGCCGGCAGCAGAAAGTGGAACCAATTGATGGTGACTGGGAAACCGAAGGTCCGGAATCCGATACCTTCGGCGGAGATCAACTTCGTAGCCATTGCGAGAAGGATGCCACCGAACCTCCCCTAGGGCGACGCAGCCACGGAAATGGATGGATCTCGGCGAGGTCGAACTGCCCGCTGATGCGCCGCCAGCCGGGCACCGGCGCAAACGTGACGGCGGGCGCCCGGCCGGCCAGTACGTCGACGGGACGGCCGAGATGGACCTCGACGTCTCGCCGTTCGGCGAGATCTGCCAGCGTCTCGGCCAGGAACACCAATCGCTTGCCGGACAGCCGCAGTCTGTCGAGGAGCGGCTCGTCGAACACGAACACCGCCGGAAGGCCGGGGTTGGCCGCCAACGCCGGATCGTCGTCCCCGAGGGACTCAGCGGTGAGCCAGACCACATCGGGCTGTGCGCGGCGGTCGACGTCGATCGGCCCGCCGGTGGCGTCCGGATCCGGGTCACTTCGCAGGCCCGCCGGCTCGGACACCTTTTCGACCCTCGGATCACTCGGCCACTCCTGGATCGGGCAGTTGGTGTTGAGCTGACAGCCTTCGCAGAGACCCTCTGCGCGTTTCTCGACCTGCCATCGGCTGAAGCCGTAGGGCTTACCGGTCCCGCCTCCGGTCGTCCACAACCATCCGAGCCGGTTCGCTGCCCGCGAGCCGTCCAGCAGATGCCGGAAGAACCGGTCCTCGCCATCACGCCAATACCCGTCCCCACGGTTGACCCATTGTGACGCCAGCCACATCCGGGTCTGGTTGACCAGCCAGCCGTCGTTCTCGAGCTCCGAGACGACCAGATCCACGCATGCCATCTCACGCCACCACGGCTCCTGATCCCAGACCTCGGTCGACTCGACGGAGTATCTGATCCAATCCCGCGTCGCCGTCCCCAACCGAGCGTAGAGGTGGCGCGAATACTCCTGCCAGTTGAGCTCGTCCCGGTACTTCTTCACGTCGCGGGATGGCCCGCCCGCCACCGAATCCCACACCCTCGGGAGCTGCAGCAGTCCGTGACGGATGTAGGGGCTGAGCGCAGAGGCACCTCGTCGTGACTCGGGCCACACCTCGTTGCGCTTCGATGCGTAGCCGCTGACGTCGAACGCTGCCAGTGCCTCATCGGCGACCTGCTGCCCGCCGGTGAACCGCCCCGACTTCGCCACTGCATCGCACGTCAGGTGCCCGAGATACTCGGCGGTCCAGTCGACGGCTTCGGGCAAGGTCGGTGTGGCGAGACGGGTCATGGGTGTGGAGCATGCCCGCCTACGAACTTCGGCAAACGCAGAACTAGCAGACCCGGCCCACGCCAGGCGAGTTATCAGGTTTGTGCCGTATCCGCTCGACGCACCCGGAACAGCATGCGAATCGCATCCGCGGCCATGAACAAGCTAGCGGCGCTTGTCAATGCAAAGCTGTAGACGGTCGGTGCTGGCTCGTCGAGCCCCCAGTAGGCCGCGTACGCTCCTGCGACTCCTCCAGCAAGTGCAATTCCAACCGGGACCAATGTGCGCCGATCGACCAGGCAAGAAACCAACGCCAACCCGCCGATCGCCAGAAAGAGCCCAGCTCCGGCGCCGACTTCGGCGCTCGGGGCGTAGCCGAACCGACGTCCCATCAGGATTCCACCGACGATGATCATGGCCGAGTAGCCAACGAGCGCCGCGCGTGACCGACCTGGGAGCGGATCTGATTGGGTTGAGCGTCCCTCCATCTGAACTCCTGATGCAACTCCCATTCAACTCCGGAGTCGGCGGGCCTGCGGGCCGCCGACTCCGGATCAATCGCGAAATCTCATTCGGGACAAGGAGGTCCCGACGACCACTCAGTGCAGACAGTGTGACCCGGCACGTAGTACAGGCCCCAGCAGGCGGCCATACATGCGGCCCTCACGGGCCACGACCCCCCTGCCACCGCACACGCCGCCGTGCAGGCGTTGTACCCAGTGTTGCTAGACATGTGGCCCGGTATGTAGGTGGTTTCACTGCACCACCAGCATGTCGCCGTGGCCACGACCGATTGAGCTTGGACTACATCCGGTCCGACCTCGGATAGAGCTTCAATGGTGAGTGGCACTGGATCTGCGCGCCCGTCGGCGTCAGGAACGGCGAGGAACCCCTCGACCGCGTTGCTTTCGTTGTCTACGAAGAACATGACGTATGGATGGAAGCCCTGAAAGTCATCGCTCTTCCCGGGCCAAGTCTTGAAGTCGTAGATCACCAGCGAGGTCGCCTCGTCGATCTCCTGCACGGCTGCCGGTTTCTGGTCGACGTACCTGCGAACGAGGTCGTAGCCATCTGACGATCGAACCACTCTGACAAGGTCCTGATTCTCGGGCTTCTCAGCGAATGCCGCGGTTGGAATGATCAACACGGCAAGCGCCGCCATCGCCGCAAACAAGGCGACAGCCTTGTTCAGTCGCCCTGATTTCAACGAGGACAACACGGTCTTCCCCTCTCTTTCGACCGAGGACACAGTCGGGCCTCCCCCCCGGCACCAGGGTCGGAAGTCCCTTGCGATGGCCCTCGATCTAGAGCAGGCTCGAGTCGGTCCACTCCGACTGTCATTGTCCAATGCGTCGGCGACGTCCTCTGTAGGCGCAGGGCCTGACACGTCAAGTAGTGTCGACCCATGTCTGAGAACGCTGTCATCGTCGGTGCGGCTCGCACCGCGATCGGAAAATACGGGGGCGGGTTGAGCCCACTCCGAGCGGTCGATCTCGGTGGTGCGGCGATTGCCGCGGCTACCGAGCGATCCGGAGTCGACCCGGGGGCCGTCGACGAGGTGATCTTCGGTCAGGTGCTCCAAGCGGGCGAAGGCCAGATCACCGCCAGACAGGCCGCCGTTCGTGGCGGTCTCCCCATGACGGTGCCGAGCATCACCGTCAACAAGGTCTGCCTGTCGGGAATGGCGGCGATCGGGATGGCGGCGAGGGCGATCCGACTCGACGAGGCGAACTTCGTGATGGCCGGCGGGATGGAATCGATGTCAAACGCCCCACACGTCCTCCACGAGCTTCGCTGGGGTGCCCGCCTGGGCGACGCCACGCTCGTCGATGTGATGACACATGACGGGCTGTTCTGTGCGTTCGATCACTGCACGATGGGCGAGTCATCCGACCACAAGAACGCACGACTCGGGATCACCCGAGAAGAACAGGACGAGTGGTCGGCAATGAGCCACGACCGGGCACTGGCCGCCTCGGAGTCGGGGCGGTTCGCCGACGAGATCATCGGAGTGCCTGTCCCCCAGCGCAAGGGTGACCCGGTCGTCATGGACACCGATGAGGGCATCCGGCCTGGCACCACCGCCGATTCGCTTGGTCGGTTGAAGCCGGCCTTCATCCCCGACGGCACGATCACCGCAGGCAACGCCTCACAGATCTCCGATGGCGGCGCAGCCGTGATGGTGGCCGACCGGCAGGCGGCCGATGCAAATGGCTCCCCGGTCCTGGCAGAGATCCTGGCATACGGCCAGATCGGCGGGATCGACCCGACGCTGCACGAGCGCCCGGCCGAAGCACTCAGAGTGGCACTCAAGCGGGCCGGGCTGGAAGCCTCGGATCTCGATCTCGTCGAGATCAACGAGGCATTCGCCGCCGTGGCGTTGTGGTCGGCGCAGATGTTGGACATCCCGAAAGAGAAGGTGAACGTGAACGGCGGAGCAGTAGCACTCGGACATCCAATCGGTTGCACAGGGGCGCGACTGGTCGTCACGCTCATCCATGCGCTCAGAGCACGCGGCGGCGGCATCGGTGCGGCCGCCCTCTGCGGTGGAGGCGGTCAGGGTG
>JAHEDH010000213.1 GCA_024641285.1 bacterium | reverse complement strand
CACGGAGACGACTACCGCTTCACCGACGAGCAACTCGTCCACAACGTCGAGGTTCTCGAAGCGATCGTCAGGTCGGCGGCTGCCGACGGCTCCGTCGTGACGTTGCCTTGAACGCTCCGCCCGGACTCACGCTGACCGGCTGATCGACCTCGGAGAGCCAGTCGCCCCGCGACGTCGAGCACCTCGCTAGGAGTCGAGTCGGTCCTCGAGGTAGCTCCAGTCCCGGGCGAAGCGATACGTGTGGCGCGCAGGTGGCCCGGGCGCCTGCGTCTCGAGCCACATGACGGTGTCGGTGCCGGGGTTGGCGAATTCGTGGACACAGCCAACGCCCGCCCAGGCGACGTCGCCCGCTTCGAGCCGGTACTCGACTCCGTCGAACTTGGCATCGACGCCTCCATCGAGGATCAAGTAACTCTCCTCGAGGGGGTGGTCGTGGGCACCTGCGAAACCGTTCGGCTCGTACTGGACCATGAACATCGTCGAGAGCTGGGCACCGAGGTCGGTGTCGACCATCATCTTCACGGTGATTCCGCTGTAGACGAGCAGAGCCGTTCGCATGCTGGCCGAAACCGACAGCCGATCCTGGGTCTGCTGATCGACGAGCATGTTCTCCGGGTCGATGTGGCCGAAGAGACGAGTCCGCGGATCCCGCACGTCGACCTCGACAGGATCTCCGCCGGCGAAGTCTTCGACGAAGTAGGTGTCGCCATCGTGCGACGAGCGGGGTTGCGGGGCCAGCATCTCGGCCCAACGGACCGGCTCATCGCCGGCATTGCGGAGCTTGTGTTCGACGCCGACCGGGAAGAGGCCGTAATCGCCGGCTCGCATGTGGGCTGCAGATCCTGGCATCTCGACCGTGAGTTCGCCCTCGATCACGTAGAGACTCTCCTCGAACGAATGCACGTGGGCATCGATCGATCCGCCGGGCTCGAGTCGGCAGATGGTGAATCCGGTGTGAACGGCGCTCGGATGCGATTCGTCCACGATCGACCAGCGGCTGAACCCGGTCTGGTGGCCCTCGTACTCGGACGCGGCCTCGTATCGGGCCTCCGATGCGAGCGCCACGATGTGCCGCTGCGGGGTCATGTTGCTCCTCCATTTCACTGCAAACGGTTGCGGTCCGCACCATACCGCCCGGCGAGAGCGACCGCCGACTGAGGCGGCCTCGCTCGGCGGCCCACTTCGGTGACCTCGTGAGCCGATGGGTTCACAGCGACTTACACGTACCCGTATGTCTCCGCTCGCTCGTCGAGGACGGCGATGACCTTGGTGCGGAGCTCGTCGAAGAACTCGGGAGTGTTGAAGTAAGGGAGCTTGCTGCCGCGTGCCGGCTGGTGGGCCTCGGCGGGGAGCGCATAGTCCTCCACCTCGTAGCCGACCCGGCGTTCGATCGTGTAGCCGCGCACCCAGGTGCGGTCGACCGCTCCTCGCAGGTCGTCGGCGGTCACCTCCAGCCCGGCTGCGACGCCGAGCGCTTCGGCGATGAGTACCGGATCGAGTGCAGCGAACTTGCACATCCCGGTCATGTCGTCCAGCAGGTACATCGGACCACGGTTGGTGATGGCGTCGACCCAGTAGTCCATCCCCGTCTCCCGCTCCAGGATCACCAGGATGAACGTCTTCATCGACATGTGGCCGCCCGCCAGCGCCCACGGATAACCCGGGTTGGAATGTGGGACGTACGCCGGGAACTCGACACCCTTCGCCTGCATGGCGAAGTCGAGTGATCCCGTGCGCATCGCAAACCGGAGCGCACCTTCACCCACCTCGGGCAACCGTCCCTCGGCAACGGCATGGATCGCAGCGACGATGGCGTCGTAGTCGCCGTACGAGAGTCCGTCGGCGTACTGGTTGTCGGGGTTGCGCTGGTTCCACTCCATGATGTGGCCCAGGCTCACTCCCAGCGAGATCGAATCCATCGACAACTCATCGACCAACGCCACCAGGTCGAGCGCCTTCTCGACGTCGTACACGCCCAAATTCGACGACAGCAGGATGAACGGCTCGTAGTCGACCTTGGTGCGGAACGCGCCGGCCTCGCCATTGGAATCGTCGTAGACGTTCTTGTGGCACCTGATCCCGCACAGGTAACAGCTCTCTGCCTTGATCTCGTAGGGGCCTTTCTCCACCTCTTTCCGGGTCAGTGCCACCCCCTGATCGGTCCCGGTCGGATTGAAGTTGTACTCGGGCAACACACCGTTCTCGTGCTGGAGCGGTACCTGGCGCCACGTACCGCCGCCGCCGTCGTCGCGATACGGCCAACTCCCCTTGCCGAGATTGACCTCTTTGTTGATGTCCTTCAGCCCGCGTGACCTGACGTTCGGGTTGGGCCCGTCGGCCGCGATCGCATACAGGTTCTTTGAGGCGAGCACCCCGCCATATCCGCCGCGGCCGCAGAAGCGGGCCTTCGGGTCGCCGGTCTTCAGCTGGTTCTCGGTGGAGAGGGCGATCGAGGCATAACGCACGGTCTCGTAGTTCTGGGCGGCCGGGCCGATCACCGCGAAGTGCGCCTCCGGGTACCGCTCGTACAGCGTCAGGATCCGCTTGTTGACGTGGAGCTCACCCAAGTCGGAGGCATCGAGAAACTCGAAGTCGGCCGGCCCGCCAGGACCGTCCGGATCCTCCGCCGGGGTCAGATGGATCATCCGGGGCGATCCGGCCCGCCCGGTGAACACCACCTCATCGATCCCCAGGCCGCGCAGCTTGGTGCCGAACTTGCCACTCCCGGCGCTCCACATCAGCCCGGGCCTCCCGCTGCGGGACATCTTGAGCGGCGAATAGCCATGGAAATACGTGCGGAGACCCGTCATCACGCGGGTGCCGCTCAGCAAGCCCAGGTTCATGACGATCGGCGCCGCCGGATCGTAGGCGTCGTCGACCTCGACGTCGGCCAGCAGCTTGGTGGCTCGGGCGATCCCACCCAGCACGTCCTCCAGATCCTCACATTGGACCCTCTCGAACCGCACCGTTTCCGTGGTGAGATCCACGTGATACCGGTTCACCGAGAAGGCGGTGGGCGGCTTCAAAGCGGACTCTGTCGCCTCGTTCTCGGTCTCTACCGGCATTCCCGATTACCTCCGTTGGACTGGTTCAGGACTGTAATGGATCGA
>JAHEDH010000112.1 GCA_024641285.1 bacterium | reverse complement strand
CGGCTCTGTCCATTCCCCCCTGGCTGCCCGAGGGGCAGCCTGTCCGTCCCCCCTTCGGGGGACAAACAATCCATTGTCCGGCTCTGTCCATTCCCCCCTGGCTGCCCGAGGGGCAGCCTGTCCCCCCTTTCGGGGGACAGACATTGTGTCGGCCAGCCATGGGGGGTTTGACGCCCGTCAACTCGATCCCCCTGCCCTGGCGGCGCTTCTTGTTACGAGGGTTGACTGGCGTCAGGCGAAGGCGTTGAGACCCGTGATGGAGTTGCCGAGGATCAGAGTGTGGATCTCGTTGGTGCCCTCGTAGGTGTAGACCGTCTCGAGGTTGGCCATGTGCCGGAACACCGGGTATTCGAGCGTGATGCCGTTTCCTCCCAGGATCGACCTGGCGGTACGTGCCGCTTCGAGGGCGTTGCGCACGTTGTCCATCTTGCCGAAGCTGATCTGCTCGGGGGTGAGTGTCCCGGCGTCCTTCATGCGACCCAGGTGAAGCGACACCAGCATCCCCCGATTGACGCTGACCATCATGTCGACGAGCTTCTGCTGGGTGAGCTGGAACCCGGCGATCGGGCGGTCGAACTGGGTGCGCTCGCCGGCGTAGGCGAGTGCCGACTCGTAGCACGCTCGGGCGGCGCCGACCGCGCCGAACAAGATGCCGAATCGGGCCTCGTTGAGACACGAGAGTGGTCCCCGCATCGAAGCGACATCGGGAAGCACGAAATCGTCGGGCACGCGCACGTCGGTGAAGGCGAGCTCTGCGGTCACCGATGCGCGCAAGCTGGCCTTGTGTTTGATGGCCTGGGCCTCGAAGCCCTTCGAGTCGGTCGGCACGATGAACCCGCGGATGCCTTCGTCGGTGCGTGCCCACACGACGGCGATGTCGGCGATCGTTCCGTTGGTGATCCACATCTTCGAGCCGTTGAGGATCCAGTCCGAGCCGTCCCGCTTGGCGTTCGTGCGCATCGATGACGGATCCGATCCGGAATCGGCCTCGGTGAGCCCGAAGCATCCGATCACCTCACCTGCCGCCATCTGCGGCAGCCAGGTCTCCTTCTGCTCTTCGGAGCCGAACTTCCAGATGGGGAACATCGACAGCGAGCCCTGCACGGACATGAAGCTCCGCACGCCGGAGTCGCCGTATTCGAGCTCGGTGCATGCGAGCCCGTAGGCCACGTTGGACGTGCCGGCGCAGCCGTAGCCCTCGAGGTGCATCCCGAACAGCCCCATCGCCGCCATCTCCTTGGCGACCTCGCGAGGAAACACGCCGTCCTCCCACCACTCGCCGATGTCGGGCAAGATCCGGTCGGAGACGAACTGGCGGACGGTGTCCCGCAGCATGACCTCCTCGTCGTCGAGCAGCGAGTCGATCGCCAGAAAGTCGGTCGGGGAGGGACGGGTGAAGCTCAGCTCGGACATGCCCGCATTGTCGCACACCCACGCCCACGCCGCCGAACCCAGGGTTCCTCACCACGATTGTTGTGGACATCAGGTCACGGTTCGCCCGCCTCGCCGGGTTGCTTCGCTCACCGCGTGGCGATCACGCCGAGCACGGCGCCCGGCCAACGCAACTCGGTGACCTCACCCGTCTCCACGTCGAGGATCGCGATGGTCGAGCGTGGGCGGGACACCGGGTCGGGTTGCGGGACGGCGACGAAGCGGTCACCGTCGAGCCAACTCGCGGCCCCAACTTCGGCCAACTGGATCATTGCCCTGTTGGTGAAGGTCATTGTGGTCGGATCGATGTCCAGCACCTCCAGCCAGGGCGTATCCGCTGTCCCACACACGAGTGCCAACCTGATCGCCGGCGTCCGCTGTGCCGGGTCCGGCCGTGCAAACCGAGCATCACCACATGACGCTCCGCCATGGGGCAACTGCGCTCGTGGCGCGAGATCCCCGTCGACCAGTGTCATGCTCGCGTCGAGCCACACCACCGCCCATCCATCCGTCGCAGCTACGAACTCGGCGTCGTCGAGTCTGGCGACCTCCGTCCCGTCCGGTTGCAGAGCGATGATGGACCGCTGGGAGGCCAAGCTCAGGACGTCCCCGTCGAGCCACACGATGCGCGTGTCGGACGGCACGGGTAGGGCAAACGCCTGGCCGCCGTCCCCAGGATCCAGCCGGCGGTCGAAGGCCATCACCCCGTCTGCGGTCCATTCGGTCCAGGCGACCCGTCCCGGCTGGTCCACCGACCACACGACGCTGCCGACATCGGTGGCGATCGCCTCCTGGTAGGTGGCGTTCCCCACGTGCAGGTTCAGGGAGTCGCCGTAGCGTTGATTCGCCAGGGCGGCGATCCATCGGCCGGACACGTCGGGGATTGCGAATCCGAACGGAACGTCGATCGTCCTGGGCTCGGTCGCATTGATGAACCACTGCTGGATCACCGCTTGGCCGCTAGGCGTGAATCCGAACACCACCAGGTCCGAGGTGAGGCCCGGCACCAGTTCGGCGAGGGTTGGTGGAGGTCGGACCGTTCCCGGGTTGGTGACGACGACCGCCGGTGCCTGGAGCGAGGTGTCCGCATCGGCGACCGTCGGGTCGGCAGCGGCATCGTCGAGGCTCAGCAGGAACACGGCGGCTGCGCCGATCAGCACACCGGCTGCTCCCGCCAGGAGAAGGGCCCAGCTCGAATTGCGCCGTCCCGAGGTTTCGGGCGGCCGCTCCGGGTGTTCGGCACCGGTGACCTCGATCTGGCGCTCCATCCCGCCATTATCCCGAATCCCGGAACGATGGTGCCCTTCCACGGGCGAACCTCGACCCGAGATCCACAACGGTTGTGGTCAGCAACCCTGGGTTCGGGGAGTTGGGGAGGCTTGCTAGCTTGTCGCCGATGGATGTGCCGGCGGTGTCGTACCAGGGTCTCACGAAGCGGTTCGCCGACACCCTCGCCGTCGACGACGTCACCATCGACATCCCGCTTGGCTCCTTCTTCGGGATCGTGGGCCCCAACGGGGCAGGCAAGACGACGATGCTTCGGATGACCACCGGACTGCTTCGGCCCGACGCCGGGGCCGTCAGCATCGCCGGCCGTGACGTCTGGAAGGATCCCGCCACGGCCAAGACGCGCTTCGGAGTCGTCCCGGACAATCCCAGCATGTTCGAACGCCTGACCGGGCGTGAACTCATCGAGTTCAACGGGATGATGCGGAACATGGATCCCGAGGTCGTCGCCCAACGCCGCGAGTCGCTCCTCAGACTCCTCGACCTCACCGAAGCGGGCGACACCATCGTCGCCGACTACAGCCTCGGCATGACCAAGAAAGTCGCCATCGCCTGTGCCCTTCTGCACAATCCATCGGTGCTCTTCCTCGACGAGCCGTTTGCCGGAGTCGACCCGGTGGCCCGCCAGACCCTCGAGCAGATATTGCGGAGGCACATCGGCGGCGGCGGCACCGTGGTGTTCTCCGATCACGCCATGGACGTCGTCGAGCGGCTGTGCGACCGGATCATGGTGATCGACCACGGCCGTGTGCTCGCCACCGGCTCGACCGAGGAGATCACCGGCGGTCGCCGGCTCCAGGACGTCTTCGTCGAGATGGTCGGCGCCCAGATCACCGAGGAAGGGGATCTCGAGTGGCTCGGGTCTTCGCCCGACTGAAGCTGCGGCTGATCACCAACCGCCTCAGACGGTCGACGGTGATCCAGGCATTCGGGTTCCTGGTGTCGTGGCTACTGGCGATCGCGGCGGGGATCGGTCTCGGATACGGCTACGGAGCATTGTTGCGCGCTGTCGAGAACGATCTGGCCATCTCGGCCGCCGTGTTCAGTCTGGCCTTCCTGGCGTGGCTGCTGCTCCCGATCGTCGCCGCAACGCTCGACGACACGATGGAGGCCAGGCAGTTCGAGCTGCTCCCGTACACGAGCCGGCAGCTGGCATTCGGGCTCGCGGTGGCCGCGTTCGTGGGGCCGGGCGCCCTGATGACGATCCTCATGTTCGGGATCGGGATCGGCGTCGGCTATGGATTCGGACTCATCTGGATCCTCCAGGTCGTTGCCGCGATCGGCGGGCTCGCGTTCATGGTTGTCGTCAGCCGGTGGATCACCACCCTGCTCACCGATCTTCTCAGGAGCCGTCGAACCCAGGAGATTGCGGCGCTCACGATCGTCGGTCTGCTCACGTTGCCCGGTGTGGTGGGCTCCTTGGTCGTCGCCGAGACGGTCGACGGGGGTTCTGGTCAGTTCGACATCGAGGCCGTGCTCGACGGGATCGAGCCGCTCGGATGGACCCCGCCCGGCGTCTTCGGGCTGGTGGTCGACTCGCTGGAGGAGGGGGCGTGGGGTCGGGTCGGAATCGGCGTCGTCTACGGTGCCGTCGTCCTGGGGATCGGAGGCCTGCTCTTCGCCCGATCCGTCGAACGGCTCCAGACCCGAGCGGCAGTCAACAAGCGGTCGCGTCGTCGACGGGGTGGGATCACTGCGCTCTTCCCGAAGCGCTACCCGCTGCCGAGGACGCCGGTCGGGGCGGTGGCTGCAAAGGAGTTGAAGTACCTCTTCCGGGATTCGAGGGTCAAGGCGCAACTGATCGGCGGCCTGGTGGCGACGGTCGTTCTGGTCGGCACCGGCGGCGCCGCGCTCGCCGACACGCCGTACGCGCCCTTCTCGGCGGCGTTCATTGGCTTCCTCGTCACGGCATCGGTCATTCCGAATCAGTTCGGGTTCGATGGTGGCTCGTTCTGGGCGTATCAGAGCTCTTCGATCAGGCTGATCGACGTGCTGGCCGGCAAGAATCTCGGATGGGCTGCGGTTTCGCTGCCGCTCGTGGTTGTCGCCGCGGTAGCGGCCGCAGCGTTGTCCGGGGACGCCAGCTACCTGATCGCCGGAGTCCTGGCGGGCGTGTCGGTGGCGGCGATGTTCACCGCCGGTGGAAATCTGACCTCGATCCTCGGCGCGTATCCGCTGCCGGAGTCGAACCTGTTCGGGTCGAGGAACGTCTCGGGCACGGCACTCATCTTCTCCTTCCTCGGGCTGGGTCTGTCTGGGCTCCTGATCGTTCCGATCGCCTTGCTGATCGGCATCCCTGCATGGCTGAGCGGTCCGCTCCTCGCCACTCTGGGTGCGGTAGCCGCCACGATCTACGGAGTCGGTGGCTACCTGCTCTCGATGCGGTGGATCCAGCGGCTGCTGGAGTCGAGGGCGCTGTGGCTGTTGGATACGATCGACAAGGAACGCTGAGAGGCATCACATGGCAGATCATCCCGACAACCAGCGGTATGTCGCTCCCGACTGGTTCACCCGAAACGTCTTGAACCCGACAGTCAAAGGCCTGACCAGGCTGGGGATCAGCGTCTGGGGGTCGCGGACACTGGAGGTACGGGGGCGCAGCAGCGGAGAGTGGCGAGCCGTTCCGGTCAACCTGCTCGCCATCGACACCGTCGAGTATCTGGTGGCGCCGCGCGGCCACACCCAGTGGGTCAAGAACCTCAGAGTCGCCGGTCAGGGCCGGCTCCGACTGGGACGGCGGATCATCGAGTTCACAGCCACCGAGGTCCCGGTCGAGGATCGGCTCCCCATCCTCCGGACGTATCTGAAGCGGTGGAGTTGGGAGGTAGGGCAGTTCTTCGGCGGGGTCGGAGCAGATGCAGATGACGATGCGATCAGAGCGATAGCTGCCGACCATCCAGTCTTCGTGATCTCGGCTCGATGACCCCGGTCACAGACCGACGATGATCTCACCGAAGCGGCGCACCTCGTCGGGACCGTCGAGGTCCAGCGGCGAGACATAGACGCGATCGATGCCCGCGCCCATCAACCCCCGGTAGCGCTCGATCTGTTCCTGGACGGTCCCGGCGGCAGTCCGCCTGCGGAACTCCCGGCTCGAGACGCTGCCACGATGGGCCTCGACCAGCGTCGCCGTGTGCTCCCTGTCCGCTCCCACCATGGTCACGTCGAGCACGGTCACCAGCAGGTCCGTCATATCCCTTCCGATTGCGGCGCAATGCCCGGCGAGAACCCCGAGCTTGTGGTCGAGCGTTGGTCCGGTTCGCAGATTGCAGCCGTCGGCGTGCCGAGCGACGATCTGCAGCGTCCGGTGCTCGCCTCCGCCTCCAACCACGATCGGGAGCCTGACCTGGATGGGGCGGGGATACATCCCGGAGTCGGCGATGCGAATCGAGCGGCCCTCGAACGGCTTGGCGCCAGGGCCCCAGAAGCTTCTGAGTGCGCCGATCGTGTCCTCCAGCAGATCGAGCCGCTCCCTGTCGGTCGGGAACTCGACTCCGCGGTCTGACTGCTCGGCGGCGTACCAGCCGGCGCCCAGGCCGCAATCGACCCGTCCCTCGGACAGGTTGTCCAACGTGGCGAGCATCTTGGCGAGGACGGCCACTGGTCGGAGCGTCACGTTCGTCACGAGTACGCCCAGACGCAGGTGTTCGGTCACCGCGGCCGCATGAGCGAGTGCGGTGAACGGGTCGAGGATGTCGTCCCAAGCCCGCCCGACCTGGGGAATCTGGACGAGATGATCCATCATCGAGACGCCGGTGAACCCCGATTCCTCGGCCGCCACGAGCACTTCGGTGAAGTCTCTCGGCGAGGTCATCCAGTCGAATGTCGAGATGTGCAGATAGAACTCGAGTCGGGAAGTGGGTGGAGCAGACGCGGATTCCGATGCCGAGGCGATCTCAGCGACATGTTCACCGATCACGTCCACTCGTTCGGCATCGATGACAGCCCAACCGGACTCGGCGAGGTCGATCGTGACACGTTTGAACCGTTTGAACTGACCGTTGAGAACCTTGGCCGGCACCGGCCGGGCTCTCATCCGGTTGCGCGCCCGGCAGACGTCGGGCGACGTGTCGAAGATCACTGCGACTGTCGGGATGCCGGCCGCAGTGGCCGATTCTTCGAGACGGTTGCGCAGTTCCTCGTCGAATCCGAGCGTGTCGATCACCGTGAGCAGACCGCCCCGGAGGCGTGCGGTGGCGATGCGCTCGAGAACGTCGAAGGCGGCGGCACTGGCGTCGAGGTCATTGGGGCCGGACCCGACGATGGAGCGCAGCCGGTCTGAGGAGACGATCTCGACGTCCCGGAAGTGCTGTTCGGCCCAGGTCGACTTTCCGGAGCCGGAAGGCCCGACGAGCCACACGAGCGACGGGTCTGCGACGATGCTCATCCGGGGCACACTAGAACGCGAGAGAAGCCCCCGGATGAGGAGGGCTTCTCTCTGTGGTCAGAGACGGCGTCGATCCGTCGACCTCCGCTTTTTCAGAGCGGCGCTCTACCGACTGAGCTATCTGACCAAACACCTCAACACACGTGTGTGGAGAGGTGGCGGGGACGACGGGATTTGAACCCGCGACCTCCGGCTTGACAGGCCGGCGTGAACTCCAGGCTTCACCACGCCCCCAGGGGTCATGATCCGCGAGCGGACCAGGCATCGGCAGTATAGGGACCTCGCGGAACCCGACAACTCGACGGAGCGGCAACTCGTTCGACGGCACCGGTCAACCGGTCGACAAGTCTTTGTTGGGTTTCCCGGTCTCCGGTGCCCCCTCTGTCGTAGGCTCGCCTGAACGGATTGGAGCTGACTTCAGATGAAGAACGACCCGAAGATCGAACGGTTGATGACGAGTGAGACCTTTGCGAGGCTTGGGGAGAAGAAGCTGAGGGCGCTGGCGCCCTATGTGGACGAGATCGACGTCTCGGCAGGTTCGACGCTGATGCGCGAGGGCTCGTTCCCGTTCGAGCTCGAGGTGATCATCGAAGGGAGCGCCGACGTCGTCATCGGCGGCAAGAAGGTGGGAGAGGTCGGGCCCGGTGCAGTCCTCGGCGAGATGGCACTGCTCAGTCGGGGCGCCCGCTCGGCCACCGTCGTCGCCACCACGAAGACGAAGCTGTCGGTCATCAGCGGAAAGGCCTTCTCGCTTCTCCTGGACAAGCATCCGGAGATGGCGGAAGAGATCAAGTCGATGGCAGCCGAGCGTGCCGAGGAGAACTCGCGGTTGATGGATTGAGGGGCAGCCAACTCACTCGCCAACCCTTTCCCTTCATCGGAATCGAAAACGACATCGTGCCCGGGGCGCAGTCGATCGAGCGCATCACTGAGAGCAGGTCCCCTCGTGGCCGTCCATTCGAGATCGACTTCGTGGCGGCCGATCCGGTGCTGAACCCCCCCGTGATTCTCTGACGAATCATTCGGAGCAAACGCCGCGTGACAGCACCGAACCAGAAAGACGCTCGACACCCGGCGGACGGTTTCGACCTCCGGTCTTTGGTGTTCGGCCTGTTCCTGCCGCACACGCTCATGGCGATCGGCCAAGGTGCGTCGGCGCCCGTGATCGCACTCGTGGCGATCGAGTTGGGAGCGTCGGTCGCGACGGCCGGGCTCGTCGTGGGCCTGTTCGCCGTTGGCACACTCTTGGGTGAGCTCCCTGCGGGAATCCTCGTGTCCAAGGTGGGCGATCGGCGCCTCATGGCGGGGGCATCGGCTGCCCTGGGTATCTCTGCCCTCGGTGTGCTGGGACGGCCGTCTCTTGCCTGGTTCGCCCTGCTCGTGACAGTCATGGGGACGGCGACATCCAGTTTCGGGCTGGCGCGGCTGGTCACCGCAACGGAGATGACTCCTGTCGTCCGGCGTGGGCGGGTGATGTCGACCATCGGTGGTACGCACCGCATCGGGCTGTTTGCGGGCCCCGTCCTTGGCGGCCTCGCCATCGCCCCGTTCGGCGTGGTGGGGCCATTCCTGGTTCACGGGGCGCTTGCCCTCGTGGCATCGCTGGTCGTGTTCGGAGGCCCGGCGTCGAACGCCGGCCCGCCGGCGATGGACGCGCCGCCCAGAGTCGGCGAGACCCTTCGGGAGCACCGCCGCACGCTCGCCACCGCCGGCCTGGCGATCGTCGCATTTCAGCTCGTTCGGGGATCCCGCCAGGCGATCATTCCGCTGTGGGGCGCGTCGCTCGGACTCGATGCGAGGGAGATCGGGATTCTGTTCTCGCTGTCGGCTGGAGCCGAGGTCTTGATGTTCTATCCGGTCGGCCGGATGATGGACCGTCGCGGGCGAAGGTCGACGGCGATCCCATCGCTCATGTTGCTGTCGCTCGGGGTCGCATCGATACCGCTCACCACGAATGTCGTGACGCTCGGAATCGTCGTGGCGATCGTCGGGTTCGCCAATGGCCTGGGCACCGGCATCAACATGACGCTGAGCTCGGACCTCTCACCCGACCACGGACGCAGTGTGTTCCTCGGAATCTGGAGGACCATCACCGACGCCGGAACCGCCAGCGGTCCGACCCTGGTCGCGGTCGTGGCGTCGTTGGCGAGCCTGAGTCTCGCCGGTGTCGTGGTGTCCCTCTTCGGGTTTGGTGGCGTGTTCCTGCTGTGGCGCGTGGTCCCTGAGACGCTTCGGTCCGAGTGAACCGACAACCTCCCGAAGCCGAACAGCCGGCCGCAGGAGGATCCGCGGGCTCAAGCCTGGTTGCTCGGGACCTCGTACAGGCGAACCGGGTCATCGAAGCCCTTCAGGGCAATGGCACCCCGGTCGATGAACCGGAACGGCTTGCCGATCGAGAGCTCCTTCACGGCACTTGCCACCAGAATCTGACCAGGATCGGCGTGGGCGCAGATCCTGGCCGCCAGATTGACTGCTGCGCCGAAGATGTCGTCACTGTGAGCGACCGGCTCACCGGCACTGATGCCTACGCGGACGCGGGCCTCGATCGCCGCCTCGCGACCGCGGGCGGCGAAGCGCTGCTGGATCCCGATTGCGCACTCGACGGCCTGACTGACGCGGGTGAACGACGCCAGGATCCCGTCGCCCGTGTGCTTGACCTCGCGTCCCTCGCTGGCAGCGAGCGCGTCTCTGACCAGCGCATCGTGGAGAGCGACCAGTTCGACTGCGCGGTGGTCGCCCAGGCGGGTGCTCACGTCGGTAGACCCTTCCAGGTCGGTGAACATGATTGCCCGGAGCCCGGTGTCGAGCGGCGACCCCGGCCCTGCGAGCCTTGCCTCGTTCGGGACGTTCCGCTCCCAGTCGCCCATGAACTGGCCAACGGTTGGCCGATCCACTTCGACGAGCTTGTGCGGCACCAGACCGTGCGATTCCTTGTGGCAAGCGATCGCCGCTTCCCGGCTTGGGGCGTCGACGAGGCAGAACGCCTGACCGTCGGGGCTGTTGAACCAATAGGTGAGGAACTGCACGCCGTGTTTGCTCTGGAGCGCCAGGTCGCGTTGGTGTGCATCACGAATGTCTTCTTCGGTGACGTCACCGAGGTCAGGATGCACGTCCATGAATATGGCCATCGCAGGAGCCTACGCCCCCGACCTGCCGCAGGGGGTTGCAGCCGTTGATCGGCCCCGAACTCAGGGTGTTCGATCTCACGGTCGGCTGAGCGGGGTTCGGTGGCGAACGTGGGTCCCGAGCCGTCGGCATCCCGGTGTCGAGTGACGAACCGTGGCGATCAGAGATGTCTCTGCTGTTCCTCTTTGTCCTGAGGCCAATGGCGCGGCTCGAGCTCCTGGACTCTCGTCACGATCCGGTGTGATGCCAGCAACTCCGACAGCATGCGTTTCTTGTCATCGTCACAGGCGATCACCAACACGGCGCTGCCGTCACCTTGGCGCTTGTAGTCGATCTGAGCGGCGTCGGGGTCGATGTGTCGGATGAACTTGAAGAGCCCCTCGAGCTTGCTCGTATCGCCGATGTACACCTCGAGCCGGCTCTTCACCTTGACCTTTCTCCGGGCGATCGCCTCATCCGCCGCAGCGAGCCCATAGAGGGCGCCGAGCGTCACCATGGTGCCCAGTGCGGCCAGCCAGTAGCTCCCGGCGCCCGCCGACATGCCGATGGCTGCAGCAACCCACAGCCCGGCGGCCGTCGTGAGACCGCTGACCAACGCTCCCTGGCGGAAGATGGCACCGGCACCCAGAAAGCCGACACCGGTGACGATCTGGGCAGCGATGCGCGACTGGTCGGGCCCGTCGAACGAGATCATCGACGCGATCGCGAATATGGCTGCGCCGACGCCTACGAGGGTGTGTGTGCGCAATCCTGCCGCCTTTCGGGCAGTCTCGCGTTCGTATCCGATCAAACCACTGCACAAGGCAGCGAGCACGAGGCGCCCGAGGATCTCGAGTGGTTCCACGATCTTCTCCCGACCGACGATGATCTCACGCTATCGCTGTGATCGTCTCTCCGGGCCACGATCCGGGAATCCGTCGAGGTGGCGGCTTCTCAGGTTCCTTTCAGGTTCGGCTCACATCATTCGAATGCCCGTGACCGAATCTGTCGGTGCAGGCCAAGAAGCAGCCGATCAAGAAGGAGGCCAGCACAATGCGCAAGACAGTCGCAGCCCTCACCGCCGGGGCACTCATCACAGGCGGGGCACTGGTGGCAACCGCCCAGACAGACGACGCGGACACCACC
>JAHEDH010000111.1 GCA_024641285.1 bacterium | reverse complement strand
GAACCCGAGGAGGAACCGGAATGGCAGATGCACTGGGAATGATCGAAGCACGCAGCTTCCCGGCGATGGTCGAAGCGGCCGACGCCATGGTGAAGGCAGCCAAGGTCGAACTGGTCTCGTACGAGGAAACCGGCGGCGGATACGTGACGGCGGTCGTGCGCGGCGACGTCGCTGCCGTCAAGGCGGCGGTCGAAGCAGGCATCCGCGGCGCCGAGCGGGTCGGCGAGGTCATCGCCAGCCACATCATCGCCCGCCCACACGAGTCGATCGACGCGATCCTCCCACTGGGACGCCGGGGAGAGACCGAGTAGACGGAGGGCACGGATGCTTCTCGCACGGGTCGCCGGCACCGTCGTCGCCAGCCGCAAAGAGCCCAGACTCGACGGGCTCAAGTTCCTGCTGCTCGAACAGATCGACGTCGACGGCTCCGCTACTGGATCCCATGTCGTCGCCATCGACGCCGTGGGAGCAGGCGTTGGCGAAATCGTCATGTACGCCAGCGGCAGCTCGGCTCGCCAGACCGAGGCGACAATCGAACGGCCATGTGACGCCGTGGTGATGGCCATCGTGGACTCCTGGGAGGTGGACGGCGATGAGCGCTACCACAAGTAGCCCATGAGCCTCTCGGACGGGGAGATCCAGGCGATCATCGGCCGGGTCAAGACCCGCCTCGGAGAGGTACCGCCGGGCGCCAGGCCCGCTGCCACCCTGGCGGCGCGCACCGAATTGGCTCCCGACGTCGATCTCGGGGAGGGCATCTATCGATCCGTCGACGAGGCCGTGGCGGCCGCCAGACGCTCGCAGCCCCGCTACGCCGAGATGGGCCTCGGCGCCCGTAGGACCATCGTCGACTCCATCAGACGCTCGATGCTCGAGCACGCCGAGTCACTGGCGATGCTGGCGCACACCGAGACGGGCCTCGGCCGCTACGAGGACAAGATCAAGAAGAACCTCCTGGTGACGAAGAAGACGCCCGGGCCAGAGGATCTGGAGCCCCAGGCCGTGACCGGCGACGACGGCATGTCGGTGACCGAGTGGGCGCCGCTCGGGATCGTCGGAGCGATCACCCCAACCACCAACCCGACCTCGACGATCATCAACAACTCGATCGCCATCCTCTCCGGTGGGAACGCCGTCGTCTTCAACGTCCACCCCGGTGCCCGCAAGGTCTCGGCCGAGAACATCCGGCTGCTGAACCGGGCGATCATCGCCGCCGGCGGGCCGCCGGATCTGGTCACGACAGTGGCGACACCGACCATCGATTCTGCGAAGGAACTCATGGCGCACCCCGATGTCAGGGTGTTGCTCGTGACCGGGGGGCCCGGCGTGGTTCGCGAAGCGCTCAAGACCGACAAACGAGCAGTTGCCGCCGGGCCTGGAAATCCGCCGGTCGTCGTCGACGAGACCGCCGACATCGCCCGCGCCGCCCATTCGATCGTCGCCGGCGCATCGTTCGACAACAACATCATCTGCACCGACGAGAAGGAGGCCATCGTTGTGGACACGGTGGCGGACCGCCTCGTCCGGGAGATGGCGGGTGCCGGCGCATATGTCCTCAAGCAACACGAGCTGAAGCGACTGGAGCGGGTGATCTTCCGTGAGATGGGGCCGCCGAACAAGCCCGGGGTGATCAACACCGAGTGGATCGGCAAGAACGCAGACGTCATCCTCTCCCAGATCGGTGTCCAGGCCGAAGGACCGATCCGCCTGCTCGTCGCCGAGGTCCCGAACGACCACAACCTGGTCTGGACCGAGCAGATGATGCCCGTCTTCCCGGTGACGCGCGTCGCCAACGTCGATGCCGCCATCGACCTGGCCGTCCGCGCCGAGCACGGCTTCCGCCACACCGCCGGCATCCACTCCACCAACGTCGAGACGATCACGAAGATGGCTCGCGCCATGAACTGCTCGATCTTCGTGGCGAACGGTTCGTTCTTCTCAGGCCTCGGCCAGGGTGGCGAGGGCTACGCGTCGTTCTCGATCGCCAGCCCGACCGGAGACGGCCTTACCCGGCCACGAACCTTCTCCCGCCCGCGCCGGGTCAGCGTCGTCGGCGCACTTCGGATCGTCTGATGGATCTCGGCACCGCCATCGCCCTCTTCGAATACGACTCGATCGCCGCCGGGATCGAGTCGGGTGACGACATGGTCAAACGTGCGCCGCTGGAAGTGATCCACGCCGGGACCGTCCACCCCGGGAAGTATCTCGTTCTGGTGTCGGGTTCGGTGGGCGACGTCGAGGAGGCGCTGGCCGCATCCGAGCTCAGGAACGCCGAGCACCTGCTGTCCTCGATGTTCCTTCCAGACCCGCACCCGGCACTCGTCAGTGGGTTGGCAGGCGAAGAGACGTCGCGCAATGGCGAGTCACTCGGGATCATCGAGACCGAGACCGTTGCGGACGTGATCCGCGCGGCGGACGCCGGCCTGAAGGGAGCCGACGTCGAGATGCAGAAGATCTACCTGGCCGACGATCTCGGTGGCAAGGGCTATGTGCTCTTCTCCGGAACGTTGACCGAGGTCGACGCTGCAGTGGAGCAGGGATCCGAGCGGGTCGAAGGCACACTCGTCGGACGGCGAGTGATCCCCCTCCTGCACGACGAGATGGCAGACAACGTCGGCGGCGACGGCAGGTTCGCCTCGCGGATCGAGCGCTGATCGTGCAACTGGGCGAAGTGATCGGGACAGTGGTTGCGACGGAGAAGACTCCCAATCTCGATGGGGTGAAGTTCTTGATCGTCCAGCCGCTCACCCGAGATCAGGAGCCAACCGGGAGGCCGGTGATCGCCGCGGACGGTGTCGCCATGGCCGGTCCTGGAGAACTCGTCTATTTCGTCGCCTCACGCGAGGCCGCCCAGGCGATGCCCGAGCCGTTCGTTCCGATCGATCACGCAATCGTCGGCATCGTCGACCAGGTGGACGTCGCTCCTCTCCCGAAGAGGCGGCGCAAGCGATGAAGCTCGCCCGGGTCGCAGGCACCGTCGTCGCCACGATCAAAGAGCCCGCGTTCGATGATCAGCGGATATTGCTGTGCGATTACATCTCCCCCGACGGTCAGCCCAGCGGCGGGTATGTGATCGCCGTCGATGTCGTGGGCGCCGGCGTCGGTGAGACGGTGCTGATCCTCGACGAAGGCACGGGCGCCCGCCAGATCATGGGCCTCGAGACAGCCCCGATCAGGGCGTTGGTCGTGGGCATCGTCGACGAGGTGGAAGCCTCGCCGTGAACCTCGACCTGAGTTCCACATCCATTGTGGTGTGGAACCCTGGGTTGGCGCCCTATGTCGTGACGTAGCGGCCGCGGAAGTAGCCGAGGGCGGGGGCGTCGGTGTCGCCGGTGGTCAGATTCTGGACCTCTCCGACGAAGATCAGATGGTCACCGCCTTCGTAGACGCGGGCGGTACTGCATTCGAACGTCGCTAAGGCACCTGCGACCACCGGAAGCCCGTTGAAACCCTCGCTGACGTCGAGTCCCTCGAACCGGTCGATGCCCTTGGAAGCGAACTGCATCGAGACATCTCTCTGGTTCTCGGCCAACACGTGTACCACGAAGCCGTTGCTCGCCTTGAACGCCTCGACCGTGGAGGTCTCGTTCCCGATGCACACCAGCACCATCGGCGGGTCGAGCGACACCGATGAGAACGAATTGGCGGTGAGACCGGCCCGCTCGCCGTCGGCATCCACCGTGGTGACGACTGTGACGCCGGTGAGGAATTGACCGGCGGCGTTCCTGAACTCGATGTGGTCGATGGCGGACACGGAGTGGCTCCTAGGCAGGTCGGTTGCCTGTGAGCGTACCGTCGCCCACCAGGCCTGAGCCGCCGATCGGGAGGCGACCACCGGGACTTCAACGATGTCGAGGCTCTCGTGTTCGGCCGCCAGGCGCAGTGCCCAACCCCGAAGCCGAACAACGCCGAGGGAATCGGTCTGCGGACAGTTCTGGCACACCGGTACTCTCCCGGCATGCCAGAACCCCGAAACATCCTCGTCGCCGTTGCGTGGCCCTATGCGTCCGGACCCCGCCATCTCGGGCACCTCGGCGGGGCGTACCTGCCCGCCGACATCTTCGCCCGCTATCACCGCCTGGCCGGGGACAACGTGTTGATGGTCTCGGGATCCGACGTCCACGGGACGCCGATCACCGTCCGCGCAGAGCAAGAAGGGGTGTCGCCCCAGGAGATCGTCGACCGATATCACGCCGAATTCCTCGACGCTTGGGACAAGGTGGGAATCGCCTGGGACCTGTACACGTCGACGGGTACCGAGAACCACCACGAGGTCACCCAGGACGTGTTCTCCCGCCTCGCCGAGGGTGGATACATCGAGGCGCGCTCCAGCGATCAGCTCTACGACCCCGAAGCCGAACGCTTTCTCCCCGATCGCTACGTCGAAGGCACCTGCCCGCACTGCGAGTACGACGCCGCCCGCGGCGATCAGTGCGACAACTGTGGCCGTCAACTCGATCCCGTCGACCTGATCGACCCGCGGAGCCGCCTCACCGGCGCCACCCCGGAGATGCGCCCGACCGAGCACTACTTCCTGCTGCTTTCGAAGTTCCAGGACCGCCTGCTCGAATGGCTTCGCACCCGCCAGGGCTGGCGCAAGCACGTGCAGAACATGGCGATCGGGTTCACGGAGGGCGGCCTCCAGGATCGGGCGATCACCCGCGACCTCGACTGGGGCGTCGCCATCCCCAGCCCGTACGACACGATCGGCGACGGCAAGCGGATCTACGTGTGGTTCGACGCCGTGATCGGGTACCTCAGCGCATCGGTGGAATGGGCGAAGAACTCGGGCGACCCCGACGCGTGGAAGGCGTGGTGGCAGGACCCCGACGCAGAGAGCTACTACTTCATCGGCAAGGACAACGTCGTCTTCCACGCCGTCATCTGGCCGTGCCAGCTGATGGGATACGGAGGGCTCAATCTCCCCACCGACGTGCCGGCGAATCAGTACATCACGTTCAAGGGCGACAAGGCGTCCGCCTCGCGCGGTGTCGGAAGGTCGATCGGCTGGTACGCCGACCGACTCGAGCCCGACGAGCTTCGCTACGCCATCGCGGCGATCCTGCCCGAGCAGAACGACACCGATCTCTCGGATGACCAGATGATCGCCCGGATCAACGAGGAGCTCGTCGCCACCTGGGGGAACCTGGTGAACCGGGTGCTCTCGATCACGGCCAAGAACTTCGACTCGGCCGTCCCCGAGCCCGGACCGCTGAGCGACTCAGACCGACAGGTCATCGCAGAGACCGACGAGACGCTCGATGAAGTGGCGGCTGCGATCCAGAGGGTCGAGCTGCGCGCCGGACTGCGGCGGGCGATGGACGGCGCCCAATCGGTGAACGCCTACCTCAATGCCGAAGAGCCGTGGAAGGTGCTCAAGGTCGATCGCGAGCGCGGCGGCACGGTGCTGTGGACCGCGCTCCAGGCGATCAGCGGCCTGCGGGTGGCCTTCACGCCGTACCTGCCATTCACTTCGGATCACCTGGGCGAGATCCTCGGCCTCGAGCCCGTCTCGTCGTGGGGGCGGCCCGAGCTCCCGGGCGGCGCACCGCTCGGTGGAGTGCAACCGCTCTTCACAAAGCTGGAACCGGACGCCCTGGACGAATGACGGGCGCCGAAGAGCACCCCGGCCCCGAGCACAGAGTCCCCGACGGGTCGGAGGCACCGCCACGCGCCGATCTGGTGCCGGAGTCACATCCACCGCCGGTGACCTTCGAGCGACAGATGCTGTCCTCGACGGTCAGGTGGGTCTGGTTCGCCGGTTACCTGATCCCTGCTCTCATGACCACGATGATCGCCCTACAGCTCGACATCTTTCTGCTCCCAACGAGGACCGGCCTTGTCACGACGGCAACGCTGGCGGCCGCGATCGGACTGGCGATCTGGCGGACGACGAGTCGATACCGCAACTGGTCGTGGGAACTGGACGAGACCGAGTTGATCATCGACCGAGGAGTGGTGTTCAAGCTGACCAGAATCGTGCCGCGGGTTCGGGTCCAGCACGTCGATCTGTCGAGTGGGCCGATCGATCGCCTCTTCGGTCTCCGGCAAGTCTCGATCTACACCGCCGGGACCCGAGAGGCGGATGCCTCGATACCCGGCCTCACCTCCGAGCGAGCCGAGGCGCTCCGACAGGCGCTGATCGCCCGGCCGCCGACAACGCCGTGATCGACCTCGACCTCACCGAGCCCCGTCGTACCAGCCCGTGGACGCCGGTGCTCACCGCACTCGACCTGCTGCGCCAGTTCCTGCTTCCGCTCGTCGTCGTGGTCGCATTCAACGCCGGGGACCTCACCGGGTCGCTCGTCAGCGCCGGCGGCCTCATCGCATTCTTCACAGGCTCCCGGGTGGTGGCGTGGCTCCGCCAACGCTGGTGGGTCGAAGACGACAAACTGCGAGTGCGCTCGGGCCTGTTCCAGATCGACGACCGGACCATCCCGACGGATCGCATCCAGCGCGTCGACCGCAATCAGACGCTGGCCTCGAGGTTCCTCGGCCTGTACGAGCTCAAGGCCGAGACCGCAGGTGGATCCGGTTCGGAATTGTCGCTCCGCTACCTGTCCGAAACAGAGGTGGCCGCCGTGGAGCACTGGCTCGGCTCGACGCGCAGCGGCGAAGCGAACGAGCCCGACACCCCGGTTCGAGAGGAGCTCCTCGCATCGGCGCCATTCCGGGACCTCCTCATCGGAGGCGCGACCTCGAACCGGATCGGGGCGCTGGCCGTGCTGGTCGGAACCGCCTTCCAGGTGTTCGACGACGCCACTGCGAATACCTACGAGATCGTCGAACGCTGGTTCCCCGCCATCGTCGAGCCGTTCTCATCAGGGTCCGGCGCCGTTGTCGCCGGCGCCGTCATCGTGCTCGCAGCATTGATCGTGGGTTGGATCGCATCGATCGCGGCAACCGTGCTCCGCTTCTTCGAGTTCCGACTCGTGCTCTCCAACGGCGAGCTGCGCCGGTCTCACGGGCTGCTCTCCCGCTTCCAGGTCTCCTCGCCGCTTCACCGCATCCAGGCGGCCCGGATCGACCAGCCTCTCCTCCGCCGGGCGATCGGCTACTCGTCCGTCGTCGCCGAGACCGCAGGATCCCCTGGCGGCGACGGCGGTGGCGCCGGCGTCCTGACCCCGATCTCGCGGGACGGCCCGGCCGTCGCCTTGGTCGCACGGGTGGTGGGACCGCGCGAATCCGAGATCCTGACGCTCCAGGCGGTATCGCGTCTCACGATCCGGCGGGGGATGATCCGCGCGCTCTTCGCGCTCGTGGCCCCGACGGGTGCTCTGATCTACCTGTTCTCGAGCTCCGTCGCATGGCTGGTGCCTGCGGTGCTCGCGTTCATCTCGGCGAGGTTGTACGCCTCGGCGAGATTCCGGTCACTCGGATACCGAGTGACCGACGGTCACGTGGTGACCCGCGAAGGAGTGCTCACGCGAAGGTGGTGGAGCGTCCCGCTGTCGAAGGTCCAGACCGTCGCAATGCGCCGCAGTCCGTTCCAGCGACGCCTCGGGCTCGCTTCTCTGTCCATCGACACGGCCGGGGGGCGCGCCCCGATCCGCATCGTCGACCTGCCCACGGAGGTGGCCGTCGCCGTCTGCCGGGCGGTCATATCGCACTCGACCGCATCGATGAACGAGGACGCTGTTTGACCCCTTTGCACAACCTCGGGAATGTGGCATTGTTACGGCGTGCGAATTCGTGATTGGCTGGCGGCGGCGGGGCTCTCCACCCTTGGAGTGGCTCTGATCGCGGTCGGGTTGATCGGCTTGTTCCTCCCGGTCATCCCGGGGCTGATTCCCATCGCCGCAGGGATGACCCTGCTCGCCCGTCGCTTCCAATGGGCCGATCGGATGGTCACCAGCGTCAAGCACCGCCTGCCTCCGATCGGCGTGAAGGACGGACCGGCGCCGACGGCCATCGATGATCGCACGGCGGCAGGAGATCTGGACGCGTCGACGGCCGCCTGAACGGCGGCCGTCGGGTCGGGTCGAAACAGGGTGACTCAGGAGGGCGCGTAGACGCCCATTCCCTTGGCCTTGTCGGTCTGCCAGAAGATCTCGGCGATCTCGTCGATCAGTTGGACGAGCTTCTCGCCATCGGCGGGATCGACCGACTTCTTGGCGACACCCGCCTGGTGGATCGCCCGCCAGAACAGGTCGTCGAGGTTGGAGAACTCGGATCGGTGATCGGCGGTGAAGAAGTCGGTCCACAGCACTCCGAGATGGTGCTTGACGAGCTCTGCCTGCTGCTCCTTGATGATGATGGCCCGTGCGCGGAACACCTCATCGTCGGAGTCGTGGTACTTCTGTGCGGACTTCCACACCGACATGGCCTCGATCTTCGCCTGGGCGGGGTCGTACACCCCGCAGTACAGGTCGCAGTGAGCGTGTGCAACGGTTGCGGGTCGGAACAGACCCATGGGGTACCTCCATCGATTGCGTTCCTCCGACCATACTCCCGCCCCAGAGCCAGCTGTACCGGAGCGACATGAGATTCCGCAGATTCGTGGTAAACGGGGAATCGATGTCGCCGACGCTGCAGCCGGGCGACTTCGTGGTCGGTCGGAGCGACTCGGCCGTGGCGGCGGGCGACATCGTGGCGTTCGAACACCCATCGCAGCCCGATTTCTGGCTGATCAAGCGAGTGGTCGCACTGGCCGGGACCGTCGATCTCGACTCCGGCACGCTCGAGGACCGGCCGTACGAGGACCGGTTCCGCGACCCGCTGGTGGAGTCGGGTCGGTTCGAGATGCCGCCCGGGACGATGTTCGTGCTCTCGGACAACCGGACATCGACGAGAGCCGACTCACGCACCTTCGGCCCGATCCCGTCGGCCGGGGCCTACCGGATCTGCTTTCGCTACTGGCCGAGACCGGCCCTGTTCTGAAGTGCCTCGATCAGTCGTTCGGGGGGATGTGCATGGTCGTCGCCTCCGAGAAGCTCTCGGTGAACCACAGGAACTCGGTGATCCATTCGTAGAAGACCTCGACCGTGATCCGGTCACTCGTCACCACGGCGTCATCGCGTCATCCCGGCGGCCAGCTGGGACCAGCCGGCGACCACAATGCGGATTCGCGCCGTCAGCCGGAACAGCCAGCGCTAACGTCCCGCGAGACTCGATCGAGGAACTCTCTTGCCAGTCCCCAGCGACATCGACATCGCCCGAGCGGCCACCATCGAGCCGATCTCGGCCCTGACCGAGCGGATCGGTCTCCTCCCCGACGAGGTCATCCCCTACGGACATACGAAGGCGAAAGTCCATCTCGACGCGCTCAAGCGGATCGGGGCCCGGCCGAAGGGCAAGTACATCGACGTCACCGCCATCACGCCGACGCCATTGGGTGAAGGCAAGACGACGACCACGATCGGACTCACCCAGGGTCTCGGCAAGATCGGCAAGAACGCCATCGCCGCCATCCGGCAACCCTCGATGGGGCCGACCTTCGGTATCAAGGGCGGCGCGGCGGGCGGCGGCTACAGCCAGGTGGTGCCGATGGACGAGTTCAACCTCCACCTCACCGGTGACATCCACGCCATCACAGCCGCCCACAACCTGGTGGCTGCCGCCATCGACGCCCGCTGGTACCACGAGTCGCGGCTCACCGACGACGAGCTCAGTTCTCTCGGGTTGACGAGATTGGGCATCGACCCGTTCAAACTGCAATGGAACCGGGTCGTCGACATCAACGACCGGACCCTGCGGAACGTCATCGTCGGCCTCGGCGGACGCGCCGACGGCCGCCCGCGTGAGACCGGGTTCGACATCACCGTCGCCTCCGAACTCATGGCGATCCTGGCGCTGGTCGACGGCGATAGCTACGCATCGGCGCTTCGCAATCTGCGCGAACGAGTCGGGCGGGTCGTGTTCGGCACGTCGAAGGACGGCAAGCCGCTCACACTCGAGGATCTCGGCGTCGCCGGAGCGGTGACCGTGCTCATGAAAGACACCCTGCACCCGACGATCATGCAGACCCTCGAAGGTCAGGCAGCCATGGTGCATGCCGGACCGTTCGCCAACATCGCCCACGGCAACAGTTCGATCCTGGCCGACCGGGTCGCGTTGCACCTCGGCGACTACGTCGTCACCGAGTCCGGGTTCGGCGCCGACATGGGGATGGAGAAGTTCATGGACATCAAGTGCCGGACGTCAGGCCTCACCCCCGACTGCGTCGTGCTCGTCGCAACGGTCCGAGCACTGAAGACCCACGGCGGCGGGCCCAAAGTCGTGGCGGGCCGCCCGCTCGACAAGGTCTACACCGAAGAGAACCTCGCCCTCCTCAACGCCGGGATGAACAACCTCGAGGCCCACATCAAGAATGCCAAACGCTTTGGTGTCCCCGTCGTCGTGGCGATCAACTCGTTCCCGACCGATTCGTGGGCGGAGATCAACCTCATCAAGGAGAAGGCCCTCAAGGCGGGCGCCTCCGACGCCGTGCTCGCAGAACACTGGGCGAAGGGCGGAGAAGGGGCGGTCGAGCTGGCAGAGGCCGTCGTGAAAGCCTGTGAGGAGCCGAACGAGTTCTCGTACCTGTACCCACTCAACATGTCGATCACGGACAAGATCAACATCATCTGCCGCGACATCTACGGGGCGGGCGACATCGAGTACTCCCCGCTCGCCGCCCAGCAGATCCGGGAGTTCGAGGAGGCCGGCTTCGGCTACCTCCCGATCTGCATGGCGAAGACACACCTGTCGATCAGCCACGATCCCGCCATGAAGGGCGCACCCACCGGATACACGGTCCCGGTGCGCGAGGTCAGGGCGAGCGTCGGCGCCGGCTTCATCTACCCGCTGCTCGGCGAGATGCGCACGATGCCCGGCCTGGGCGCCACCCCGGCGTACCTCAAGGTCGACATCAACGACGACGGCGACGTCGTCGGGCTCTTCTGAGAGGCCTCGCTTCGCGTCGGCTTCTTCGGTCGTCAGTGATCAGCTGTCGGTCCATCCTTGCGGTTTGTCTGGCTCTGACCGCAGGGTGTTCGATGGGTCCTACCTCGATCATGCCGGAGCAGGTGCGGGAAACGGACGTGATCACCTACGAAGAAGCGTGCGGCAACGAGGGAGGCGGAGGCATCCTCGTCGACTTCGATCCCGGTTGGGATGCAGTCATGGGTCTGCTCCCATCGAGTACCCGATCGATCTGGGCTGCCCCGGATGGATACATCGCATCGAATCTCCGAGACGAACTCACGAACGCATCGGTGGTCGCCAAGTTCCAACTCGACGAGGGCCGCGTGATCATCTGCGACTGACTCGGTCGCCACCGAGGACGGAGGACTGATGAACGAGGACGGCCGAGGCGAGCCTCCAGGCGAGCCGGGCGTCGCGGCTGTTCCGAGTCTCGAGCAACCGACGGCCCGGGCTGC
>JAHEDH010000016.1 GCA_024641285.1 bacterium | reverse complement strand
TGGTTCGTACGTTCGCGGCATGATCTCAAAGACCAGCTCGGGTGTTCTCGTCGGCGTCGAGCCGAAGGAAGTCTCCGTGGAGGCCAGGGTCTTCGGCTCCCAGGAGGGGTTCAGCCTCGCAGGCCTGCCGGATGCGTCGGTACGCGAGGCGAAGCATCGGGTCAAGTCGGCGCTCGCTCAGGCCGGGCAGTACACCAACAAGACGATCGTCGTCCACCTCGGGCCGGCCGACCTGCCCAAGCGGGGTTCGGGTTTCGACCTCCCGATCGCGCTCGCGGTGTTGGGCGCTCTCGATGGGGCCGAAGCCGTTCCCCCTGTCGTTGCGGTCGGCGAACTGGGCATGGACGGTGGGATTCGCCCGACGAATGGCGCGCTGGGAGCGGCGCTGGTGGCCCGGAGGCTCGGCGTGCCATGCCTGCTCCATCCGGACATGGCCGCCCAGGCAGCATGCGTGTCCGGTGTCGAGCTGCGTCCCGTTCGGACACTGGTCGAAGCCCAGGGCGTGGCGCTCGGGAAGGCTGTCCCGGCGCCCATCCCCGAGCCCGACCAGCCGATCCAGGACACGGAGGACATGAGAGATGTGCGTGGTCAGGCCTTCGCTCGGCGCGCGCTCGAGATCTCGGCGGCCGGGGGGCACCATCTCCTGTTGGTGGGCCCGCCCGGATGCGGCAAGACGATGCTGGCAAGGCGGCTTCCAGGGTTGCTGCCTCCGCTCTCTGAGTCCGAAGCGCTCGAGGTGGCGTGCGTGTGGTCGGCGGCGGATCGATGGCGAAAGCCGGGATCGCCTCGCCCGTTCCGGGCACCGCACCACTCGGCCTCCCCGGCTGCCGTGCTCGGCGGAGGCAGCGGGATTCCGGTTCCGGGGGAGCTCTCGTTGGCGCACCGGGGAGTCCTCTTCCTCGATGAGCTGGGGGAGTATCCGTCGAACCTCTTGGACTCGTTCCGCCAGCCGATCGAGCAGGGCACGATCACGATCGCTCGCAAGGGAGCCACCGTGACCTATCCGGCAGGATGTCAGGTGGTCGCTGCGACGAATCCGTGTCCTTGTGGATTCCTGGGCGACCGGATCAAGAAATGCAGCTGCGCCGAGGCGGGCGTCGCGAAGTACCGCCAGCGCCTGTCCGGTCCGCTGCTCGACAGGTTCGATCTCAGGGTCTCGGTGTCCCGTCCAGAGCGGCTCGACGGTCCCGCCGGCGAGTCTTCGTCGGCGATCAGAGGGCGTGTCGTTGCAGCGAGGGCCCGGCAAGATGCCAGGGGCCGGATCAACCGGGATCTGCCCGGGCCGGAGCTGGATCGTCTTGCCGTCACCGCAGATGCCCGGCACATGCTGAAGCTTGCCGTCGACCGGGGGATGGTGACCGGGCGGGGATACGACCGCACGCGGCGCGTTGCCCGCACGATCGCAGATCTCGACGACTCCGATTCCGTCGACGCCCGCCACGTTGCGGAGGCGATGTCGCTTCGAGGGGAGGCAAGTTGAACCAGGACTTGGTCCGGCTGGCGCACACGGGTGCGAATCCCGAGATGCTGAGACGGCTCGTTGCCGAGTCGGGGTGGGCCGGCGCCGTCAGGCGGCTCCGTTCGTCGCCGCGGACGTCGGCCGGGGTGAAGGCCGGTCTCGACGTCGGGCCCGAGGCCCGCCTTGCGCGACTTGCGGCGTCCGGCGTCGAACTCATCGCCGAAGGCGACGTGCGGTATCCCTTGGCGCTCGCCGAACTGCCCGATCGCCCACTGTGGCTGTTCGTACGGGGAGCGCTCCCTTCGGGTGCCGGGGTTGCAGTGGTTGGTTCGAGGCGGGCCACCCGCTACGGGCTGGACCTCACCAGGAGCATCGCCTCACGGGTGGCTCTCGCGGGATGGCCGGTGATCAGCGGGATGGCGAACGGAGTCGACACGGCCGCTCATCGCGGCGCGCTCGACGCCGGCGGCGAGACGACCGCAGTGCTCGGATCCGGCATCGACGTGTGGTATCCGCGCCGGAACCGGGCGTTGGGAGAGACGATCCTCTCGTCGGATGGCGGCGTGATCTCCGAGTCGCCTCCCGGAACCACCCCCGAACCATGGCGGTTCCCGGCTCGGAACCGGATCATCTCGGGGCTCTCGGGTGTCGTGATCGTGGTGGAGGCTGCTGTGAGAAGCGGGGCGCTCATCACGGCTCGGCTCGCTCTCGAGCACGGGAGGTTCGTGATGGCGGTGCCGGGCGACCTGTCCCGTGAGACCTCTGCGGGCGCCAACCTCCTGATCCGTGACGGCGCCCACCCGCTCACCGAGATCGATGCGCTCGTCGACGAGCTCGAACTCGTGCTCGGGCCGGCGCCGCAACGGCAGCATCCGACCGCCGAGCCCGAATCGGAGCCCGACCCGATCATGGGGCTGCTGGGCCCGGTTGCCGTGCCGATCGACGACCTGGTCGATCGCTCCGGTCTCCCCATCGGTGAGCTGCTCGCCCGGCTCACCTCGCTCGAGTTGGCCGGCCGCGTCAGCGTCGACAGTGGATCTGTGACCGCCATCTGAACGCGACGGAGTGCCGAGTCGTGGGTTGAGCGTCCGCGGGGTCGTAGCATCGGGGTGTGGCATCGATCCCAGACGTACCCCGGTGGGCGCATGAACAGCTCGACCTCTATCTCGAGCAACACCTGGTGCTGCGTGGACTCTCCGAGCACACCCACGACGCCTACCGGCGCGACATCTCTTCATTCCTCGACTTCTGCGACCGAATGGGCATAGACACCCTCGGTGCCATCGATCGGAAGGTCGTGAGGCGGTGGGTGGCGCACCTCGACACGAGGGGCTACGCCCGCACGTCGATCGCCAGAAAGGTCTCCACGGTGCGAAGCTTCTTCGGCTTCTGTGTCAAGCGAGGAGTCGTCGACGCCAATCCGGCGATCGGAGTGAACACCGCACGGCCCGCGCGACCACTCCCGCATGCCCTCCCGGCCAGAACGGTCGCAGAGGCGATCGAGTCCATCGACGGTGACGACCCCGAGTCGATCCGCGACCGGGCGCTTCTCGAGCTGCTGTATTCGACCGGGCTCCGGGTCTCGGAGGCCGCCGCCCTCGCGACGTCCGACATCGACCGTGATCTCGTGACGGTCACCGGGAAGGGCGATCGTCAGCGGGTCGTGCCGGTCGGGAGGCCGGCCCGGCGGGCCCTCGACCGATGGCTCGAGGACGGGCGTCCGAGCCTGGCACGGCCCGTCGCAGAAGGCGCCCTGTTCGTCGGAGTTCGCGGAGGTGCACTCGATACCCGAGGGATACGACGTATTCTCGACCGACGCATGGCCAGTTTCCCGCACGCGCTCAGACATTCGTTCGCGACCCATCTCCTCGAGGGAGGTGCGGACCTGCGCACGGTTCAGGAGCTGCTGGGCCACGTTGATCTGTCCACCACCCAGATTTACACTTCCGTGACCCGGGACCACCTACGCGCCACCTACGAGCGGAGCCATCCTCGTGCCTGACAACACAGCCGACGACGTCGCTCCACTCTGGACCGAATACAAGGCGAAGGGCGGCCAGAACCTCCGTGATCGCCTGATCGTGCACTATTCGCCGCTCGTGAAATTCGTGGCCGGCCGTGTCGGGGCCGGGCTGCCGCGCAGCGTGGACCAGGCAGACCTCGTGTCGTACGGAATCTTCGGACTGATCGACGCCATCGAGAAGTTCGAACCCGAGCGCGGCTTCAAATTCGAGACCTATGCGATCAACCGCATCAAGGGCGCGATCCTCGACGAGCTCCGGGCCCTCGACTGGGTTCCGCGGTCGGTGCGCTCTCGTGCGAGGGAGATCGAGCGGTCACTCGCCGAGCTCGAGCATCGTGAACAGCGATCGGTCTCCGACGACGAGCTCGCCAACCACATGGGCAAGGACCTCGACAACCTCCGGGGCGATCTCGCCGAGATCTCCACGCTCGGCCTCGTCGCCCTCGACGAAGTGCTCGGCCCCGAGTCGTCCAGTTCGTTGAGCGACATGATCTCAGACCGCAGCGGCATGAGCCCCGAGGCTGCGTTCCAGAAAGAGGAGACCCGCCGCCTGCTTGCTGACGCCATCAACCGTCTGCCCGAACGCGAGCGCCTCGTCCTCACCCTCTACTACTTCGAGGGCCTCACGCTCGCAGAGATCGGGGACGTTCTGTCGGTCACCGAGTCGCGCGTCTGCCAGATCCACGCCAAGTCGGTCATGTCCCTCCGCAATCGACTGAGCGGACCCGTCTACTAGCTCGGCCGGCGCTGAGGAAGTTCACAGTCAACAGTCCACAGTTGACAGTTCTCGGCGGAGCTGACGTTGCGGAGCAGACGAGGTGTGAACTGTGGCGTGAGTCTGCCTATCACCGAACCCTCTGAACTCGAAGTTTTCGGGTTGAACTGAGGACTGTGAACTGTGAACTGTGAACTTCAAGCCCGATTGGCGCGTTCTCCACCGGTCCCCGTACACTTGTGCCATCACGCACGCCTCGTGCATTCCGTCTGGTCGGGTGACTCAACCCGAGAACAGGAATGGCTCGCACGCGAGACGACCGGAGCACCGGTCCAGGGGCGGAGGAAATCAACCAGAGAAAGGACTTCACGTGGCAGTCACGATGAAGCAACTGCTGGAGGCCGGTGTCCATTTCGGGCATCAGACCCGCCGGTGGAACCCCAAAATGGATCCGTTCATCTACGGGGAGCGCAACGGAATCCACATCATCGATCTCCGTCAGACGCTTGAACAGGTGAATGGCGCCGCCGACTACGTCAAGAACCTCGTCGCCAACGGCGGAACGATCCTCTTCGTCGGCACCAAGAAGCAGGCCCAGCAGCCGGTCGAAGAGGCCGCTGCCCGCGCCGGAATGCCGTTCGTCAACTATCGCTGGCTCGGCGGGATGCTCACCAACTGGTCGACCATGCAGAAGCGCATCTTCTACATGAAAGAGCTCGAGCGGATGGAAGAGTCGGGCGAGATGAACCTCCGCCCGAAGAAGGAGCGGCTGCGCCTGCGACGTGAGCTCGAGAAGCTGCAGAAGAACCTCGGTGGTCTGCGCGATCTCAAGAAGACGCCGGACGCAATGTTCATCGTGGATGTCAACACCGAGCACACCGCAGTGAAGGAGGCAACCCGGCTGGGCATCAGGCTCATCGCGCTGGTCGACTCGAACTGCGATCCCGACGCCGTCGACGTCGTGATCCCCGGGAACGACGACGCCATCCGGTCCGCCGAGGTCATCGCCATGGCGCTCGCAGAAGCAGCCCGCGAGGGCAAAGAACTCGCCGGAGCCAAGAAGGTCGACAAGAACGAGACAGAGAAGGCCTGAGATGGCAGATTTCAGCGCGAAAGACGTACAGAAGCTCCGTCAGTCGGCGGGCGTCGGCATGATGGACGCCAAGAAGGCACTCAGCGATGCCGGTGGCGACTTCGACAAGGCGACCGAACTGCTGCGCGAGCGCGGCCTCGCCAAGATGGCGAAGCGTGCCGACCGCGAAGCCAACGAAGGGACCGTGGGCTCGTACCTCCACACCCAAAACGATCACATCGTCATGGGCGTGCTCGTCGAATTGGTCTGCGAGACCGACTTCGTCGCGAAGAGCCCCGAGTTCAACGAGGTCGCGACCGACATCGCCATGCACGTGTCGTGGTCGAATCCGCTCGCGGTTCGCCGCGAGGAACTCGATGAGGCGGTCGTTGCCAAGGAGCGGGAGCTGATCGAACGCGAAGCCGTTGCCTCGGGCAAACCAGAGGCGGCGATCCCCAAGATCGTCGAAGGCCGTATCGAGAAGTTCATCACCGAGCAGGTGCTCACCGAACAGCAGTTCGTGAACACCCAGAAGTTCGAGGGAACGGTCGGCGACATGGTGACTGCACTGGCGACGAAGATGGGCGAGAACATCGCCATCGGCCGCGTCAGCCGCATCGCCGTCGGCGAGTGATCAAGTTTCGACCGACAAGCCCACGGCGGGCGGGGAGCGCGCTGTGACCGCTTCCCGCCGTGTGCTGCTCAAGCTGTCCGGTGAAGCCTTCGCCGACCCCGACAAGGGATACGGCATCGACCCGGTCACCGTCGAGCGTGTCGCCAAGGAGGTCGCCGAGGCTCACGCCACCGGTGTTCAGCTCGCGATCGTGGTCGGTGGCGGCAACATCTTCCGAGGCGTCTCCCAGGCAGCGAAGGGCATGGACCCGGCCAGCGCCGACTACATGGGGATGCTGGCGACGGTCATCAATGCCCTCGCCGTGCGCGACGCCCTCGAAAAGGCGGGGGTGCCCACCCGGGTGCAGTCCGCCATCACGATGCAGCAGTTGGCCGAGCCCTACATCCGCCTACGGGCGATCAGGCACCTCGAGAAGGGCCGAATCGTGATCTTCGCTGCAGGCACCGGCAACCCCTTCTTCACGACCGACACGACCGCCGCGCTACGGGCTGTCGAGATCGGTGCAGAGATCCTCCTGAAGGCATCCAAGGTCGACGGGATCTACGACTCCGACCCCAAGACCAATCCCGACGCGGTGCGGTTCGACGAGCTCGACTACATGGAGTTCCTGTCACTTGGTCTCAGGGTCATGGACTCCACCGCCATTACGATGTGTCGGGAGCACGGCGTCCCGATCGGCGTCTTCGACATGACCGAGCCGGGGAACATCCTCAAGGCGGTCAGCGAAGGTGCGGTCGGTACGATCGTCCACTGAGCCCGACGACGGTTCACCGTCGTCGACAGTGAGGAGCGACATGATTGAAGAATTTCTCGACGACGCGAAGCATCGGATGGACCAGGCGGTCGACAAGGTCGCGTCGGACTTCACGACGGTTCGCACCGGTCGCGCCAACCCCCAGATCCTCAACCGGGTGGTCGTCGAGTACTACGGAACCCCCACGCCGCTCCAGCAGCTCGCCACGATGTCGGTCCCTGAACCTCGGCTCCTGGTCGTGCAGCCGTTCGACAAGAGCACCATCGGTGCCATCGAGAACGCCATCCGGAGCTCCGATCTGGGTCTCAACCCCTCCAACGACGGCAACCTCGTCCGTATCGCCTTCCCGACCCTCACCGAGGAGCGTCGCAAGGAGCTGACCAAACTCGTGCACTCGATGGCAGAAGACGGAAAGATCGCGGTTCGGAACATCCGCCGGTCCACGAAGTCGGATCTCGAAGAGCTCCACGGTGAGATCTCCGACGACGACATCCGCCGGGCGGAGAAGGAACTGCAGGAGATCACCGATCACCACACCGACCGCATCGACGAGCTGCTCGGTACCAAGGAAGCAGAATTGATGGAGGTCTGAGGTGAGCGACGAGTCCGGCTCGGACAAACCGGTCGCACGCCCGTGGGAGGCGGACGACGGGGAAGGGGCGGTCGAGCTCCCGAGCGAAGAGGATGTCGAGCACAGCCTGTCGGCGCTCGAATCGGGCCCGACCGTTCTCGACGACTTCACCGATGAGGATTATCTCAGCGCCACGACCCAGGAGTATCGGGGCCTGGCGGAGTCGGTCGCGCAGGCCGACACACAGGAGTTCCCCAGGCAGGCCGTCGCAGCGGCCATCCCAGGAGTCGGCACCGGGCTGATCGGGTTCGAGGACGTCACCGGCGAACGGGGTCTCTCCGAAGAGGACGTCGAAACCGACGAGCAGCGACGAACCACCGATCTGACGATCCGCGTCGTGTCGGCGATCGTCCTCGCTGCGGTGTTCGTCGGCACGCTGGTGCTGGGCGGAGCATGGTTCACCGGATTCGTGCTCGTTGCGATGGTCGTGTCCCTCGGTGAGTTCTACGCATCGGTGAGAACCGTCGGCTACAACCCACTGGCGCTGTTCGGGTTGATCGGTGTGATCGGCGGTGCCATCGCGGCAGATGCCTACGGCATCACCGGTCTGTACGGCTGGGTGGTCGTGACCATCGGCGCGATCGCCTTCTTCTTCAGCATGGCACAGCGCCGCAACCCGCTCGACAACGCCGGTGTGACCATCATGGGTCTCGTCTGGATCTCGCTGCTCGGATTCGCCGTGGCCATCGGCCGGAGCGAGTTCGCGGTGCCCGTCATCCTCCTCACGGTGCTGGGGACGGCCGGATTCGACATCGGCGCGTACTTCATCGGCAAGACCTTCGGGAAACGCCAACTCGCCCCGTCGGTATCACCGAACAAGACCGTCGAGGGGCTGATCGGCGGTGTGCTGTCAACGACGGCGCTGCTCACCGTGCTGTCGACCTTTCCCTTCTTCGACCCTCTCTCCGTCGGGCATGCGGCGATCTTTGCCTTCGGGATCTGCATCCTCGCGCCGCTCGGCGATGCCGCCGAGTCCGTGGTGAAGCGCTCGATCGGTGTGAAGGACATGGGGTCCATCATGCCGGGCCACGGCGGAATCCTGGATCGTATCGATGCGCTGCTGTTCGTGGCGCCGTTCGCCTACTTCCTGTTCGATCTGCTGGATTACCTGTGAATCTCGACTCGCTGGTCGTCCTCGGGGCGACCGGCTCGATCGGAACCCAGACGCTCGAGGTTGCAAGACGTCGTGAGATGGCCGTGCTCGGGCTCGCTGCGCGAAGACCATCCGCCGAGCTCGCCCGCCTTGCGGGAGAATGGCCGGAGGCGGCGATCGTGGTCACCGGTGCCACGGGTGACGAGGCCCGGGCGTTTGCCTCAGATGTCGGGCCCGATCGTGTGCACTTCGGTTCCGCAGCGATGGCTGAACTGGCTCGAACACCGGCGATCGTCGTGAACGGCGTCGTCGGCATCGCCGGACTTTCGGCTTCGGTCGCTGCCCTCGAGGCCGGGAACCGGCTTGCGTTGGCGAACAAGGAGAGCCTGGTGGCCGGAGGCTCGCTGGTCACCGCCGCCGCCGTCAGAGGTGGCGGCCAACTCATCCCCGTCGATTCCGAACACTCGGCCATCTTCCAGCTCGTTGGTGGGATGTCCCGGGACCACATCCATCGCATCGTGCTCACCGCCAGCGGAGGGCCCTTTCGCGGGGCGGCGCGCTCCGAGCTCGAGGATGTGACGCCTGCCCGCGCCTTGGCTCACCCGACCTGGAAGATGGGCGATCGGATCAGCATCGACTCGGCCACACTGGCAAACAAGGGCCTCGAAGTGATCGAAGCCGCGGTGTTGTTCGATGTCGATGTCGATGACGTCGAGGTCGTCGTCCATCCTCAATCTCTGGTGCATTCGATGATCCGACTGGTCGATGGCACCTTGTTGGCCCACGTGGGAGCGGCCTCGATGCGCCATCCGATCGAGTACGCCATCACCCATCCCGGCCGCGCGGCTCACACCGAGACCCCCTTCGAGCTCGCCGGTCTCTCACTGACCTTCGAAGAGCCGGATCTCGAGACGTTTCGGGCGTTGGCGCTCGCCTATGCGGCCGGAAGGGCCGGCGGATCCGCTCCGGCGGTGTACAACGCCGCAGACGAGATCGCCGTCGCCGCCTTCCTGCAGAAGCGTTTGGGCTTTCTCGAGATCCCCACGATCATCGAACACTGCCTCGAGCATGTGCCGGTCACGAAGCCGGACACCGTCGATGAGGTGATCGCCGCCGACCGGGACGCACGCGAGCTCGCAGCATCGCTCATCGCCGGCTCGTGCTGACGCCGTGGTCCCGGTACGCAGCCACGGGGGCTACCTTGATGTTCGACACCTCTGATCCAGGAGATCTCTGACCATGGCCGGCGGACTCGTCGTCTTCATCGCACTCGTGCTCTTCATCGTCGCCCACGAGGCCGGCCATTACTTCGCGGCCAAGGCGACCGGCATGAAGGTCACCGAGTTCTTCCTCGGGTTCGGGCCCCGGATCTGGTCGTTCAAGCGCGGTGAGACCGAATACGGGATCAAACCGATCCCGTTCGGCGCCTACGTGAAGGTCATCGGGATGAGCTCGATCGACGAGGTCGACCCCGAGGACGAGGACCGGACCTATCGGTCCAAGCCGTTCTGGGCGAAGTCGCTCGTAGTGCTCTCGGGCGTGGCGGCGAACTTCGTCATCGCCTACCTGATCTTCTTCGGCCTGGCGCTGACACAGGGAGAGCCGGTCCTGGTCGACGGTCAACTGGTGGAAACGACCACCGTTGGGGCCGTGGTGCTCGAGGACGCCGACGGTCTGCCGACCACCGCCTTCCAGCTCGGATTGGAGCCATCGGACACCATCATCGCCGTCGACGGAGCTCCAACACCGGAGTGGGATGACCTCGTCGCCGCTCTCGAGTCACGCGCCGGTGAGACGATCGATGTCACGATCCAGCGCGAAGACCAGGAACTGGTCCTGTCGGGTGAGCTCGGGACACGGATCGTGGACGGCGAGGAGCGCGGATTCCTCGGCATCTCGCCGGCTCCGCTCACCGAGCAGCTCTCGGTCGGCGAGGCCACCGTCGACGCCGGCTCGCAGTTCGTCGAGGCAGTGCGCTTCAGTTTCGTGTCATTCGGCCGCCTGCTCCGCTTCGACTCGCTCGGCCAGCTGTTCGGCGGGATCTTCGGGGGACAGGTCGACGACGACGTCCGCCCGGTCAGTCTCGTCGGGGTCGTTCAGATCGGCTCGCAGGCCGACGAAGTGGGCTTCGCGACCGTCGCTCTGATCCTGGCGATCATCAACGTCGTCCTCGGGATCATCAACGGGCTCCCGCTGTTCCCGCTCGACGGCGGGCATTTCGCCGTGGCGCTCTACGAGAAACTGAGCGGCCGAACCGCCGACGTTCGCAAGCTCATCCCCGTCGCCGTTGTCGTCATCGCGTTCATCTCCCTCTTCGGCCTCGCCGCGATCATCCTCGACATCGTCCAGCCGATAGATCTCTAGCTTCCGGCCTCCTTTGTCGGCCGGTTGACCGTTCACAGTCGACAGTTCTCATTCGGCGATCGTGCGCCGGTAGCGGGCGGACGATGCCCAGCCGGCACGGTGCCGCTCGTGTATCCGTACGCACCCAGAAACTGTGAACGGTGAACTGTGCACTGTGAACTCTCCTTCACGACTCACGGTTCCTGCGCGGGGTTCCTACCATCGCGGGTGTGATCGAACGCAAACAGACCAATCGGATCAATGTCGGCTCGGTGCCCGTCGGTGGCGGCGCCCCGATCTCGGTGCAGTCGATGACCACCACCAAGACCGCCGACGTCGACGGAACCCTCGCCCAGGTCTATGCGCTGGCGGGGGCCGGAGCGGACATCGTCCGCATCACCTGCAACGACGTCGATGCAGCCAAGGGACTCGCCGAGATCGTGCCCCGCAGCCCGGTTCCGATCATCGCCGACATCCATTTCCAGTACAAGCTCGCGCTCGCGGCGATGGAAGCCGGGGTGCAGGGACTCCGTCTCAACCCGGGCAACATCCGCAAGGAAGACCAGATCAAGACCGTGGCACGCGAGGCGCGTGATCGCGGGCTGCCGATCAGAGTCGGCGTCAATGCCGGCTCGCTGGACAAGGACATCGAAGCGAAGTACGGGAATGCCGTACCAGAGGCGCTCGTCGAATCGGCGCTCAAAGAGATCCGGTACCTCCAGGACGTCGACTTCAACGACATCAAGATCTCCGTCAAGCACTCGAACGTGCCGCTCATGGTCGAGTCCTATCGATTGCTCTCCGACACTGTCGACTATCCGCTTCACCTCGGGGTGACCGAGGCAGGGCCGCCGCCCGGTGGTTTGATCAAGTCCGTCGCAGGCATCGGAACGTTGCTGATGGAGGGAATCGGCGACACGATTCGGTTCTCGCTCACCGCCGACCCCGTCGAAGAGGCCAAGGCCGGCCGCCAGCTGCTCGAATATCTCGGCCTCCGGGAGCGCAAGGGACTCGATCTGATCGCCTGCCCGTCGTGCGGTCGAGCCGAGGTGGACGTCATCAAGGTCGCAACCGACGCCCAGGCCGCACTGGAGGCGGAGAACCTCCCGATCCAGGTCGCGGTGATGGGATGCGTCGTCAACGGTCCGGGTGAGGCGAGTTCGGCCGACATCGGCATCGCTGCAGGCAGGGGGCGCGGGCACCTGTTCATCAAGGGTCAGGTGGTCCGGGTCGTGCCGGAAGACGAAATGGTGGAGGCCCTGTTGGAAGAGGCTCGTGCGCTCGTCGAGGAAGGCATCGACGCTCGCCTCGCCAAAGCCGACGCCTCCGCAGCAGCCGAGGCCGAGAAGGAGCGCATCCAACTCGTCGAGATCCGCGGCGACGCCAACAACGCCGCTGCCAAGAAGGCCAAGGTCGAGGAGATCACCTCGAACTGAGTTCACGGTTCACGGTTCACAGTTGTTGAGCCTCATCGCTTGAACACGAGCGGCGCCATGCGACACGGCGCGTCCGCTCGAACTCCCGGGATATGTGTCGCCGGCGAGAAACTGTCGACTGTCAACTTTGAACAGCCAACGAGGCCGACGAAGGAGGCCCTAGCTGAGCGACTGGATCTGGGGCCACAGGCGGTCGACGCGCTCTGCGACGTCTTCGAGGCTGCCATCGGTGCAGATCACCCATCCGCCCCGCTCGACCCAGCCGTCTCGATCGGGCTGAGCAGCCATGCGTGCATTGACATCTTCGATAGCCATGCCCTTGTCGGTGAGACGCCTCTTCCGGGTCGCCATGTCGACGTCGGCGACGATCGTGCGGGCCGGACCGACGCCGAGGAAGTCCCGGGGAACCGACATCTCAACGATGATCACCTCGGCATCTGAGTCCCTCACCCACTCTTTCAGCGTTTCGCTGATGGCGGGATGAGAAATCGCCTCGAGCGCATGCAGCTCCGCCGAGTCGTTGAACACGATGTCGGCCAGCCGTTTGCGGTCGATGATTCCCTCGAAGACGACCTCCGGCCAGCGCGCTGCCACCTCATCGTGGGCGGCACCGCCCGGTTCGAGCACCTGGTGGCCCACCTGGTCGGCGTCGATGGTGAGCGCACCGCGCTCGGACATCATCTTGCGTATCGTGCTCTTGCCGCTGCCGATTCCCCCCGTCAGCAGCCAGACATTGCGTCGTCTTCCCATTCGATGCATCAGGCTACCGCAGCTGCGGGTGATGTCGGTACAGGCTGCCCCGGGTCCGGGTCGAAAGGCTCCACGCGGCCCGAGCTGCAGGAGCGAGGCAAGCCTCGCCCCTGCACGAGCGCGTGTTGCGGTCGGACATTGGGAAGTGGGGCACGGCGCGCCACGGCTAGCGTTGCGAGGCATGCGCTGGTCACAGGCTTTCATCCCCACTCTCAGAGACGACCCCGCCAATGCCGAGGCGGCGAGTCATCGCCTGCTGTTGCGCGCTGGCTTTGTACGACAGCTCTCGGCGGGCCACTACTCGATTCTTCCGCTCGGGCAGCGGGTTCGATTGAAAATCGATCGGATCATCCGCGACGAGATCGACGGGATCGGCGGACAGCAGTTCCACCTGCCTGCGATGCACCCCGCCGAGCTGTGGAAGAAGTCGGGGCGCTGGGAGATCATGGGCGACGAGATGTTCCGATTGACCGATCGCAAGGGCTCGGAGAACGCTCTCGGCATGACGCACGAGGAGGTGTTCGCCCAGCTCGCCTCGGAGATCTCCAGCTACAAGCAGCTGCCGCAGCTGTGGTATCAGATCCAGACGAAGTTCCGCGATGAACCGCGACCCAAGTCGGGTGTGCTCAGGGTCCGTGAGTTCACGATGAAGGACTCGTATTCGCTCGATCTCACCCAGGACGGTCTCGACGCTCAGTTCGACCGACACCACGCCGCCTATCAACGGATCTTCGGCCGCTTCGGGGTCGATGCCGTCGACGTGGAAGCATCATCAGGAGCGATGGGCGGCTCGGACTCGATCGAGTTCATGGTGCGCTCTGATGCCGGCGAAGATTGGATCGTCACGTGCGGCACCTGCGACTATCGAGCGAATCTCGAGCGCGCAACGTCGCGAGTCGAGGTCATCGACGATCCCGACATGGTGCCCGACACCGAGCGCTTCGCCACTCCCGGCATCCGCACGATCGCCGGCCTGGCGGACGGGTTTCCCGAGGTGGCCGCCCCCGACCGACAGATCAAGACGCTCGTCTACCTCATCGACGGCACTTTCACGCTGGTGATGATGCGGGGCGATCACGCGCTGCAGGAACAGAAGCTCCAGGACGTGACCGGTGGGATCGACATCCGTCCCGCGCAAGCCGACGAGATCCGCGAGCAGCTCGGTGCGCTGCCCGGCTCCCTCGGTGCCGTCGGCGTGACCGAACACCCCATCATCGCCGACCAGGCCCTGGCAGGCCGGCGGGGCATGGTCACCGGGGCGAACGAGGACGACTGGCATCTCCGGAACGTCGACATCGAACGCGACATAGCGGTTGGCCACTGGGCGGATCTGCGGGAGGTCTCGGCAGGGGAAGCGTGCGCCGTGGACGGGGGAGAGCTGGAGTTGTGGAAGGGAATCGAGGTCGGGCACATCTTCAAGCTCGGGACCAAGTACTCCGAGGTGATGGGGGCGATCGTCCAGGACGAGAACGGCGAGTCGCACCCGATCATCATGGGATCGTATGGCATCGGCCTCGAGCGGTCGATGGCGGCGATCGTCGAGGCGAGCCACGACGACGCCGGGATCATCTGGCCCTGGGAGGTCGCCCCGTACCACGTCATCGTCACCCTGCTCCGACAGCAGGACGATGCGGTGGTCGCAGCCGGCGATCGCCTCTACGCCGACCTCACCGACGCCGGCTACGACGTCCTGTTGGACGATCGTGATGAGCGCCCGGGCGTCAAGTTCGCCGACGCAGAGCTCATCGGTGTGCCCTATCGGGTCACGATCGGCCCCCGCGGCCTGGCATCGGGCCTGGCGGAGTTCACCACCCGCTCGACGATGGAGACGATTGAGATCCCCCTCGACGCCGTCTCAGACCATCTGCCGTAGGCGTTTCACGTTCCACGTTTCACGTTGGTTTGATCGCCGATGGCCGACGGCCGACAGCAACTCGGTGTGCGATTGGCTCAATCCGGCGTGATGCGCTCGGGCGCGCTGTACACGACCATGCGATCGTTGCGGACGAAGCCGATCAGGGTCATTCCGACGTCTCGGGCCAGGTCGACCGCCAACGATGAAGCAGCCGACACGCCGGCAACGATGGGGATGCCGGCCACGGCGGCTTTCTGGGTGATCTCGAAGCTGCTGCGGCCCGAGACGACCAGTATCGACTCACCGAGTGGCCATCGCAGGGCTGCTGTGGCCCCGATCGCCTTGTCGACGGCGTTGTGGCGGCCGATGTCCTCGGCCACACCGAGCACTTCTCCGTCGGCTGTGGTGATCGCTGCGCCGTGCAGACCGCCGGTTCGGACGAACTCAGGTTGCGAGCCCTCGAGCGCAGCAACCGCCGAATAGACGATGTCCGGAGGCACGAACGGACCCTCAGACAGCGGTCGTGAGGCGATGAGAACTGCGTCGATGGATGCCTTTCCGCAGACGCCGCACGACGACGTGGTGTACGTGTTGCGACGGAACTGCTCGGGTTCGACTTCGACGCCCGGTGCCAGAAGGATGCGGTAGCGGCCCTCGTCGAGGCGTTCGAGGCCGCCGAACTCGCTCGGCGACAGCAGAATCCCCTCGGTCAGACAGAACCCGAGGGCCAGTTCGGCCTCGTTGCCCGGGGTGCGCATGAGCACGGCGATCGGCGTGTCCTCGATCCGCAGCTCGAGAGGCTCCTCACCGGCCAGGCGGTCCTCGGTCTGGGTCGGCTCGGAGCCCGAGAACACCGTCACGGATGCGGTTGTGTCTCTCACGATCGACAGGCTACGTTGCGGACGGTCGCAGCGTCCGGTCGGTGCAGAAAGGCCAGTCATGAGAGCCCACAACTTCGGCGCTGGGCCGTGTGCCCTCCCGCTCGATGTCCTGGAAGAGGTCGCAGCCGAACTCACGGACTTCCGTGGCACCGGAATGTCTCTCATCGAACTCTCACACCGTTCGAAGGACTACGAGGCGGTTCACATGGGCACGCTCTCGACTCTCCGGAGGGTCGCGGCGGTCCCCGACGACTTCGACATCCTCTTCATCCAGGGTGGGGCGACGATGCAATTCGCCATGGTTCCGATCAATCTGCTGGCGCCAAGTCAACGGGCGGGGGTCGTGGTGGCCGGCTCATGGGGGAAGAAGGCGCTCAGCGACGGCTCGAAGCACGGTGACCTCGTAGCGGCCTGGGACGGAGTCGAAACCGGCTACACCACCATGCCGGGCGCCGATGGAGTCGACATCGACCCTGAGTGGCGATACCTGCACGTGACGACGAACGAGACGATCGGCGGGATCCGGATGGTCGAATTACCAGAGACCGATGTTTCTCTCGTTGCCGACATGTCCTCGGACTATCTCGCCAGGCCGATCGAATGGGATCGTTACGACCTCGTCTACGGAGGTGTCCAGAAGAATCTCGCTCCGGCAGGAATGGCCGTCGTTTTCGTGCGGAAGTCGGTCGCCGCAAACCCGGCGAACGACGTGGCGAGCTACCTCCGCTATGAATTCCACGCCAACTCCGACAGTCTGGGCAACACGCCGCCGATGTTCACGATCTACGTGATGGGAAAGGTGCTGGAGCGTCTGGAGGAGCGCGGGGGGATCGCAGCGCTCGAGGAGCGCTCAGCGGCCAAGGCGGGCGCGGTGTACGAGGTGATCGATGGATCCGACGGCTTCTATCGCAGTCCGGTCGATCCGGCCGTGCGGAGTCACATGAACGTCGTGTTCCGCCTTCCTAGCGAGGACCTGGAGGCCGAGTTCGTGGCCACCGCGGCCGACCGCAACCTCATCGGCTTGAAGGGTCACCGTTCCGTTGGCGGCTGCCGCGCATCCCTCTACGCCGCCCTCGAGATGGAGTCGGTTGAGGTGCTCGTGACCTTCATGAACGACTTCCGCGCAACGCAGTGATCCGAGCTCGCTTGCATCGCCAAAGGCTCTCGCCCTCATCCGACACAGTCGACGGCGACGTTGAGCGCTCCGCAGATCTGGCGCATGCGCTGATCGCTGAGGCGTCCCAGGCGCTGTGTGAGAGTCCCGACCGAGACACTCTCGATCGAATCCAGGTTCACTGCCGAAGCGCGGGGGATGGGATCCTCTGACGGCTCGAGTGCAACCTCGCTGGGGAGTCCTCGAACGGTGGTCGTACACGGTGCGACGATGACTCGTCGTAGTCTCGGAATGGCTACGTCTCGGGACAACACCAAGACGGGCCGACGAGCGATCTCGGGCAGCTCGCACCACCAGATGTCACCGCGGGTCGGCAACTCGGTCATGACCGCCCGGCAGCCTCTCGGAATGAGGCCAGGTCACCCCACTCGTCGGGCTCGTCGATGGGATGGGCGTCGTACGATGCGTAGGCGGCGTCGATCTGGGCGGCGCGATGTCTAGCCAAGAGAGCGGCGAGCGCCTCATCGAGGAGGGCGGCGTCGTTGCTGTCCGGCCTCGACCGCCGTGCTTCGCCGAGAAGCGATTCGTCCACTGTGGTGCTCACTCTGACCCGTGCCATGCCACAAATATGCCACCAACGCGGCACAAGTGCAATCGCTTTCCAGCGCACAGCGAGGTGCCGATCCAGCGCACTCTCCGAAGCGGGCGTTCGTACAGGCGACATGGAGCCACGGTGGAGGTACTGCACACGCGCTGGCGGCAGAGACGAGTGCTTGCCTATTGCCTACTGGTCCTCGCCTTGGTCCAGACCCCGGCCTACGCCACGAACGCTGTTGGCACTGGATCTACCGGGCTCTCAGGGACGACCAATGGCGTTTGGTGGACGACCAATTCCAACTGGAGGGTGGCAACGCGAGACCTCACGACAACCTATGCCAACGGTGTCAACTATGCAGTCGGTAACCAACACGACAGGACTGACCTGATCGCAACCACAGTCACCGCAACTTCGTGTACGTCATCGTATGACGTGTGCGTTTGGGATGCTGACTACGGCCACAATGGGTTCAACGGCTGGAACGCATGCAGCGGAGCCACGGCTCGGACTCATCCCAACCATCATCGCTCGAACCGATCGTGCCGAGCTCGACACACCACTGGAGATCGAGGCTCCGGATGTAGAGAACCAAACCGGTTTCGTCAACGGGTCCGTAGCTGTTGCCTAAGGTCGCATGCGAACGGGCATTTGCGCTTTGCACGCACCACGTACAGGAAGGTCCCCATGGCACGCGAGTTGGTCTACACAGGGTTCATGTCGCTCGACGGGATCATCGACTCGCCCGGTGGCACGGCCGAGGGTCACCGCAGCGGGGGCTGGGTCATGGACACAGAGTTTGTCCCGGAGGCATTCGCACTCAAGGGCGAGGAACTCGATGAAACGACGGCGCTGATGTTCGGGAGGCGCAGCTACGAGATCTTCGCGCCTGTGTGGCGCGACTCCGAGGACCATGCTGCGTACAAGGATCTCCCAAAGTACGTCGTGTCAACGACCCTCACCGAAGCCGACCTGTTCGACGGCTGGGGCGCAACCACGATCCTGCGATCCAGCGACGACGTGGCCGGCGTGAAGCAGAGTGACAACGGCGCACTCTTCATCCACGGCAGTGCAGAACTCGCCCGCCGCCTCTCCGACGCTGATCTGATCGACCGGTACAACCTGTTGGTGTTCCCGGTGCTTCTGGGGGCGGGCAAGAGCCTGTTCAGCCGCAACGATCGTGACAAGCGTCAGTTGAGGCTCCGTGAGTCCGAGAGCTACTCGAACGGTGTGACCAAGCTCCTCTACGACGTCGTGTATTGACCGAGGTCGACGGCGATTCGGACCCGTTTTCGAGCGTCGACAGAGCACTCGATATCCGGCAATCTGTGCTCCCGGGGAATCGCGCGGAGCCACAGGTCGGGACGGGTGGAGTCGCAGAAGGACTCGACTTGTCCGCAGTAACGGACCGGCCCACCGCCGGCGAGGTCGACGCGTAGAGAGCCATGCAGCCCGGAGTGGCGGATTGCGGGGGACCGGGCATATAATCACAACTCCAAGTGAACGCTCTATGAGGTGGGCGCATGCCCGCCTCTTTTGTTGAAAGGACGCCGACGATCGCACAGTCGACCGACGACATCACAGCACTCGTCGAACCATGGCTCGCTGCCGAGCGGCTCGAGCTCGACGATGTCGAAATGGTCGGATCCGGCAATGGGAGGACCCTGCGGATCCTGGTCGACGCGCCCGACGGAGTCGATCTCGATCGGCTCTCTGAGGTCAGCAATGGGATCAGCCGGCTACTCGACGACGTCCCGAGCCTGCAATCGCCGTATCAGCTCGAAGTCTCGTCTCCAGGGCTGGAGCGGAAACTGCGCAAACCATCGCATTACAAGAAGTCCATAGGCCGACTCGTCAAGATCAAAGCAAGGATCGACGAGACGACGACCACGGCCTCCGGCGAGCTCACATCGGCGGACGACGACGGTTTCGTCGTGTCCACCAACTCGGGCGACGAGAGCTTCAGATACGACGCGGTGACGTCTGCACGCACCGTGTTCAAGTGGGAGGCTCAGCCCAAACCAGGAACGAAACGAGGTAAGGCATCATGAAGATCGACTTCCAGGTCATGGAGGCTCTCGAGCTACTCGAACGCGAACGTGGCGTGCCGGTCGAGATGATCCTCGATGCTCTTGCGAATGCGCTCGTTTCGGCCTACAAGCGCAGCCCTGGTGCCGCCGAGGAAGCACGAGTCACCATCGATCCCGACGAAGGCGACATTCTCGTCTACGCCCAGGAGCTCGACGAGGACGGAAATGTCATCCGAGAGTGGGAGGACACGCCGGACGACTTCGGACGGATCGCAGCCCAGACCGCCAAACAGGTCATCGCTCAGCGGCTCAACGAGGCCAAGCGTGGCCAGGTCTACGACATCTACCAGGGGCGCGAAGGCGACCTCGTGACGGGCATCATCCAGCAGGTCGACCACCGGTATGTGATCCTCGATCTCGGTGATGCCGAGGCGCTGATGCCCGGCTCCGAGCGGATTCCGTACGAGCGCCTCGAGCGCGGCAACCGTGTGAAGGCCCTCATTCTCGAGGTCCGCAACGAGGCCAAGGGGCCGCAGATCGTGGTGTCCCGTAGCCATCCCGACCTGGTTCGCGAGCTGTTGAAGCTCGAGGTGCCGGAGATCGTCGACGGAACCGTCGAGATCACGGCGATCGCCCGCGAACCCGGGCATCGGACCAAGATCGCCGTGCTCAGCCACGATTCCAACGTCGACCCCAAGGGTGCGTGCGTGGGAGCCCGTGGCAGCCGTGTCCGCCAGGTCGTGAACGAGCTGCGGGGCGAGAAGGTCGACGTCGTCCAGCACCGTGATGACATCCGCCAGTTCATCGCCGAGGCTCTCGGCCCGGCGAGGGTCCAAGAGGTCGTTATCGACGAGGAGGATCGGACTGCGGTTGTGATCGTCAGTGACAACCAACTCTCGCTGGCGATCGGCAAGGAGGGGCAGAACGCCCGTCTCGCCGCTCGGCTCTCCGGCTATCGGATCGACATCCGGTCGGATCAACCCGAAACACCCGAGGTGGAGGCTCCTGAAGAGGAGGCTCCGCGAGTCGAGGCTCCGGTCGCCGAGCCTGCAGCGGAAGCCGTTGCACCGGGCGACGACGCCACCTCGGCAGACGCCGACCTCGCAAAGCCGGTTGCAGCCGGCGACGAACCGGAATCGGCGGATGCCGAGATCACCACCGCGAACGACGAAGAGGAATAGACCGAGTGGCAAAGACGAGAATCTACGAGCTCGCCCGTGAGCTCGACATCGAATCGAAAGACGTGCTCGACGCCGCCAAGGAGCTTGGGTTCGAGGTGAAGACCGCGTCCTCGGGTCTGGAGGACGACCAAATTGCCGCCGTCAAGGCGTCCCTCGGCGGCTTGGCTCCGGCCAAGTCGGAGCCCGAGCCGGTCGTGGAAACTGCGCCGAAGCCGAAGCCGAAGCCGAAGCCGAAGCCCGAGCCGGTCGTGCAAGCTGCGCCGGAGCCGAAGCCCGAGCCGGTCGTGCAAGCTACGCCGGAGCCGGTCGTGGAGGATGCGCCCGAGCCCGAGCCGGTCGTCGAGCCCGAGCTGGTCGAGGCTGAGCCTGCGGCGTCGACCGACACCGCCGAAGTCGGCATCGCCGAGGTCTACGACGGTATGAGCGTGTCCGAGTTCGCCGAGGCGATCGGCCAGTCGACCCCCGAGGTCGTCAAGGCCCTCCTCACCCGGGGAAAGGCGGCAGGCGCCGGACAGCCCATGCCCGTCGAACTCATGGAGGAAGTCGCCGAGAGCTTCGACGTCATCGTCGACCTGCTCGACGAGGCACCCGCCGAGCCCATCGCGGCCACGGAGGAGCTACCGGAATTCGACGACCGGCCCGAGGACCTCGTTGCCAGGCCGCCGGTGGTCACGGTGATGGGACATGTCGATCACGGAAAGACGACCCTGTTGGACACGATCCGCAAGGCGAAAGTCGTCGACGACGAGGCCGGCGGGATCACCCAGCACATCGGTGCCTACCAGGTCGAGGTGGGCGGGAGACGCATCACGTTCATCGACACTCCGGGCCACGAGGCCTTCACGACCATGCGCGCCCGCGGGGCAGATGTCACCGACATCGTCGTCCTCGTCGTTGCCGCCGACGACGGCGTGATGCCACAGACGATCGAAGCGATCAACCACGCCAAGGCAGCAGGTGTCGAACTGGTCGTCGCCATCAACAAGATGGACGTTCCCGGCGCAGATCCGCTCAGGGTCCGGACCGAACTCACCCAGCACGGCGTGATCGTCGAAGAGCTCGGCGGAGATGTGCCGTCGGTCGAGGTGTCCGCGCTCAGCGGCGAAGGGGTCGACAATCTCCTCGAGGTGATCGACCTGATCGCCCAGCTGCAGGAGTACAAGGCGAACCCGAAGCCGATGGCGATTGGTGTCGTCATCGAATCGCAACTCGAACAGGGCATGGGACCCACTGCGACGGTGATCATCAAGCGCGGGACCCTCAAGCAGTCCGACTCCTTCGTCGCAGGCCCGGTCGCCGGGCGCGCCCGGGCGATGATGAACGAACAGGGCGACCGGTTGAAGTCGGCCGGACCGTCCGATCCGGTGCTGATCATGGGATGGTCGGAGGTGCCGACGGCTGGTTCGATCTTCGAGGTGGTCAAGAACGACAAACTCGCCCGCAACCTCGCCGCCGATCGTGAGCAGGCCATAAAGGAAGAGGAGCAGGCGCTCCCGAGCGCCCGCGAGCGGCTCCAGGGTCTGCTCGAGCAGCTCCGCGCCGAAGAGACCGAGTTGCGCATCATCCTCAAGGCCGATGCGCACGGCTCACTCGAGGCGCTGCGCGAGTCTCTCGCAAAGATCAAACGTGAGGACGGGCGGATCGACATCGTCCATGGCGCGGTCGGCGGCATCAGCGAGAACGACGTGACGCTGGCCGAGGTCACCGGAGCCGTCATCGTCGGTTTCAACGTGCGGCCCGAAGGCAAGGCTCGTCGCGCTGCCGAGGAGGCAGGAATCCAGATCCTCACCTACAGCATCATCTACGAGCTGTTGGACGAGATCGAACTGATGCTGGTCGGCAAGCTCGAGCCGGACAAGCAGGAGGTCGTGCTCGGCGAAGCCGAGGTTCGGGCGCTGTTCAAGGTGCCGCGCGCCGGGACCATCGCGGGTTCCTACGTCACCGACGGTGTCATCCTCCGCGGTGCCAAGGCCCGGCTGATCCGGGCCGGTGTGGTGATCCACGACGGCGTGATCGGCTCGCTGCGACGGTTCAAAGAAGACGCCAGAGAGGTGGCGTCCGGGTTCGAGTGCGGTATCAGTCTCGAGGGATACAACGACGTCAAGGAAGGCGACATCATCGAGGTCTACGAGGTCCGCGAAGTCGCCAGAACCTGACCTTCGGGACATGAAGGTCGCGGCGATCAAGATCGAGCTGCACGTCGGCGAGGCGCAGTCGCTGAAGGAGAAGCGCGCCGTGCTGCGGCCGGTGATCGAGGGGCTCAGAAACGGGCTCTCGGTCTCCGTCGCAGAGGTGGAGCATCAGAACACCTGGCAGCGATCCGGAATCGGTGTCGCGTTGGTCGCCAGAGATATGAGCGAGCTGGAGCGCATGATCGATCAAACCCGACGACACTTCGACCGCCAGCTCCGATGTGAGATGGTGGCGTTCACGGTGAGACACATGGAGGAACCCGGTGAGTAGCTATTCACGAATGCGCCGAGTGAACTCGATCGTGCTGCACGTGCTCGCCGAGGAGGTTGAGCGGCTGAAGGACCCGCGTCTCGAGATGGTGTCGATCACCGGCGTCGAGACCGCCCCCAATCTCCGGAAGGCGACGGTGTTCTTCTCGACTCTGGATCTCGATCGAGCGGACGAGACGAAGGCCGCGCTGGATTCTGCCGCTCCGCGGCTGCGGAAGCTCCTCGGAGACGAGGTGCGCATGAAGTACACGCCGGCGCTCGAGTTCGAGCTCGATCGCGGGGTCGCCGGTGGCGCACGCATCGATCAGATCTTGGCTTCGATCGCCGACACCGGGAAGGACGAAGAGGAATGATCCCCGATCTCGACGAAGCGGTGACAGCGATCGCGGGTGCCTCCAGGTTGGCGATGGCATGTCATATCGGACCCGACGGTGACGCAATCGGATCGATGCTCGCGATGGCGGTTGCGGCTGTCGAGAACGGCAAGGAGGTCTTCCCGTCGTTCGGACACCCGTTCACCCTGCCGGGGACATTCGCCTTCCTCCCGACGGACATGCTGGTTGCCCCGGACAAAGTGCCCGCCGAGCCCGACGTGATGGTGACGTTCGACGCCGGGTCCGCCGACCGGCTGGGTGATCTGCGCGGGCCCGCCGAACGTGCGGGCACGCTCATCGTCATCGACCACCACAAGACCAACGACGGATTCGGTCGTCTCAACCTGATCGTCCCCGACGCAGCCGCAACCGCCGAGATCGTGATCGACCTACTCGATGCCCTCGGATGGCGCATCGGCCCGGTGACGGCGACTGCGCTCCACGTCGGTCTCGTGACGGACACCGGCCGTTTCCAGTACGCAAACACCGCTCCCAAGACGCTTCGAGCAGCGGCCCGAATGGTCGAGGCCGGGGCGAGGCCGGAGATCATCGGCCGGCACGTGTACGAAGAGACCCCGTTCGGTTATCTCCACGCTGCGGGCGCCGTCCTGTCGCGCGCCGTGCTGGAGGTCGATCGGCGCCTCGTCTGGTCGGTCCTCACGATCAAAGATCTGAACATCTCCGGGATCGGCCTCGACGACACCGACCCGCTGATCGATGCACTGAGAACGGCGCAGGAGTCTGACGTCGCGGTGTTGCTCAAGGACCTGGGTGGCGGTCGGATCAAGGGATCGATGAGGTCCCGGGGACGCGTCGACGTCGGCGCCATCGCCGAGGTGTTCGGTGGAGGTGGACACCACAACGCCGCCGGGTTCACAGCCTCTGGATCCGTCGACGCGGTGATGGCCACGATACGCGAACACCTCGAACCCTTCGATGGTTGACGGCTTCCTCGTCCTCGACAAGCCGCCCGGGCGCACATCCCACGATCTGGTCGCGGACGTGCGGAGGGCTACCAAGATCAAGAAGGTCGGCCATGCGGGCACTCTCGACCCGATGGCGACCGGCATCGTCGTGGTCGCAATCGGCCGGTGCACCCGACTGATCCGCTTCATTCAGGATCAACCCAAGGAGTACGTGGCGACCGCCGTGTTCGGGGTTGCGACCGACAGCCTCGACGCCGACGGCGAGGTGGTCGAGGAGGCGCCAATGTTGGTGGACGTCGAGACCCTGCGCGAAATCGCCCGGTCGGAGTTCACCGGTGAGATCGAACAGATCCCACCGATGGTCTCCGCCTTGAAGCATGGTGGGAAGCGTCTATACGAATTGGCTCGTGAGGGGATCGAGGTCGACCGCCCGGCTCGACCCGTGATGATCCACGAGCTGGAGATCGTCTCGGTCGGGGACGGCGACCATCCAGTCGTCGAGTTCCGCGTCGTGTGCGGCAAGGGCACCTATGTCCGCTCACTGGCCGATGATCTCGCCCGCCGTCTGGGCGGGTTCGCCCATCTGTCGTCATTGCGCCGAACCACGACCGGGGGAGCGACACTCGCCGACGCGATCACGCCCGACCAATTGGATGATTGGGCCGATCACCTGCGCGATGTCAACACCGTCCTGGCCGACCGTCCCGTGTATCGGGTCGACGCAGACGCGGCGGCGAAACTGCGCAATGGGATCCGGTTGCGGGCAGACGATCTCCCCGAGTCGGCATTCCGTGTCCTCGGGACCGACGACGAGTTCGTCGCCATGTGCGAGCCCAACAACGGCCAAGCCGTCCCCCTCGTCGTCTTCAACTGAGTGCTGTTCCCCACGTAGTGGGGAACAGTCTCTGCGAGGCGAGGGACGAGACGCAATGGTTCTGCAGGTGGCGGCGTCGGTACGACTCTGCAGCCACCATTGCGGTCAGGAGGTGAGGAGTCTTCACCCGTGGCGAGACCTGGTCTTGTGGAGAGCGGTGATGGCGTGGCTTCCCCCTACACGTGGCGCTCGTTCCTCGCTCCACGGGTCCATTCCCCCACTGCGTGGGGGACATCAATCCTGGTGTTGGCCGGAGCGGAGCGAGGGGGAAAGGTCCTGCGGTCGGGAGGTGAGGGGCCGGCGCCCGCGGCGAGACCGCAACCTTTGGAGAGCGGTGATCGCGCGGCTTCCCCGTACCGGTGGGGCTCGTTCCTCGCTCCACGGGTCCTTCCCCGAGCAAGCTGGGGGACATCAAACCATGGTGTTCCCCGTGGCGGAGCGTGGGGAGAGGTCCCTGCGGTCAGGAGTAGAGGGTTGGGCTTCGTTGGGGTGAGCGTGTAGCTGGCAGAATGGCGGCGTGGCGATCGAGGTACTGACCGGAGACCCCTTCATGTGGGAGGTGCAGGGCGTCCGATCGGCGGTTGCGATCGGGGTGTTCGACGGCGTGCATCTCGGACACCAACATGTGCTCAAGACGCTGACCAAGCGTGCGGCGGAGATCGATGGCGTTGCCGTCGCCCTCACCTTCGATCCGCATCCACTCGAATTCGTGGACCCTGCGAGGGCACCGAAGCTCCTGACCTCGATCGACGAACGCGCCGAGGTGATGGAGTCATGCGGCGTGGGCATCATGGGGGTGCTGCCCTTCGTCCAGATCCGAGACCTCGAGCCCAGGTTGTTCGCCGCCGAGATCCTCTCGTACCGCCTCAACGCCGCCTGGGTCGCGGTTGGCGACAACTTCCGGTTCGGGCACAACAGATCCGGCGATCCCGAGCTGCTCGCACGCGTCGGCAGCGAGTTGGGCTTCGAGGTCGATGTCGTCTCGATGGTCGGCGACGACGAGCACGACGTTGTCTCCTCGACACGGATCCGTGCCGAACTCGGGCACGGCAGGGTGTCGGAGGCCGCCCGGCTGCTCGGCAGGCGCTTCAGCCTCACCGGGCCGGTCGTCCACGGCGATGCCCGCGGCAGATCGATCGGTTTTCCAACGGCCAACCTCCACATCCCCGAGCGGATGGCCGTGCCTGCAGACGGTGTGTACGCGGTCTTCGCGGAGGTCGCAGGCGAACGGTTCCCGGCCGTGGTGAACATCGGTGTTCGCCCGACGTTCGGGGTCAACATGCGGGCGGTCGAGGTCCATGTCCTCGACTTCTCCGGCGACATCTATGGAGAGGAAGTCGAGATCGAGTTCGTCGAGCGCATCCGTGGTGAACAGCGCTTCGACTCGCTCGAGGCCTTGACGGAGCAGATCGCGCGCGACGTCGGCACGGCACGGTCGTTGCTCAGCGAGAGGAACGGCAAGGATGCGTGAGCAGGTCTTCTCGGCATCCCCGTACGAGCGGCAGTACGGCTTCTGTCGAGCCATCCGAGTGGGCAACAGGATCGAGGTGGCCGGGACCGCCCCGATTCCCCAGGACGGCTCGCAGCCTCCGGTGGGGGCGTACGAGCAGATGCTGCTGTGCGGCCGGATCGCCCTCGACGCCGTGGTTCGGCTCGGCGGAACCGAGTCCGACGTCGTTCGCACCAGGATGTTCATCACGTCGGCCGGATACACCCACGAGATCGGACGCGCCCATCAGGAAGTGTTCGGTGGGGCGTCACCCGTTGCGACGATGGTGGTCGTCGCGGCACTCCTGGATCCGGCTTGGAAGGTCGAGATCGAAGTCGAAGCAGACACCATGGCCACTGATGTGTTCTGAGCATGCGTTCTCGTATGATTGGCCGGTGAATTCGATTCAACCCACCTCTGACACGCCTGACACGACGGCGGCGGCTGCCGAATCCGAGCGTCTCGTCATCCATCCGGTCGGTGAGCTGGACTACTTCTCCGCTCGGAGCCTGCTCGATGCGCTCATGCGGCACATGCGCGGGCGACACACCCAGATCGTCCTCGATCTCACTGCGTTGAGCTTCTGTGATTCCAGTGGCGTGTCGCTCGCTGCGAGCATCAGGTCGCTCGCCCAAGACAGTGGCATCGGATTCGAACTGCGCCGCTCGCAGGCCCATACCGGAAGGGTGTTCGATCTCCTCCCCGCTTGAGTCACCGTGGGTTCACCGGATTGGTGACGAATCTCGGGTCGTGGTAACGTGACTTGGGTCCAGAGCGACAACCCCCTCAAGAAGATCTAGGTTTTTCGCGTATGAAGACAACTCAGGAAATCATCTCCGAGTTCGGAGCTCACGAATCGGACACCGGCTCCCCGGAAGTCCAGGTGGCATTGCTCTCTGAGCGCATCAACCACCTCACCGAGCATCTCCGGACCCACAAACACGATCATCACAGCCGACGCGGCCTGTTGATGATGGTTGGTCGCCGCCGGCGGCTGCTGAACTACTTGAAGCGCACCGACGTCGAGCGTTACCGCAAGCTGATTGCGTCGCTCGGCCTTCGCCGCTGAATCAACCTGTTGGAGGAGCGGGAAGCCCGCTCCTCCATCTCGTTGCGCACCGTCGCGACGAACAGATCCAGCCTCGAGCTGGGATGACCGGTCGAATGACCGCAGAAACCCGGAGCGGAATCGGTTGCTAGTCGCCACGTTTCGACGAACGAAGCGTGACCACTGGTAACGGGTTCGCTCCACCCGACAACACAAGGAGAAACCGTGTCAGAAACCACGGTCACCGGCCAGATCGGCGGCAAGACGCTGTCGTTCTCGACCGGCAAACTCGCCGGGCTCGCCGACGGATCCGTCGTCGCTCGGCTGGGTGACAGCATCGAAATGCTGGTCACCGCCACCGCAAACAAGAGGATGCGCGAAGGAATCGACTTCTTCCCGCTCACCGTCGACTTCGAAGAGCGCATGTATGCCGCCGGGAAGATCCCCGGTTCGTTCTTCCGTCGTGAAGGTCGCCCCTCCGAGGACTCGATCCTCGCATGCCGCCTGATCGACCGTCCGCTCCGACCGTCCTTCGCCGATGGATTCCGTTGCGAGACGCAGGTCGTGATCACGTCGCTCTCGGTCGACGAGGACAACCCGTTCGACGTGCTGTCGCTGAATGGCGCATCGGCTGCCCTTTCGGCCAGCCCGATCCCCTTCCAGGGCCCGATCGGCGGTATCCGTCTCGCGCTCAAGGACGGGGAGTGGATTCCGTTCCCCACCTACGAGGACCTCGACGAGTCCGTGTTCGACCTGGTCGTTGCGGGGCGTCGCAACCCCGACACCGGTGAGATCGACATCATGATGGTCGAGGCCGGTTCGACCCCCGGCGGCATCGAGCTCATCAAGGAAGGCGCACCTGCCTCCGACGAGGACACGGTTGCCCGGGGTCTCGAAGAGTCGAAGCAGTACATCGCTCAGCTCATCGATCTCCAGAACGAGCTCGTTTCGCAGCTCGACATCCCGGAGGTCGAATGGCCGCTGGCCATCGACTACTCCGACGAGATCCGCAGCCGCGTCGAACAGATTGCGGGCTCCAAGCTGCATGACGTGATCCGCATCGCCGACAAGACCGAGCGTGGCAACGCCGAGTCGACGGCTCGCGACGAGACGCTGGCCGAGCTCGGCTTCGCCGACGACGACACCGAGTCGATCGAGCAGGCGAAGCGGGCGTTCAAGTCGGTGATGAAGGAGATGATGCGGGCACGTGTCGTCAACGAGGGCATCCGGATGGATGGGCGCGGCCCGGCGGACATCCGTCCGCTCAGCGCAGAGGTCGGTGTCGTGTCACGCACGCACGGCTCCGGGCTGTTCCAGCGTGGCGAGACCCAGGTCCTCAACATCACGACGCTCGGCATGCTCCGGATGGAGCAGCAGCTCGACACCCTCGGGATCATCGAGTCGAAGCGCTACATGCACCACTACAACTTCCCGCCGTTCTCGGTTGGTGAAGCCGGGTTCATGCGTGGACCGAAGCGTCGTGAGATCGGCCACGGAGCGCTCGCCGAGAAGGCAGTTCTCCCGGTCGTGCCCGACTCCGACGAGTTCCCATACGCGCTCCGGTTGGTTTCGGAGGTGCTCAGCTCGAACGGCTCCACCTCGATGGCATCGGTGTGCGCTTCGACGCTGTCGTTGATGGACGCCGGAGTCCCGATCATCGAGCCGGTGGCGGGAATCGCCATGGGGCTCATCTCGGTCGACGGCAAGTACTCGACGCTCACCGACATCATCGGTGCCGAAGACGCCCTCGGCGACATGGACTTCAAGGTCGCAGGCACGGCTGACGTCATCACTGCGCTGCAACTCGACACCAAGCTCGCCGGACTTCCGTCCGACGTGCTGGCAGGAGCCCTGTCTCAGGCCAAGGACGCCCGTCTGAAGATCCTCGACGTCATGAAGCAGGCCATCTCGGCTCCCCGCGAGGAGCTCAACAAGTATGCGCCGCGCATCGAGTCCATCGAGATCCCGAAGGACAAGATCGGCGAGGTCATCGGCCCCAAGGGCAAGGTCATCCGTGAGATCGAGGAAGAGACCGGAGCAACGCTCGAGATCGTCGAGGAGGGCAACATCGGCATCGTCCGGATCGCCTCCACCGACAAGGACGTGCTCGAAGACGCCAAGATGCGCGTCATGATGATCGCCAACCCGCCGGAGCCCGATCTGGGAGCGACTTATGAGGGAACCGTGGTGAACATCACCAAGTTCGGCGCCTTCATCAACGTGCTGCCCGGCCGTGACGGCCTGTTGCACATCTCGAAGATCGATCGTGATCGCCGTGTCGACCAGGTCGAGGACTACCTCGAGCTGGGTCAGAAGCTCAATGTCGTGCTCACCGAGGTGGACGACCGCGGCAAGCTGTCGCTCGAGCTCGCCGAGGGCGAGAAGCTCGAGCCCTCCGAGGCTGCCAAGGCTCGTTCCGGAGGTTCGGGTGGCGGCGCAGGCCGTGACCGGGACAACCGCGATCGCGGTGATCGTGGCGGACGCGAGGGTGGCAACCGTGGCGGACGTGACGGCGGCAAGCGTGATGGTGGTGACCGGGGCGGCGACCGAGGTCGCGATCGCGGCGGCCGTGCCGACCGGGATGGCCGTGGACACGGTTCGTCCGGCGGTGGCGACTCCAAGAGTGGCGGTGACGCCAAGCGTCGGCCGGCGCCGTCGTTCGACGATGCCGTGGACACCCTGATCGAGAAGATCGACAAGAGCTGAGCTCGAAGCGATCCGAGGTGATGAGAGGGCCGGCCCGGATGGGCCGGCCCTCTTTGCGTCCTGGCTTGCGAGTCACCTCGCGATCACTGCCGGGTGGCAGCGGGGGGTGAGGCGGCGAAGGCGGCAAACCCTGCGAGGTAGCGCCTGGTCATCGTCCTTTGGATGAGGCGGCCGATGGGTCCGATCATCGTCGTCACGAGCCCTGCCGGTTTCGAGAAGGCGGCCACGCGGAAGGTGACCGTGCCGTCTCCGTTCTTGTCCACGGCGAACATCTCCTCACCGCGCTCGGGATGATGGGGGAGCGTACCGTAGCTGAACCCGAATCGCTCGTCGTGATCGATGACCTCGACGATGCGGCAGGTTCCGGTCGCCCACACGCCCAGGACTCTCACACCGAACGCCATCGTGGCGCCTTGCGTCAGAGGAGGCGTCTCCGGAGCGAGAACCCCCCCGGCGGAGCGATGGCCCGACCAGCTTCGGATGGCGGATTTCGCCGCCTCCCAGTCGGCCGCGACGGTCAACTCGGAGCTGTGCGAGTGGTACCCGGCGGGGTGACCGCCGCTGATGCTTCCTCCGACCCCGTCGTAGCTCAGATTCTCGTGTTCGGCAGTCGAGCGGAGCCGGTCGAGTCTGCGATCCGTCGGCGCGGTGAGGGAGTAGCGATTCATCACGTCGCCAAGCTACCCGCCGGAGGTCCAACCGGTAATCGCCGCGAGCCGTGTTGCCCAACCGATCGGATTCCCCTCGATCGCATCATTCTCGCTTGACATTGCTAACGCTGTTAGCCTACAATGGCTAACACGGTTAGCCAATTTGTCGTGTTTGTGTTGTGTGTGTGGCGAGATGCGCTCGAAAGGAGACCGAATGACGTACTCGACCCAACAAGATGAGACAGTCGCCCCGGAAGCTGGAGCATCCGAGGACAAAGGGCGCCGCGACGAGATCGTGGCGGTGGCCCGTCGGCTGCTCGAACATCATGGGCCAGACGGTGTCACCATGCGTGCGATCGCAAGTGAGCTCGGTATCCGTGCGCCGTCTCTCTACAAGCATGTCGCCGACAAGCGAGAACTCGAAGTCGCGCTCATCGCGGATGGCTTCCGTCAACAGGCCGAGGCCTTCGAGCAATCCGAGGAGCACGCGATAGAGACGTTTGCTCGCCGCTATCGAACCTGGGCGCTCGAGCATCCCCACCTTTACCGGCTCATGACCGACCGACCGCTCCCGAGGAATGAACTCCCCGATGGGGTCGAGGAACGGGCTGCCCGTCCACTCATCCAGGCGTTCGGTGGGAGTGTCGATCATGCCAGGGCAGCATGGGCGTTCGCGCACGGCATGGTGACCCTCGAGCTCGCCCAACGTTTTCCACCCGATGCCGACATCGACGCCGCCTGGCGTGTCGGAATCGATGCCATCTCAAATCAATCGGCCACGACAACGAACACTCGATAGGAGACTGTCATGACCCAACCGACCACCCAATTGCTCGAACGCCCCGGTGGGACCATCTCGTACGACGACAACGGCGTCGACGGACCGCTGGTCATCGCTGCGCCCGGCATGGGGGACACGCGCCACGTCTACCGACACATCCGGGATCGCATGACCGCTGCCGGAATTCGGTTCGTGACGATGGACATGAGAGGGATGGGCGAGTCGTCCACGGGGTGGGCCCAACTCGATCCCTCCGCGGTTTCATCGGACTACCTCGCGTTGATCGAGAAGCTCGGAGTCGAGCGGGCAGTACTCGTGGGCAATTCCCTCTCGTGCGGTTCGGCCGTGATCGCAGCCACCGACGCTCCGGATCGCGTCGCCGGTCTGGTGCTGATCGGCCCGTTCGTCCGGGACGTCCCGATGAAGTGGTGGCAGAAGGCGGCATTCACCGCCCTCCTCACCCCGCCGTGGGGGAGAGCAGCGTGGATCGGCTACTACCGAAAGGCCCTCTATCCGGGTACGCCGCCCGACGACCACGCCGAGTACGTCGCCGGTCTCTCGGCCAATCTCAAAGAGCCCGGTCGCTTCACCGACTTCCGAGCCATCTCGACGAGCTCACACGCCGAGTCGGGCCGCAGGCTCGATCAGGTCTTGCAGCCGGTCACGGTCGTGATGGGCACCGCCGACCCCGACTTCCCCGACCCCGTCGGCGAAGCCAACCATCTCGGCGCCGTGATGGGGGCAGAGGTCGTGCTGTCGGAGGGGTCGGGTCACTACCCGCAGGCTCAGGACCCCCGACGCGTGGCTGACGCCATCGTCGAACTGGTTCGCACGGCCGGCATCGAATCTCGCGATGGGGAGACCTGAGCCGACCAGCCTGTTGGTACTCAGTCGCGGACCAGCGGCTTGTACTTGAGTCGGTGCGGGTTGGTGGCGTCCTCGCCGAACTCGCGGTGCATGTAGTCCTCGTATTCGGAGTAGTTCCCGCCGAAGAATCGAACCTGGCTGTTGCCTTCGAAGGCGAGGATGTGGGTGGCGATACGGTCGAGGAACCAGCGATCGTGGCTGATGATCACCGCGCACCCGGGGAACAGCTCGATTGCAGATTCGAGCGCTCGAAGGGTGTCGACGTCGAGATCGTTGGACGGCTCGTCCAGAAGGATCACGTTGCCGCCACGCCGAAGCATCTTTCCGAGGTGGACCCGGTTGCGCTCGCCACCCGAGAGATCGCCGACCTTCTTCTGCTGGTCGGAGCCCTTGAAGTTGAGAGAGGCAACGTACGCCCGCGAATTGACCTCGCGGTTTCCGATGCGGATGACGTCGGTCCCACCCGTGATCTCCTCGAAGATGGTCTTCGACGCGTCGAGGTCGTCTCGGCTCTGATCCACGTAGGCGAGGTCGACCGTCGAGCCGATGTCGATGGAGCCGGAGTCGGGCTCCTCGGTACCGGTGAGCATCCGGAACAGCGTGGTCTTGCCTGCGCCGTTGGCCCCGATCACCCCGACGATGCCCGCCGGCGGGATCGAAAACGTCAGGTCCTCGATCAGCAGGCGGTCCTCGAAGCCCTTCGACACCCCATCGAAGGTGATCACGTGGTCGCCGAGACGCTGCGTGAACGGGATCGCCATTTCGAGCGCACCGGCCCGTTGCTGGACCTGTGATGCCTCGGCGACCAGTTGCTCGTAGGCATTGAGGCGGGCTTTGCCCTTGGATTGCCGTGCCTTCGGGGACATCCGAACCCATTCGAGCTCCTGCTCGATGGTCCGTCTGCGCGCCGACTGCTCGCGCTCCTCCTGTGCGAGGCGCTCCTGTTTCTGCTCCAACCAGCCCGAATAGTTGCCTTCGAACGGGTAGCCGCGGCCCTGGTCGAGCTCGAGGATCCATCCGGCGACGTTGTCGAGGAAGTAGCGGTCGTGGGTGACGGCCATGACGGTGCCCGAGTAGTCGGCGAGGAAGCGCTCGAGCCAGGCGACCGATTCGGCGTCGAGGTGGTTGGTTGGCTCGTCCAGCAACAGCAGGTCTGGTGAAGAGAGCAGCAGGCGGCAGAGTGCCACGCGCCTGCGCTCACCGCCGGAGAGTCTCGACACGTCCGCGTCGCCAGGAGGGACGCGCAGGGCATCCATGGCGATTGCCACCTTGCGGTCGAGATCCCAGGCACCCACCGCCTCGATCTTCTTCTCGAGCACGGCCTGGCGCTCCCCGAGCTTGTCGTAGTCGGCATCGGGATCGGCCCAGGCCCCCAGCACCTCGTTGTAGTCGTCGATCAGCTTCTGAGTCTCGGCGACGCCGTCCATGATGTTGCCCAGCACGTCCTTGTCGGGATCGAGCTTGGGTTCCTGTTCGAGCAGACCGACGGTGAAGCCGTCGCCGAGACGGGCCTCGCCCGTGTACTCGTCGTCGAGGCCGGCCATGATCCGGAGGAGCGTCGACTTGCCCGAGCCGTTGTGGCCGAGCACACCGATCTTGACGCCGTAGTAGAACGACAGGCTGATGTCCTTGATGATGTCCCGACTTGGCGGGACGTGCTTGGACACCTTGTACATCTGGTAGATGAAATCTGGCACCTCATGGAGGCTAGTGAGAGAGGCCTCGGCGGAAATCATCGAAATTCTTCGATTACGAACCATCCGATCGGGTACTCGACCTCGTACACAGTCGTGTAACGCCCAAGAGGAGGCACATCCGATGAGAAAGCTCATCTCGCTGCTCACCGCAGCATTGCTCATGGCAGTCATCGCAATTCCTGCGTCAGCGCAGGAAGAGGCTCGTATCCACCTGATCCACGGGATCCCCGACACGCCGGTAGACGTGGTCGCCGGTGGCGACGTCGTTTTCGCCGACTTCCAGTTCGGCGACACCCAGGACCTCTCCGCGCTTGCCGGTGAGACCTTGGTCGGCCTGCAGGTTCGCCTCGCCGGAACCGAGACGGTCGCCATCGATGCCGGTGACACTGCGCTCCCAGCATCCGGCAACTACACGATCATCGCCCATCTCGACGAAGCCGGCACCCCTACCCTGGCCGTCTTCGAGAATGACACGTCGTCCATCGCCGCCGGCGAAGGCCGCCTCATCGTCCGTCACACGGCGCAGGCTCCGGCCGTCGACGTGAAGGCCAACGGCTCCGTGGCGTTCGCTGGGCTGACCAATCCGAACAGCGTTCAGGCAGATCTGCCCGTCGGCACCATCACGGCCGAGGTCGTTCCCGCAGGTGCGGATGAGCCCGTCGTGATCGGCCCGGTGGATCTTCCCATCGCGGACGGTTCTGCGCTCATCGTCTACGCAGTCGGTTCGCTCGATGCCGGCTCTGTCTCCGCCCTCACCGAGTCCATCACCGGTCTCGGAACAGCTCCGACAGCCGTGAACACCGGCAACTCGCCGGTCGGCTCGACGGTTCCCGCATGGGCCGCCGGACTGGGCGCCCTGCTGCTCGTCGGCGCTGTCGGCTCCCGCCGCGCCCTCGTCGGCGCCCGCAGCTGACCCGATCTGTGCGGGAGAGGGTGCGCACCCCTCTCCCGCACACCCAAGCCCATGACCCGCACGCTCCCGCTTCTCATGCTCGTGGTTCTCACGGCCTGCGGTGGAGCCGCCGGTCAGCAGTCTGCGGCCACCCAGGTGGAACCGCAGTTCGTCACCACCACGACCACCCCTGTCTCCGTCGAGGAGTCGTCAGACGACGCCGAAGAGAGCGTTTCGGAGCTCGCGAGTCGAACGCAAGAGTTGGGATCGGCTCTCCTCGGGCCTGTGAGGGATCCGTCGCCCGTGCCGGCCGCCCTCTCCATCGAATCTCTCGATGTCAGCTTTGCACCGGTGGTCGACGTCGGAGTGGAATCCAACGGCGAGATGGAGATCCCGGGGGCATCGCAGGTCGGTTGGTATCGATTCGGCCCGTCACCCGGAGAGGCAGGGTCGGCGGTCTTCGCCGCCCACATCGCTTTCAACGGCCGAGATGGGATCTTTCGGGATCTCGACGACATCGAGGTGGGAGACGTCATCGAGATCAGCTACGACGACGGGTCGACGAAGCGCTTCCGAATCACCGAGACTGCCCAATACTCCAAGGATGAGCTTCCGGTCGATCGCGTCTTTGCCAAGGACGGCCCTCCCGAGTTGACGCTCATCACCTGCGGCGGTGACTTCAACAGGTCGCTTCGCAGCTACTCCGACAACGTCGTCGCCTACGCCGCCCCGATCGACGCCTGACCGCGTCGGCGCCGGTCGATCCGGTTGCGACGATGGTGCGAGACTCGGCCCGAAGGCGCGGTCCCTGGTCTCGCTATTCTCGATTCGTGGACTCGGCTATCACCGTGGAGGGGCTCGTCAAGAGGTTCGGCTCCTTCACCGCACTCAACGGGATGGATCTCGATGTCCAGACGGGCCAGGTGCACGGCTTCCTCGGACCCAACGGCTCGGGCAAGTCGACAACGATCCGCGTGATACTCGGCTTGCTGCGCTCAGACGCCGGAAACGTGACGCTCCTCGGCGGCGACCCGTGGCGGGACGTCGTCGAACTCCATCGCCGACTGGCATATGTGCCTGGAGACGTGTCCCTGTGGCCCGGCCTCACCGGGGGCGAGGCGATCGACCTGCTGGGCACGCTGCGCGGCGGTTTGGACGAAAGTCGTCGAAAGCACCTACTCGAGCGTTTCGAGCTCGATCCGACGAAGAAGGGTCGTACGTACTCCAAGGGAAACCGGCAGAAGGTTGCGATCGTCGCTGCACTCTCGTCCGACGTCGAGCTCCTGATCCTCGATGAGCCCACGTCCGGGTTGGACCCGCTGATGGAGGCGGTGTTCCAGGAGGAGATCGCCACCGAGAAGAAGCGTGGACGCACCGTACTGCTGTCCAGCCACGTCCTCAGCGAAGTGGAGGCGCTGGCCGATCGAGTCAGCATCATCCGCGACGGGATGCTCGTCGAGACGGGGACCCTCGATCAGGTGCGCAAGCACCGTCGCACCCATCTCGCCGTCGAGCTGGAACGTGTCCCGGATCGTCTCGAGGAGCTCGACGGCATCCACGATGTCGTCCTTCAGGGGACGACGCTCACATGCACGGTCGACCACGAACGTACGGCGGAAGTCATGGCGGTCCTGGCGCACGAGGGGATCGTCTCCATCACATCGACGCCGGCCTCGTTGGAGGACATCTTCCTCAGCCATTACGACGATCGGCTCAACGGCAACACGGGCTCATGAAGGCTTTCATCGGCACGCGGGTGCTGCTCAAGGCCGCCGCTGAACTGAATGCCAGGATCATGGCGCCGTGGACCCTTGGCGTGACGGCGCTGTCGGTGACCTCACTCGTCGGCTACCGGTTCGTGTTTCCGGACGAGGCGAGTCGGCAGGGCCTCGCCACGACGATCGGTAGCAACCCGGCATTCAATCTGCTGTTCGGCACCCCGTACGACCTCCTCACCGAGGACGGGTTCAACACCTGGCGTTCGCTGGCGCTCGGTGGATTCTTCACCGGGCTCATGGCGATCATCCTGGTGGTGCGGAACACGCGAGCCGACGAGGACTCGGGCCAAGCCGAGCTCATCGCCTCCAGCGTCGTCGGCCGGCAGGCACGTCTTGCGGCGGCAGTCCTCCTTGCCTTCGGTGCGTCGATCGTCGTGGGGCTCGTGAGCGCAGTCGTCACCATCCTGTTCGGAGGAGATCCGGGCGTGACGATCGGAATGTCAGCCACGTTCACCGCGACCGGGTGGATGTTCGCCGCGGTGGCGGCGGTCACCGCACAGCTGGGATCGTATGCCCGGACCGCGTCCACCTTGGCCATCACGATGCTCGGCGCGAGCTTCCTCGTCCGGGGTTTCGCGGACGCGGCGCCGAACGCCGAGTGGCTGATCTGGTTCACACCCATGGGCTGGACCCAGGAGGTGCGCCCGGCGACGGAGGACCGGTGGTGGCCCCTCCTGCTGTGTCTGGCGTTCGCGGTCGTGATGCTGGCTCTGGCCACCGCCCTGAAGGAACGTCGCGACTACGGCCAGGGGATCGTTCCCGCGCGCCCCGGTCCAGCACGTGGCCGGCCACTCACCACCAACGTCTGGGGTCTCGCCCTGCGGCTGCAGCTGCCGTCCGTCATCGCATGGAGTATCGCCTTCTTGATCCTCGGCGGGGCCTTTGGATACCTCGCATCGTCTCTGGGCGAGGTTCTCGGCCCCGACTCACCCTTTGCGCAGGCGCTCGCCTCCAGGGGCCAATCCGTCGACCTCACGTTCGCCT
>JAHEDH010000015.1 GCA_024641285.1 bacterium | reverse complement strand
CGCCCACGGCGACGCCGGCACCTGTTCGATCACCGGCGGGGTGACCTATCGGGGCGCGGCCATCCCCGAGATCACGGGCCAGTACTTCTTCAGCGACTACTGCGGGGGCTGGCTTCGCAGCGTCTCCGTCGAGGAACCGTTCACGGTCACCGATTGGACCGGCGATGTCGGGGTCCCCGGCAACGTGGTCGGGTTCGGCACCGATCGCAGCGGAGAGATGTACGTGCTGACGACCGACGAGATCCTCAAGGTGGTCTCGAAGCGGTAGCGTCGCCGCGTGCCCAACTTCCTCGCCTTGCTCGCATCGCTGAGCTGGGGCGTCTCCGACTACGTGGGCGGGGCGGTCACCAAGCGGGCGGCGGCCCCGGTGGTGGTCCTGTGGTCCCAATCGGTCGGGTTCTTCGTCGCCGTGGCAGGCGCACTCGTCATCGGTGGGCGTCTCGATTGGGCCTCGGCGTTGTGGGGTGCGGCGGCCGGCGTCGCCGGCGCAATCGCCCTCGTTTCGTTGTATCAGGGGCTCGCCACCGGTCGGATGGCGGTCGTGGCACCGGTGTCGTCGCTGGTCGGTGCGTCGCTTCCGATCGTGGCCGGTCTGGCGACGGGGGAGCGACCCGCAGCCTCGACCCTTGCCGGAATCGCCGTCGCCGTCCCGGCGATCTGGATGGTCTCCGGCACCGACGATGGGGCCGGGAGGGCCGGGATCGGGTTCGCGATCGCGGCGGGCGTGGGGTTCGGGATCTTCTTCATCTTCCTGGCGCAGACGCCCGACGAGGTCGGCCTGTGGCCGCTGGTCCCGGCCAGGGTGGCGTCGATCTCGACGATGGCGGCAGTGATCGGCTTTCGGAGGACCGGTGTCGGCGTCGATCGCAAGCTGTACCCGCTGATCGGCGTGGCGGGTTCCGGCGACATGCTGGCGAACATGCTCTTCCTCGCTGCGGTCCAGACCGGTCTGCTCAGCGTGGTGGCCGTGCTCTCGTCGCTCTACCCGGCCGTGACGGTGGTCATCGCACGATTCTTCGGAGAAGCCGTATCTCGATCGCAGTGGATCGGTGTCGTCCTCGCAGTCGTCGCAGTCGGCCTGATCGCCGTGTGATGGTCAGCCTCGCCACTGTCCCACGAGGCAGAACGGATGCCCGGCAGGGTCGAAGAACACCCGGAAGTCGTCCGGGCTGGGCTGGATATCCGCCTTCACCGCTCCGAGCTCGATGACCGATGACTCGCCGGTGTCGAGATCGGTGACGGCGATGTCGATGTGAGCCTGGGTCGGGACGTCACCGTTCGGCCAGGTGGGAGGCCGATAGTCGTCGATCCTCTGACAGGCAACGGTTCCGTGCGCACTCTGCACCTCGACCCAGCGCCCATCGGGAATCGCATAGATGTCGCCACCGAGAATGGCCTGATAGAAGCCGGCGAGCGCCTCGGGGTCGGCGCAGTCGAGGGCCACGGCGTCCAGCCTTCCTATCGGATGTTGCACGACTCGATCGTACCGAGCGGTCATTGCTCGATGCGTCGAAGCGTTCCGTGCGCGCCGAGATGGCGGCGAGTCGGCGCGACGAGCTCACGAGATCAGAGGTCGAACGACGTCGGTAGCTGGGCCACGGCGATGTGGGGCTCGCTGAGGGAGCCGACGTAGAGGCGGTATCCGTCCGCCCTGACACCGGTCGTGACGGCAACCCGACCGGTCGGGTCCTGCAGGGTCGTCACGACCCGTCCGGCATGATCGAAGGCGACGAGCATCCCGTGCCGGCCGGGCTTCGGCTGGAGTGGCTCGGGGAGCGCGGCGATCACCTTCCTGGCCCACGGGCGCGGGAGTGTCATGTCCAGTGCCTTGTCGCGGAGACGAACCAGCGCGCACCAGAACACATCGTGTGACCTCGAGAGGTTGTCCGGGAATCCCGGAAGGTTCTCGATGAACAAGTCGGTGGTGCCGGCATTCTCGCCGGAGAGCCAGACCCGGTGGATGCGGTAGCTGCCGGTCTCGACAACGAGTACGAAGTCCTCTTCGCGCGACAGGGCCACGCCATTGGCGAACACCAGGCCGTCGAGCAACACGGTCAGCTCGCCGTCCGGTGTGCGCCGGTAGAGACGTCCTGTGCCGGAGCGTTCGAGGATGTCCTTGGTGAAGTCCGAGAGCGGCCATCGGTGGCTCGACACCGAGAAGTAGATCGTTCCGTCGGAAGCGACCGAGGCGTTGTTCGTGATCGTGAACTCGTTGGCGCGGTAGTGGTCGGCGAGGACTTCGATGGTCCCGCCGGGATCCATGTGGAGGAGGCCGCGGTCTGCGTCGCAGATGATCAGGCCGCCGCCCGGGACGGTCTCGATCCCGAGCGGCCGACCGCCGGTGTCGCCGAGCGTCTCCGGTGCTCCACCATCGGGCGGGAAACGGATGATGCGACCATCGGCCAGGCCGGTGACCGGGCGACGCTCCTCGTCGAGTGCGATGTCTTCGGGTCCAACGCCGTTGGTGGGCCAGAGGGCGGAACCGGTCAGGCGGTCGTTCTCTGCGTACACGCCGCTCAGGCCGAGATCGGTCGGTGGGCGCCAGGCACCCGGTTGGAACTCCATCGTTGGATCTTGGCACGCGTCGAATGTGTCCGGGGGCACCGGTAGGGTTTCTTCGATGGCCGAGACAACGCCCAACGAAGACCTGATCGGACGGGTGATCGGGACCGAGGACGCCACCCCGCTCGATTTCTGGGTGGGTGTCGGGCCGGACGCCTACATCCAGCTCGACGATGTGGTGGCACTCGAGCGTCACCTCCCTGGTGGCGAGGTGGTTCAGGTGTACGGCACCGTGGGTCAGGTGCGCGCCAGACACGAGGGCGCCCGGTTCGACTCCGATGTCTTCCTGATCGAAGACGGTCTGCTCCCCGCCGAGGTATCCGAGGCTGCCCGGGTCACCGCCACGAGGTTCGAGCCGGAGATCTTCGTGCCGCCCCGTCCGGGACAACAGGTCAGGCGCGCCCATGGTGAAGAGCGCGACAAGGCGCTGTTCTTCGACCAGATGCCACAGCGTCTGCCCATCGGGCTGTCGAGGGATGGCGAGCCGATGTACATCAACCTGGAGTTCCTCGATGGTCGACGGGGAGCTCACGTCAACATCTCGGGCATCTCCGGTGTCGCGACCAAGACCTCGTACGCCACGTTCCTGCTGCATTCGATCTTCACCTCGGGTGCGCTCGAGACGAGGTCGATCAACACCAAGGCGCTGATCTTCAACGTCAAAGGTGAGGATCTGCTCTTCCTCGACCATCCGAACACCGCGCTCGAGGACGATCAGCGGCTCCGTTACGCCCAGGTCGGGCTCCCCGCCCAGCCGTTCCAGTCGGTCGGGTTCTTCGCTCCGCCCCGTCCCGGGCCCCGGGCCGAGCCCGACGTGAACGCCCGCGCCGGTGGTGTCACCAGCTTCTTCTGGACGCTGGGGGAGTTCTGCCACGAGGACCTCTTGGCCTTCCTGTTCGCCGACGCCGAGGACGATCGTGCCCAGTACACGATGGTGATCCACAACGTCATGGCCCAGCTGCGCCACGCCACTGCCACGGCCGACGGCGCCGTGGTGATCGAGGGCCAGACGGTCCGCACGTTCCGAGAGCTGGTCGATCTCGTCTCCGACAAGGTCCAGAGCGAAGACGATCGGTATGTCTGGGCCGGTCCGGCGATGGGCACCGGCAGCATCAACGCCTTCGTCCGACGACTCCAGGGATCGGTCCGTCACGTCGACCGATTGATCCGCGGTGACGTCCCCAACGCAGACAAACACCGGATCCGGCTCGACGACCAGGTGACCGTGGTGGATCTGCACAACCTCAACGACCGGGCGAAGCGGTTCGTCGTCGGCGTCACGATCCGTCGGGCATTCGAGGACAAGGAACGGGCGGGGCAGACCGACGAGATGCTGTTTCTCGTCCTCGACGAGTTGAACAAGTACGCGCCACGGGACGGGTCCTCTCCGATCAAGGAGATCCTGCTCGACGTGGCCGAGCGGGGGCGCAGCCTGGGCGTGATCCTGATCGGCGCCCAGCAGACGGCCTCGGAGATCGAGCGGCGAATCATCTCGAACTCGTCGATCAGGGTGGTCGGCCGGCTCGACACCGCCGAGGCTTCCCGCGACGAATACGGGTTCCTGCCGGCCGCCCACCGGCAGCGCTCGACGATCATCAAGCCCGGCACGATGATGATCAGCCAGCCCCAACTCCCAGTCCCGATCGTGGTCGAATTCCCCTTCCCGGCATGGGCCACCCGGCGATCAGAGGCGGGGGCGAACCCGAAGGCATACGACCAACCCGACGACCCCTTCGAGGGGCTCAGCCTTTGACAGACCTCACGCACCGGAAGGCGAAGTGAGGGGCTTCTTCCGATCACCGCCGGCTGCAAGCGGCCGTCCGTCTTGCGTTGCGGGCGTCAGCGGAGCTGAACGACTTCGATTCACCGGGTGGGGAGCGAAGTGGTAGTCAGAACGTCGTACCGTTGGTAGTATGGAAGTATGAAAGTGAGTGTGAGCCTTCCAGACGAGGACGTCGAGTTTCTCGACCAGTACGCCCAGACTCAAGGCTATGACTCCCGATCCGCCGTCGTCCACAAAGCCGTGCGGCTCTTGCGCGTCACCGAGTTGGGCGGCGCCTACGAACACGCCTGGGACGAATGGTCGGAATCCGATGATGCTGAGGCTTGGGACAACGTGGTTGCCGACGGTCTGACGACCGGCTGATGCAGCGTGGTGAGATCAGGTTGGTCGATCTCGATCCGTCTCGAAGCGGCGAGGCGAACAAGCGGCGTCCGGCGATCCTGGTCTCCAACGATGGTGCGAACACCACTGCTGCGAGGCTGGGAAAGGGGGTGGTGACCGTGGTTCCCTTGACCGGCAACGTCGGCCGGGTGTTCCCGTTCCAGGTGCTCCTCGCCGCCTCCGAGACCGGTCTGGAGCGTGACTCGAAGGCGCAGGCCGAGCAGGTCCGCTCTGTTTCGGTCGAGCGCATCTCCCGCAAGGTCGGCACCGTGCCGCCGGCAGTCATGCTCCACGTCGACGAAGCCCTGCGCCTCCACCTCGCGCTCTGACCGAACGCCCCGATGCCTTCTCACTGCGATGGTGACGGCTCAGCGCATTCTGAGTAGGCCTCGGGCGCAGGGCCGTGCTCTCTGGCAACGCCGATGATCAGGCGTCACCCGTCGCCGAGCGCCTGATCGAAGAAGCCCGTGAAGTCCTCGAGCGGCCGGGCGCCCTCGATCACCGAGGCGCGTCCTTCCCGCACGATGACAAAGGTGGGTGTGCTTCCGATGACTCCGGACAGATCGTTCGAGTCCGCCAAGACCCGCTCGAGTGCCGATCTGCTGTCGAGACAGGCGGCGAAGGTTCCAGTATCGAGCCCCAGCTCACCGGCGAGATCGGTGAGCGTCGGTCCGGGTGACTCGATGCCCCAGCGGTCGACGGTCTCGAACAGCAGATCGTGCATCGGCCAGAACGTCCCCTGGTCGCCGGCGCACTCGGCGGCGACCGCCGCATCGACGGCCTGGGGGTGTATCGGGAGCGGCAGATGTTTGAACACCCAGAGGATGCGACCGCTGTCGACGTACATCTCGTCGAGGGTCGGTTGCGTCTCCAGGGCGTGCCGTTGGCAGAACGGGCATTGCAGGTCCGAGACTTCCACCACGACGAGTCGGGCATCCGGACTCCCCTTGTATGCGTCCCCGGCAACCGTGTAGCCGGGTCGGTCCGGGTCGGGGGAGAGCCCCTCGGTGCTCAGCCAGAACGGCAGTTCGGGTGGCGGGGGTGCGGCGGTGGTGGGTGGGGAGCCGCCGGCGATCACGGCGTCGAGCGTCGACGTGAACACGTTGAACGGCTGTGCTCCTACGAGTGGGTATGTCTCGCCGGTTCGGTTGTCGATGACCTGAAAGCTGGGGGTGGCGCTGAACCCGAGCGCCCGCACGTCGGCGATGCTCTGTTCGACCGCCGGCGAGGTTCGGCCCGAGTCGATGCAGGCCCGGTACAGATCGGGATCGGCTTCCACCTGTTCGGCGAGCGCCGCCAGGAACGGCCCCGTCTCGGAGAGGTTCGCCCAGGCCTCCTGGTCGGAGAAGAGGGCGTCGTGGTACTCCCAGAACGATCTGGCGTCCTGTTCTGCCACGCAACGAGCGGCCGCGTGCCCGGCTGGGGCGTTGGGATGGAGGTCTTCGATCGGGAAGTCCCTGAAGACGAAGTTGACTGCTCCCGAAGCGGCGTACTCGTCGATGAGTTGCGGCACGGTCTCGGCGAAGTGACGTCCACAGAACGGGCACAGATAGTCGCTGAACTCGACGAGCGACACCGGAGCGTCGGCATCGCCCAGTCGCGGGTACCCCTCTTCTGTGAACCCGACGTCCAGGTCGGGATACGCGCCCGAGGCCTCCGGAGCAGTGGTCGTCGAGGTTAGGGGAACGGTCGAGCTCGTGACGGGAACGGTCGAATTGGTCGAGGCGTCGAGCGTGCTCGGCGTCGACGATGACCCGCAGGCGGCGGCCAGCGACGATGCCAGCACGAGAGCAACGATGTGACCGAACAGCCGGGGACGTGGCGACATTGGGAAGGAAGGGTATCGGGGGAGTGTCGGATGACCGAAGCCGCACTTTCGTGGCGTCACGCGTCGACGGGGGACTCCCACGTGAACCGGCCGGCCCCGTCCGGCCGGAACCCATCGACCGACACGACCGCCTCCTCGTCGATCATCCCGTAGACGTGCGGGAACCGTTGACCGGTCTCGTAGCAGTCCTCGAAGACGACCGGTGCGCTCGACAAGTCGGGGTCGATCGTCACGAGCAGTAGGTCGTCACGCCCTGCGTAGAGCGCGTTGGCAACGTCGATGAGCTGAGCGGCAGTAGAACAGTGGATGAACCCTTCGTCTGTGAGCGATGCCGGCCGGTACGAGCCTGCGCCGCTCCACTCGTCGCGAGCCGCGAGGTGGAAGATCATGGGTCGAGTCCGGTCACGCCGACCTTCTGGATATGTTCGACGTCGAGCGCCGGCCTGTCGGCGAAGGCCGGGTAGCGCACTGGAGCGGCCACCGATGTCGGAAACGCCTCGGCGACATGCCGCGGGCAGATCGGCGATGCCGTGATCGTCGCGATGGACAGCTCACGCATCCCGGAGACGTGCGCTTCACCTTTGTCCTCATGGAAATGGGGGTTGATGGTCTCGGTCTGGATCACGTCGACGCGATCGGGCACGTCTCCGATCGGTTGGATGATCCCACCGAACTGCTCCATCATGTCGACGAGCTGTCCCGTCTCGGCGCCGAACGAGCCGCTGAAACGCAGCCTGGCTGCGAGCGCCATCGAAATCACCTGTTCGCCGGCATTACCGGTCGTGATGATCCGCGTTCCTTCGCCCAGATAGTGGGACAGCAGCTCGTTGAGCACGCGATTCGACACGGTGGTGCTCCGGCCCCAGCGATTGAACACGAGGCCGCCATCCTGGACCTTCGGCTTCGATTGCCACGAGATACGGCCCATGGTGCTGTCCGAGCGCGCCGAGGCGATGGTCGCCGAGAAGATCCTGACGTACTCGTTCACGGCGCCGGGAACGTAATTGTCGGCGTCGACGTAGCCGACCGCTCGACTGCCGAGCCCGCTGGCGATCATCGCCCCCATCAGCATCGCTTCGCCCTTGCCCTGCCGGATGAGCCCGCGCTCATCACACAGTTCTGGCATCGAGGCCTCGAAGGCTGAGGCCACGACGGCGTCGCGCTGGTGCAGGTGCAGCACGGGCCTACCGGTCGCCGCCACGAAATCGTCGACGACCTCACGCTCGAGCTGGAACCGATCGATGGGAGCGTGCTCCGACGCGGAGATGATCACGACCTTGCACCCTCCCGGGATCCCCGACAGGACACCTCTGAGTGTGCTTCGCCGCTCGTTCTTGATCGGCACGACGATCGTGAGGTCGCGATGCGCCATCTCGAGGACCTCCGACGAAAGGAAAGCATGGTCGGGTTGCGCGTCTGCGTCGCAGGAGTCCCCGGCAGAGTCCAACTCGATGATCCTGCCCGCCTCGTAGATCCGAACTGCGCCCAGTCGCTCATGGGCTGGCGGGAAGGTGATGCGCATGTCCACAGGATACGGGTGGTGGGTTTCTGTCACCGCCCGTCGGTACCCTCCCGTTGTGAAGATCCTGCACACCTCCGATTGGCACGTGGGTAGATCGATCCGCGGTCGCAGCCGGGCCGCAGAGCACCGAGCCGTCCTGGCCGAGATCACCCAGATTGCCGACGCCCAGTCGGTCGACCTGGTGCTCGTCGCAGGAGACCTCTTCGACACCGGCGCACCGGCTCCCGAGTCGGAGTCCATCGTGTTTCGTGCCCTGCTCGATCTCGCAGAGATCGCGCCGGTCGTCGCCGTCGCGGGCAATCACGACAACGCCAGACGGTTCGCAGCGCTCGAGCCGTTGCTCGGACTGGGCCGGATCACGATCGGCTCCGGCCTCCGGCGACCGGAAGAGGGTGGGGTCATCGAGGTCCCGGGGCTCGCCTGCAAGGTGGCGATGGTGCCGTGGACGTCCCAGCGCGGGATCGTCAAGGCCGACGATCTGATGAGCCTCGACCCCGACGATCACGGTATGCAGTATGCCGACCGCATGCGGAGCGTCCTTGCGGCGCTCTGCAGCTCGATGACGATCTCCACGGTGAACGTTGTGCTCGGTCACCTGATGGTCCACGGCGCCGCCGAAGCGGGCTCGGAGCGTCAAGCGCACATCTTCGGGTACGCGGTGCCTCCCTCCGCATTCCCATCGACGCTCTCCTACGTCGCGCTCGGCCATCTCCACCGCCAGCAGAGGATTCCCCACGCCGCTCCCGCCTGGTACGCCGGGTCGCCCCTGCAGTTGGACTTCGGCGAGGTCGAGGACCGTAAGGGCGTTCTCGTCGTCGATGCCGAACCCGGTCTGCCCGCCAAGGTCACCGGCGTGCCGGTCGAATCGGGCCGTCGGCTCGCGGTCGTCCGTGGAACGGTCGCTCAGATCGAGGCCGCGATCGCAGAAACGGATGCCGACCTTCTGAAGATCTACGTCGAAGAGCCGTCCAGGGCGGGCCTGGCCTCGGAGATCAGATCGCTGTCCGATCGGGTCGTCGACGTCGTCATCGCCGCCAGTGAACAGCGCCGAGACGAGCACGAATCCTCGGGCCGCCTCGAACGTCCCGAGGAGGAGGTCTTCGCGGAATATCTCGCCTCGAGGAACGTCCAGGACCCGCCCGTCGTGGCGCTCTTCAGAGAACTGCTGGATCGAGTCCATGCGACCTGAGTATCTCGAAATGGAGGGCTTCACCGCCTTTCGCAATCCGGTCGAGGTCGACTTCTCCGACCTCGACCTGTTCGTCCTCGTTGGCCCGACCGGGTCGGGCAAGTCTTCGATCATCGATGCGATCACATTCGCGTTGTACGGATCGATCCCGCGGCTGCGAAAGGGCCGTGTCGAACCGGTCATCAGTTTGGGAGCGCAACGGGCCCGTATCCGGTTCCAGTTCTCGGTGAACGGCGTCACGTACTCGGCGACGCGAGTCGTTCAGCGCACGAAGACCGGTGCGACGACCAACGAGGCACGGCTCGAGGGAGGGCCGGAGGTGGTCGTCGGGGCGTCCGAGCTGACCGAGGCGGTGGAGCGCCTGCTCGGCCTCACCTACGAGCACTTCACCAAGTCGGTTGTCCTCCCGCAGGGCAAATTCGCCTCCTTCCTGCTCGACGGGTCCTCCGATCGACAGGCGTTGCTGCGGGAATTGCTCGATCTGGGCCGATACTCGCAGGTGAGGGATCTGGCCGTCCAGCGGGCCCAGGCATCCGAGGTCCGCGCCGAATCTCTCCAGGACACCCTGAAACAGTTGAGCGAGGTGACGCCCGAGGCGCTCGGAGAGCTCGAGAAGACGCTCGCAACCCTAAACGATGCGATCGAGTGGTCGGCGGGGGAGCGGACACGACTCGCCGAAGCGCGGGCCCAGCGCGCTGCGACCGCCCGGAAGCGTGAGGAGGCGGACAAGCTCGTCCGATCGTTGCGTCTGATCGAGCTCCCCGATGGGCTGGCTGCCATCGACGAGCGGTTGTCGGCGGCCACCACTGAGCGGACGGCGGCGGCAGCACAACTCGAGGACGCAGCCGCGTCACTCGAGCAGGCCCAGGCATCGACGGCCGAGCTCGGTGACCCCGCAGAAGTGGCACGACTGCTCGGTCTCGTCGAACAGGCGGAGAAGCTGTCGGGCCGGCTCGCCGCCGGCGAGCAGAAGATCTCGGATCTGGAAGCCGCATTGGCCCTGGCGCTCGGCGAGGAGGAGAAACTCGGGCTCGAGGCATCGCATGCCGAGACCAGGTTGGAGCGCCTTCGCACCGAGCATGCCGCCCATGCACTGCGCATCTCCGCAAGAGCGGGCGAGCCGTGCCCGGTGTGCCGGCGAACGCTCGACGCCGAGCAACTGGTCGCCGACGATGAGGACGAGACGTCGCTGTCGGAGGCGGTCGACGCAGCCAAGGCAATCGCCGAAGCGGTCGCGTCGGCGAGAAACTCGAGGGTGTCGCTGGCAACGCAGCTCGACGAGTTCCGCTCACAGCTGGGCCGCCTGACCGCCGAACGCACAGAGATCATCGATCGAACCGAACGGAAGTCTCGCTCCGAACTCGAAGATCACCAACGCCGCCTCAAGACGGCGAGTGATCGACTATTGGCTGCGGGCGAGGCGGCCGCACAGGCGAGGAAGCGTGTCGCCGCCGCCGACGAACGGATCGCGTCGATCACCGAGACGACCGATGAGTTCTGGACGCTTCTCGATCGACATCGCATGGCAGTGACATCGCTCGAACCACCTGACATCAGGAGGCGCGACCTCGGTGGCGAGTGGTCGGCGTTCCTGGAGTGGTGCGATCGGCGGCTTCTCGAGGTCGAAGCCGAGTCGAAGCGACTCGCCGAGACGGAGGGCCGACAGCAGGAGGGCATCACCGCGATCACCGACGCGATCGCCGGCCGTATCGCCGCTGCTGGTGTCGCGACGCCTCCGGGCTCCGACCCGCACGAACAGGCACTCATGATGCGCGCCCAGCTCGGCGAACGGCTGGAGCGGATGCGCCGCGACCTCGATCGCAAGGTGAAGTCCGCTGCGGCGCTCGAGGGCTTCGAGCACGACGCGCTCATCGCAAAATCACTCGCCACCCACCTCAAGGTGAACGGGTTCGAGCGCTGGCTGATCGAAGAGGTCGTCCACGATCTCGTCGTGCACGCCAACGAGCGGCTTGAACAGCTGTCGAGTGGGGCGTATGCGCTCGCCGTCGAGAAGTCGGACTTCGTGATCATCGACCGTCTGAACGCCGACGAACGGCGCGCCCCCGAGACCTTGTCCGGCGGCGAGACCTTTGTCGTGTCGTTGGCGCTCGCCCTCTCGCTCGCCGACCAGATGGCATCGATCTCGATGTCGGGCACCGCACGGCTCGAGTCGGTGTTCCTCGACGAAGGTTTCGGGACCCTCGATTCCGAGACGCTCGACACGGTGGCCGCCGTGATCCACGAATTGGGCTCCGACGGGAGAACCGTGGGGCTCATCACCCATGTATCCGAGCTCGCGCACCAGATCCCGGTCAGATTCGAGGTCTCGAAGCGCTCCGGCAGTGCGACGGTCGAGCGGGTGGAGGCCTGATGCGATTCACCGTCGAGCCATGGTCTGCCGAATATGGCCCGTCGTCGGAGGCGGCGATGCAAGAGGCGGCCCAGCCTCCCAAGCTGGATGTCGAGGTGGACCCGTCCAGGTGGACCGCCATCACCCCATCGTGGGATGGTCGTACCGACGTGATCTTCATCGATGGCGTGCGGCGTGTGGATGCCAACGTCTGGATCGAACAGCCGAACGATCTGCCCGCGCTGGGGTTGTGTGCCGTGTACGCGGCGGGAGCAGTCCGCGCCAACGGCACCGCCGAGGTGGTTGCCGTCGAAGCGGCGCGTGGATTGTTCACCTCCGCGCTGGGCGCCTCCGACCTCGACACCAGACACGGCTCCTACCGCGTGCACCCGTCGGCCGGCGAGTCACCCGAGGATCTCTGGCTCGCCATCCAATCGGAGATGGGGAAGCAGGAGGGCGAGCTGGCGCGTTCGTTCGTCGGCGAGTCGCTCGTCGTCGTAGACGGCCCGCTGTCGCACGGGCGCCACCCCGACGGCGTGGTCGGCTACATCAAGCGCCAGCACACCCACTACCTGCCGCCCGACGTGCGGTCACTGCTGCTCGACCTCCCGGTCGCCCGCCGCACTCCCATCTTCTTGATCGGCGGACGCTCGAACCGCTATTCGTGGTACCAGCGGCTCGCCATCGGTGGCGGTCCGGCCGGTGGACTGGTGCGTTGCGAGGTGGCAGCCGACGGCCCGATCGACGAGGCGATCAGACTGGCGGACACGGTCGCTTCGGTGCTTCCCCGGTTCGCCTCGCAACCGCACAAGGACCCCAGGGCACCGCAGAACCTGTACCCGATCGCAGGTCTCGAACGCACCCTCCGGCGCCGGCTCGGCGATCCCAGCCTGATGGAGCGGGCCATCAGGCTCGCGTCCGCCGGGTCATGACCGCCCCGGCGTCGCCGCTCGCCCCGCGATTCGTCGACATCGGCGATCGGCGGGTTCACCTGTGGGAAGCGGGTTCCGGTGCACCGGCGCTCCTGCTCCACGGATTCAGTGACGACGGCTCGTGTTGGACGTCGACGGCGGCGCGCTTCACGAATCTGGGGCGACGGGTGGTCGCTCCCGACGCCAGGGGGCACGGCAGGACGCCGCTGCTCGCCGGTGACGAGTTCACTGCGGCGGGGCGCCTCGCCGACGTCGAGCGGCTGGCGAAGGTCCTGGAGCTCGGCAATGTCGTGGTGGTCGGTCACTCCATGGGGGCGGTCACCGCGATGCATCTCGCCGCCGACCGACCGGATCTCGTTCGGGCGACGGTGCTCATCGACCCGCCACTCACCGGGAGAGAGCTGGATGGCGAACGCAACGGCGCGAACCCCTTCGAAGAATGGGTCAGAGAGGTGGCTGCAATGGAACCGGCCGAGTTGGCCGACCTCTGCAGGTTGGAGAATCCGAACTGGACCCATGACGAGGTGATGGCCTGGGTCTCGTCGAAGCGAGCGGTCGATGTTGCCTTGTTCGATCGGCGACAGTCATGGCACGGAAGATCCTGGCGGTCGGCGATCGAATCGATCGAAGGTCCCACGATCATCATCGCCGGTGAGCCCGAGCTCGGCTCGGCAGTGGATTCGGGCGCCGGGCGGTGGCTCGACCGTTGCCAGGGAGTGGAGTTCGCCCGGATACCGGGTGCAGGGCACAGCGTGCACCGCGACCAGCGGGAACGATTCGCCGAGCTCGCCCTCGGATTCCTTGCTCGGTCAACCGATTGAGCTGGAAGCCTCGAGCGGGAGTCCCTCCACCTGCCAGCCATGATGGCCGCCGATCATGATCTTCACCTGTCTCCCCAGGCGGGCGATCTCGAGCGCTGCCTTGTCTGCGCCGTTGCAGTGCGGACCTGCGCAGTAGACCACGAACACGGCGTCGATCGACAGCGCGTCCAGCCGCGCGGTCGTGATCTCTCTCCGGGGCAGGCTGTGTGATCCGGGGACGTGCCCGGCGGCATGGGCCTCCGGTGATCGGACATCCAGCACCACGATGTCTCGTGCACCCGATTTGAGCGCCTCGGAGGTGTCCCAGCAGTCCGTCTCATAGAGGAGCTTCGACGAGAAGTGGCGGGCCGCCTCCTTCGGTACGGCGACCACTGCGGTGATCTGCGCCGACTGCGAAGTGCCGCTGATCGGCCGATTGCTCATGCTCGCCTCCTCGAGGCCAGGACGGCTCCGCTCACAACCAGCAGCACACCCACGATCGCCAGCGGCCTGACCTCGTCGCCGAGAAACGCGACACCGAGCGCCAGTGCCACGAACGGGATGAGATAGGTGATGAACGAAGCGCGTGTCGAACCGACGCTCCCGACCAGGCTCGCCATGATCGCGAACGCAGCGCCCGTTCCGACGACACCCAGGACGAAGGTGGCGAGTACGGGCCCGGGCTCGAACGTGCTCTCCGCCAGTCCCCAGACGCCGTAGGGGAGCGTCCAGACCGTGGCGAGCACGAGCATCTTCGACATCACCGCAACGGAGCCGTATCTGCGTTGGAGCGGCGCTGCGATGTTCACGGCGAACCCGTAGCACACGGTGGCGAGCAGAACCAGGAAGACGCCGAGCGCGGCGTTCGAGCCTTCACCGATCGAGGGGATCGAAATGAGCACGACTCCGGTGAATCCGGTCAGGAGCCCGGCCAGCTGTGCGCCTCGGGGGAACTCGCGGAGGAACAGCGCCGCGACCAGAGCCGCGAAGATCGGCATGGCCCCGTTCAACAGGCCTGTCACCGCAGAGTTGATGTGTTGCTCGGCGAGGGGGAACAGCGTGAAGGGGATCGCCACCCACACGAGCGACAACACCACGAGCCGGCGACGGTCCTCGGGGTCGATGCGCTTTCTCGCCGCTGGTGTGACGGCCAGTGCTGCGGCTCCGAATCCCACCCGTCCGAACGTGATCGCTCCGGGGTGGAGCGACTCGAGTGCGATGGCGATCAGCAGGAACGATGCGCCCCAAATGAGGGCTATGCCCCAGAACAGAGCCCAGTCCTGGGTGGAGAACGGGCCGTCGTTGGCGCTGGTGGTCTTCTCGAGGATCCGGTTGTGCGCAGTCATCGTCCGATCCGGTCGACGTGCGGCGGTCTCTCGATTCCGGGGCGCATCAGCGGATCGTCGATGGGGTCTCCCGCCGTGAGTGCGAGCGGGATGACGCCCGCCCAGATGTCCAGTTCCATGTCCTCGGGGTCGTCGACCGGCCCTCCCGAGCGGATCTTCGCTGATGCCTCGTCGAGGGGCAGTGACAGCACCACCGTGGCGCGGACCTCCTTCTCGGTCATCTCCCTCAGGTGTGGGCGGCGGTCGGGTACCAGCTTGTCGGTGTAGGCGTCGAGGACCCTGAACCTCGTGGCGAGGTCGTCGACGACGGTTGGGCGGCCGAAGACGACGACCGACCGATAGTTGGCCGAGTGATGGAATGCGGATCGTGCGAGTACCAGGCCGTCGAGGAGGGTGACCGTGACGCAGACCTCGTCGCCCTGTTTGAGCGTGCGCATGATCCTGCTCGCCGGGCCGCCATGGAGATAGAGCGTGTCGTCGATCCGGGCGTGGAGCATCGGGATGACGACGGGCGTCGATTCCGATACGAAGCCGACATGCGCGTAGTAGGCCTCGTCGAGGATGGCATCGATGGTCTTTCGTTCGTAGTGGGCTCGATCGTCTCGACGAACGGTGGTTCTCTCGGTTGGAGCTGGCATGGTCTCTTCGATCGCTCGGCGTACCGCACGGTGGCGTATGTGTTGATACAAATGCAATCTTTGTGTTAAGGTGATCGTAGCATGTCTTCTTTCGCTACTGCTGCTGAATTGGCGGCGCACCTCGAGTCGGAGATCGTGGCAGGCCGCCGGGCGCCGGGCGACCGGCTCGAGCCGGTGAGGACCGCCGCCGGAAACCTCGATCTGGCACCGAACACGGTGGCGAGCGCCTATCGGACTCTTGCCGAGCGGGGATTGGTGATCGGCCGCGGGAGAAACGGGACGTTCGTCGCAGACCGTCGCCCCAGCTTCACGGTCGAACCGGTGATCGGCGAGGACACCATCGACTTCGCAACCGGAAACCCCGATCCTGCTCTGCTCCCTGATCTCGCCGCCGCTATCGGGAAGATGCACCTGCCCACGACGCTCTATGGCGACGCTCCGGTGCTCTCCGATTTCGAAGCTGCGGTCCGCGCCCATCTGATCGACCCCGTCGGTGAGATGGCGGTGGTCAGCGGCGCTCTCGATGGGATCGAGCGGGTGTTGTCGGCCCATCTCCGGCCAGGCGATCGCGTCGGGATCGAGAACCCTGGGTGGCCGGCCATGGCCGACCTCGTGCGGGCCATGCTGCTACGGCCGGTACCGATCGCGATCGACGCACACGGCGTCCGCCCGGATGCGCTCGCCGCGGTGGTCGGACGCCTCGATGCCGTGGTGCTCACCTCGAGAGTCCAGAACCCGACCGGTGCCTGCATCACGGCCGACCGGGCAAGAGAGCTCGCTGCGGTCATCGAGCGTCATCCCGATCTCTTGACCATCGAGGACGACCATGCCGGCTCCATCTCCGGAGTCGATGTCCGACCGATCGGCCCCGGCAGAGATCGTTGGGCTGTGGCAAGCAGCATGTCGAAGGCGCTCGGGCCCGATCTCCGCATCGCCGCTCTCTTCGGTGATCGGGCCACCATCGACCGGCTGCGCGCACGTCAGGCGGTCGGGCCGGGCTGGGTGAGCCATCTCCTCCAGCGTCTGGCCGCCACGCTCCTCGAGACGTCGGGAGCGGACCTCGAGCGCGCAACCCTGATGTACGCGGAGCGTCGCACTCGATTCGTCGCAGAACTGGCCGCGGCCGGCGTGATCGTCGAGGCGCCGTCGGGACTCAACGTGTGGGTACCGGTGCCCGATCCAGCGGCGACGGTCGCCGGGTGTATCGACGCCGGCTACGCGATCAGGTCAGGGGATGCCTTCGTGATGGACGACACACGCGCCGTCAGGGTGACGACGAGTCGGATGACCGGGCCTCAGGCAGCGGACGTCGCTCAGGTGGTCGCGGCCTCCATCAGTCCGGGCCGCACCCATACGCGCTCGGGGTGATCAGACGTACAATCGCGACACCGTCTCGGCGACGCACGCCGGTTTCGCTCCGCCATCGACTTCGATCGTGACGATCAACTCGACCTGGACGCCGCCCGGTACGTCGGTGACCGAGGTCAGCTCCGCCCCGGCACGGATGTTGGCTCCGACCGGCACCGGGGCCGGGAATCGGACCTTGTTGGTGCCGTAGTTGACCCCCATGCGGACGCCGTCGACCCCATAGATCTGCGAGACCAGCGGAACCACCAGCGAAAGCGTCAGGTAGCCGTGGGCGATGGTGCCCCCGAACGGTGTCTTGGCTGCGGCGGCGGGATCGATGTGGATGAACTGGTGGTCGTCGGTGGCGTCGGCGAACCGGTTCACCCGATCCTGTGTGATCTCCATCCACTCGGAGTACCCGAGATGCTGTCCGACCGCTTCCTTCAACGCCTCAACCGATTCGAATCTCATCCTCGAGACTCTATGCGCTCCACGCTCCGCGCTTTGCGAAGCTTCGTCGGGAGGGCACCGCGTGAGGCGCGTGGCCTTTCACTCGCTCTTGGCGTCCCTCGTCATCAGGGAGAGAACGGCTTCGCGGGGGTGGGCGCCGTGGTTGATGACCTGGTCGACCTGGTGGGCGATGGGCATCTCGACGCTCTGGCCGCCTGCCAGATCCAGGATCGGCCCGACGCTCTTGACGCCCTCGGCGACCATCTTCATCTCTTCGATGATGTCGTCGGTCTTCTTCCCCGCCGCCAGACCCATGCCCACCCGGTTGTTGCGGCTCTGATCCGACTGACAGGTGGCGATCAGATCACCCATTCCGGCCAGACCGGCGAAGGTCTCCGGGCGGCCGCCCAACGTGACTCCGAGGCGGGTGATCTCCGCCAACGCTCGGGTGATCAGCGCCGCCAACGTGTTCTGTCCGAACCCCAGGCCCTTGGCCATGCCGGCGGCGATCGCCATGACGTTCTTCAATGCGCCTGCCAGTTCGCAACCGATCACGTCGGTGTTCGTATAGACGCGGAAGGTCGGATCCATGAACACCGACTGGAGTGCCGCTGCCGTGTCGCCGTCCGCCATCGCCACGACGGCGGCGGCGGGCTGGCCGGCGATGACCTCCTTGGCGAGATTGGGGCCGGTGAGGACACCGATCTTGCTCTCATCGTGATCGGGGAGCACCTCGCTGATCACCTCGGTCATCCGGAGGGAGGTTCCCTGCTCGATGCCCTTCGTCAGGCTCAGTATGGGCATCGACGCCGGGACGGATCCCGCCAGTTTCTCCATGACCGCGCGGTAGCCGTGAGACGGGACGCCCATCACGAGTGCGTCGGCGCCGGCGACGCACTCGGCGAGATCCGAGGTCGCCCTGAGGCCGTACGGGAGCCGGTGCCCGGGCAGGTAGTCGGCGTTGACCGCCTCGGTGTTGATCATCGTGGCCAACTCGGGCCGCCTGGCCCACAACGTCGTCGGGTTCGCCCGGGCGGCGAGAGCGGCGACCGTCGTACCCCAAGAGCCCGCTCCGATGACAGCAATCCGCATTCACCGACGATAGCTGCCCTCATGACGCCCCTTTGTCCCCCGAGAGGGGGACGGGCTGCCCCCTTGGGCAGCCAGGGGCATCGAGCGGAACGCGTGCAACTCCCCATGGCTTGCTTGCGCAAGCCTGTTCCCCCGAGGTGGGAACAAACACTGCCCCGCATGGGGGTTGGTAACAGAAGCCTGTTCCCTCGAGGGGGACAAACGACCGAGATGCCGCCCGTTAACCTGCGGGTGGCTCGGGTTCCGAGCGTCCACCCGAAACCGGAGTCGATCGATCATGGCCGTCCAGGCTGGAATCGTGGGCCTGCCCAACGTCGGCAAGTCCACCCTCTTCAATGCACTCACCGCGGCCGGAGCGGAGGCGGCCAACTACCCCTTCGCCACCATCGAGCCGAATGTCGGTGTCGTTCCGGTGCCGGACGAGCGGCTGGCGAGGATCGAAGCCCTGATCCCGACCCAGAAGGTCGTCCCGGCAGCGGTCGAGATCCTCGACATCGCCGGGCTGGTCAAGGGCGCTTCCGAGGGCGAGGGACTGGGAAACCAGTTCCTCGGCCACATCCGTTCCGTCGACGCCATCCTGCACGTCGTGCGGTGCTTCGAGTCGTCGGACGTCACCCATGTGGAGGGCTCCGTCGACCCCGACCGTGACATCGACACCATCGAACTGGAGCTGGTGCTCGCCGACCTCGCGGTTGCCGAGAAGCGGGTCGATCGCCTGGCCCGTTCGGTCCGAACGGGAGACAAAGGTGCCGCAGCCGAACTGAGGCTCTTCGAGCGCGTCGTCGCTCACCTGGGGGAGGGGCTGCCGGCCCGCTCCTTGGCGGTGAACCCCGACGAGGCTGCGATCCTCAGGCAGGCCCAACTGATCACATACAAGCCCGTGTTGTACGTGGCGAACGTCGACGAGGAGGGCTTGGGTGGGAACGAGTTGACCGCGCGGGTGGCGGAGCGGGCGAGATCCGACGGAGCGGGGATGGTGGTGATCTGTGCAGAGATCGAGGCCGAGATCGCCCTGCTCGACGCAGACGACCAGGCGACGTTCCTGTCCGACCTCGATCTCGATGAGCCGGGGCTCGCCAAGCTCGCACGGGCCGCCTATGCGTTGCTCGGGCTCGAGACGTTTTTCACGGCGGGCCCCAAGGAGATCAGGGCGTGGACGATCAAGGCCGGCATCAAGGCACCCCAAGCAGCGGGCGTCATTCACACCGACTTCGAGCGCGGCTTCATCCGCGCCGAGATCTACTCGATCGACGATCTCGAGAAGCACGGCTCCGAGGCGGCGATGCGCGCCGCGGGCAAGATTCGCATCGAGGGCAAGGACTACACGATGGCCGACGGCGATGTCGTCCTCTTCCGCTTCAACGTCTGACCCTCGGCAGGTTGATGCCGGCAGCGTTCATGCCGGCCGACTTTCGAACAGGTGAGTTGGAGTCGGGAAGGGATCTGCTGGTCCGAAACAGACGCCAGTCGGCCGGGGCTGCCGCCCGCGCGTGTCATGCCAGAGGCCGGGTCGGCAGTGTCGATTGCCGCCGGCGATGCCAGGTAGGCCGGGGCTGCCGCCCCATCGGTGGGAACGCAGCGCTGGATCAGGTCGCTTCACATTTCCTTTGCCACGGCAACCGGTCACCTGCGCCGATTGCGGATGGCCGAGAGCCGACGGCCGACTCCGCCTAACGTGCCCGCCGTGGTCTTCGCGATCGGTGACGCCGCCCCCCTCAGCGAACACGAGGTGCTCGTGTTCCTGGTTCAGCTCGCCCTGCTGATCGGAGTCGCCCGGCTGCTCGGCGGATTGATGAAGCGGATCGGTCAACCGTCGGTGGTCGGTGAGCTCCTGGCGGGCGTGATGCTCGGGCCGTCGCTGTTCGGCAAGCTCGCCCCCGACGCCTTCGACTGGGTCTTCGGTGAGGAGGTCGTCACGTCGGTGATCTTCGGTCTGTCGTGGCTGGGCGTGATCATGCTGCTGGTGGTGATCGGGTTCGAGACCGACCTGGCGATCATCGCACGATTCCGCAACGCCGCGCTGTCGGTGTCGGCCGGTGCACTGCTTCTCCCGCTCGGAGTGGTGACCGCCTTGGCGTACCTCGTCCCCGAATCGTTCATCGGCGAGGGGGTGGCGATGGGCGTGTTCGCAGGCTTCATCGCTCTGGCGTTGTCCGTTTCGGCTCTTCCCGTGGTCGCCAAGATCCTCCAGGAACTCGGGTTTCTCCGCCGCAACTTCGGGCAGATCACGCTGGCTGCGGGCATGACGATGGACGCGGTCGGATGGCTGTTGCTGGCGGCCCTTTCCGGGATCGCTCAGGACGGGTTCGACCTCGCCCTCCTGGCGCAGTCCTTCGGGGGGTTGATCGTGTTCCTGGCGCTCCTCCTGACGATCGGCAGATGGGCCCTGGACACGTTGATGCGCCGGGTCATGGCGCAGGGCTCCTCCGTCACGGCAGCGCTCACGATCAGCCTCGTCGCAGCCCTCACCGGTGGGCTGATCACGCAGTTCCTACGCCTCGAGGCGATCCTGGGAGCGTTCATCGTCGGCATCCTGCTCGCAACCCTCAGACATCAGCTCCCGCAGGTGGAGCAGGTGCTGGAGACGACCACTGCCGCGATCTTCGCCCCCATCTTCTTCGCCTTCAGCGGACTGCGGGTCGACGTCGGCCTTCTCAACAGTTGGACCGGGATCGGGTGGACCCTCGGGCTCACCGTCATCGCGATCGTGGCGAAGGTCACCGGGACTGTCATCGGGGGGCGGCTGGCCGGGGTGCGCGGCCGCGAGGCGCTCGCGCTCGGCTCGGGGCTCTCGGCGCTCGGCGCCATGGGCATCGTGGTCGCGATCGTCGGACTCAACCTGGGCGTTCTCTCCGAGACCGGGTACACCGTCATCGTGCTGGTGGCGATCATCACGAGTCTGCTGGCCCCGCAACTGTTGAAGCTCGCGGTGAGAGGGTGGGATGTTCCCGAGGACGAGCGGCGGCGGCTCGATCGTGAGGAACTGCTCGCCGCCTCGGAGATCCTCGGTTCGAAGCGGGTGCTGATCCCGACCCGTGGTGGCGACAGCAGTCGGTATGCGGCGCGCCTGATGGCCTCGGTGCTCGACGAGCCCGAGGTCACCGTGCTGGCGGTCGACGTGCGGGGTGGGCGGTTCGGAAGGAGGGTGCGCGGCGGCTCGTCGAACCCGTCCGACGTTCTCGAGGCGCTCAGCGGGGTGCGCCATCGCGTGATCAACAAGACGGCCGCCGATCCCGCGGAGGCCATCGCCCGAGAGTCCCGGCTCGGGTACGACCTGGTCGTCATCGGCGCATCCGAGGCAGAGTCCGACAGCGGGGTGTTCTCCAACGTCGTCGACAGGGTGCTCGCGTTGGTCGACCTGCCAACGGTGATCGTGAGGTTCCCGTCGGTGGCCGGGGACGTCCCCGACCGCCTTCCTGAACACGTCCTCGTCCCGGTGGTGGCGACCCGTGCGTCCAGGGCGGCGGAGGAACTCGCCTATTCGATCGCCCGCATGAGTGGTGGCCGGGCGTCCGCCATTCACGTCGTCAATCGGCCAGAGGGCCAGGGGATGATGCTCGAGAACAACCCCGCCGTGGCGAACGCCGTACGGACCGGACTCGAAATGGTGGGTGCCGCCGCGGCATTCGGTGAACGGCTCGGCGTCGTCGTGGAAACCGACGTTCGGGTCGCGCCCAACGCCGAGGGGGAGATCGTCGACTTCGCCAACACCCGCGGCGTGGATCTCGCCGTGTTCGGCACGGCCGCCCGCCCGCTCTCCAATCGCCCGTTCTTCGGCCATCGCGTCTCGTACATGATCGAGAACTCCCAGGTGCCGGTGATGATCATCGCCCTTCCGTCACGCTCGGAGTGACCACATTGCGATCGGAGCCTCCGAAAAAACGAACGGAGTTCCGGGAAGGGGGGTCCGGAACTCCGTTCTGCCCTGCTGTGAGGGCGGACGGGCGAGGTCTGGCGCAACTCGGGGAAGCTGCCGGTACCCGTCCTTTGCATCGGGCTGGGGGGTGCCCGACGCCGGGCGCATCATGGCAGCGGTAGTTGTGGGGTGCAAGCACCAGGGTGACTATTTCCGCTGCGCCGAAAGGGTCAGTCCGTCGCGAGTGTGAAGGCGACGTCGTGGGGTACACTCGGGATGCTTTCGAAACCGTCGGGAGAGTCCTCACTTCGAGTGGGGCGCCGAAGGGGCAACCATCCCCGGAAACTCTCAGGCATCTGGACCGGCGGGGGAGGCGACGCTGGACCGAGGGACAGTGTGGGGACCGCTACGAGGAGTCGCCATGTCCACTGAATCAGTCGCCGACCGCTTCGTCGACCGGCACATCGGTCCCCGCTCGGCCGAGGTCTCCAAGATGCTCGCCGACATCGGCAGCCCGACGCTCGAGGACCTGGTCGCCGAGACCGTCCCGGCCGGGATCCGCATCACTGAACCCCTCGACCTGCCTGGGGCCCTCAGCGAAACCGAGGCACTGGAGCGACTCAGGTCCTTCGCCGATCGCAACGTCATCATGACGTCGCTGATCGGGCAGGGGTACTACGGGACCGTCACCCCTCCGGTGATCCAAAGAAACATCCTGGAGAATCCGGCGTGGTACACCGCGTACACGCCCTATCAGGCGGAGATCTCACAGGGCCGGCTCGAGGCTCTGCTCAACTTCCAGACGATGGTCAGCGACCTGACCGGCCTCGAGATCGCCAACGCCTCTCTGCTCGACGAGGCGACTGCGGCCGCCGAGGCGATGGCGATGACCAATCGGATCCACCGCGGCAAGCGCCCGCGTTTCTTCGTCGACCACCATGCACATCCCCAGACGATCGCCGTGCTGGCAACGAGGGCCGAGCCGATCGGGATCGAGCTCGAAGTCGGGCCGATCGATGAGATGGACCCTGGCAGCTACAGCGGATGCCTCGTGCAGTACCCGGACACGACCGGCGCGATTCCCGATCTCGGCTCGCTCTGCGCGCGCGCCAACGCGACCGACACGTTGGTCGTCGTCGCCACCGACCTGTTGGCCCTGACCATGCTCGAGTCCCCGGGTGAACTGGGCGCTGACATCGCCGTCGGATCCGCCCAGCGCTTCGGGGTGCCCATGGGCTTTGGCGGCCCGCACGCCGCGTTCATCGCGACGAGTGAGTCACACGTCCGGGCACTGCCGGGACGGTTGGTCGGCGTCTCGACCGATCCGACGGGGCGGACCGCCTATCGACTCGCTCTTCAGACCCGCGAACAGCACATCCGCCGCGACAAGGCCACGTCCAATGTCTGCACCGCCCAGGCGCTGCTGGCGATCATCGCTTCGATGTACGCGTGCTGGTACGGACCGGACGGGCTGCTTGCCATCGCGGAGCGGGTCAACGCGCTCACGGGGCGTTTCGTGACGTCGCTGCGCAATGCCGGGATCGGCGTGGTCAACTCCGAGTTCTTCGACACCGTGACCATCGAAGTCCCCGGACGGTCTACTCAGCTGGCCGATGATGCCGAGAGGTCGGGTATCAACCTGCGGAGAGTCGACGAAGACCGGCTGGGGGTCAGCTTCGACGAGCTCACCGATGACGACGTCCTACGGCGCCTGCTCGTGGTGTTCGGTGCAACCCCGGCGGAAGAGACCACGACCGGCATCCCGGCCCACGCCCGTCGTCAGACGCCCTTTCTCACGCATCCAGTGTTCAGCGCCCACCGTTCCGAGACGGAGATGCTGCGCTACCTCCGAAGCCTGTCCGACAAGGACCTGGCGTTGGACCGGACCATGATCCCCCTCGGCTCGTGCACGATGAAACTGAACTCGACGACGTCGATGATCCCGATCACGTGGCCCGAATTCGCCTCGATCCACCCATTCGCACCGCAAGCCCAGGCCGCCGGTTACCTCGACCTCATCGTCGAGCTCGAGGGCTGGCTCGCGGAGATCACCGGCTATGACGCCGTGTCACTCCAGCCGAATGCCGGCTCGCAGGGGGAGTTCGCCGGCCTGCTCGCCATCCGCGCATATCACCGCAGCCGAGGTGAGATCGGACGCGACATCTGTCTGATCCCGTCTTCGGCGCACGGCACAAACGCCGCGTCGGCGGTGATGGCGGGCATGACGGTCAAGGTGGTCGAGTGCGACGAGCACGGCAACGTCGATGTCGACGACCTCTCGGCCAAACTTTCCGAGCATGCGGACCGGGTCGCTGCCCTGATGGTGACCTATCCGTCGACTCATGGGGTCTTCGAGGAAGCCATCTCCGACATCTGTGCCGCAGTGCACGAGGTCGGTGGTCAGGTCTACGTCGACGGTGCCAACCTCAACGCCCTGGTTGGGGTGGCCCGGCCCGGGAAGTTCGGTGCCGACGTCTCGCACCTGAATCTGCACAAGACGTTCACCATTCCCCATGGCGGAGGCGGTCCGGGCGTCGGGCCGATCGGCGTGCGGTCGCATCTCGCGCCGTTCCTGCCGGGCGATCCTCTCGCAGCCGACTCGCCGGTCGGCCCGGTGAGCGCCGCCAGGTACGGCAGCGCCGGGATCCTGCCGATTCCCTGGGCGTACATCGCGATGATGGGTGCCGACGGGCTGACGCGCGCGACGCAGATCGCCATCCTCGAGGCGAATCACGTAGCGACCCGTCTCGGCCCGCACTTCCCGGTGCTGTACAGCGGGAAGGGCGGCCGGGTGGCACATGAGTGCATCATCGACATCCGTGACATCACCCACCACACCGGGATCAGCGCAGAAGACATCGCCAAACGGCTGGCCGACCACGGATTCCATGCTCCCACGTTGAGCTTTCCGGTCGCCGGGACGCTGATGATCGAGCCCACCGAGTCAGAGCCGCTCGCCGAGCTCGATCGGTTCTGTGAGGCGATGATCTCGATCCGCCACGAGATCGCCCGTGTCGAATCGGGGGAGTGGCCCGCCGACGACAATCCGCTCGTCAACGCTCCGCACACCGCAGCGATGTTGTTGGCGGAGGACTGGAGCCATCCGTACTCGCCACACACGGCGGCATTCCCGACCGAAGGGCTCGAGGCGAAGGCCTATTTCCCGCCGGTCGGCCGGGTGGACGGCGCGGCCGGAGATCGGCACCTGGTCTGCTCATGCCCACCGATCTCGGAATTCGCCGACTGATCACAAAGTCCTACATCCGGCCATCAGCGGTGTCGAAGACCTCTCCGTGGAGCTTTTGGCCTACAGTGACAGTCGAGGGCAGCAGTATGGGGAACGCACGAGCGTGTTGACCGGGCCGGGGGGCCTTCACAGCTGTTTCGCCCGCAAACGAGGCTGGTGAGTGCAAGTGTTGTTCAAAGGACGTCTCCGACTTCCGAGCGACCCAGGCGAGGGGATTCCCATCGACCTGGAACTCGAGGACGTGTTCCTCTCACTCGATTCCGACGGTGAGGGCTTCGGCGAGTGGCGTCTGGACACCGTGGAGATCAAGCGGCTCTTCTCGAACCAGTTCTCGATGCTCCTCGACGGTGAAGAAATGGTGTTCATCGCCGACGATGCGCTCGGATTCGCCTACGACGGCCTGTCTGCGATCGAAGACGTGCAGAGCCGACTGTCGAAGCGGCGGATGTTCAAGGGCCGCAAGACGCCGAAACGGCGCGATGCGGTCGATGACGTCGAGGCCACCGACGATGACGAACTGCCCGATCAACCGGTGGTGCGTCCTGAGGAGCCGATGCCGGAGGTCGTTCCGTTCTTCCCGGAGCCGTCGTCGCCATCCTTTGCGGAATCGGTCGCCGAGAGCGCGCTCGTGGACGAGAGCATCGCTCCGGTGGCTCCAAGGCCCATCGAGATCGCAGACGCCACGCCGCCGGAGCCCCCGTTGGAGCAGCCGGCCGAACCGGCCGCAGCCAGTCGGCCGGCCGAAATGCCTGAGGTCCAGGTACCCCGCGCCGAAGCCGTCTCCCAGCAGCCGCCGCCACCGGCGGCGGCCGCAACGCCGGAATCTGTCTTCGATGACGATGATCTCGTCATCGAAGACGTCGCCGCCTACGGGTATGTCCCGCCGGTGGCTGCGCCCATGCCCGCCGCTCTGCCCGAGACACCTGAGCTCGCCGTCTCCCCGGCTGAACGCGAGCTCGAGATCGAGGAAGTCCACGTCGAGGGGGCCGCCGCCGCGTCGGGCGCCGTCCTTCGAGAGGTGCATCCACTCGGCGAGCCGGAAGCTGCTCCAAGAAAGCCCATGCCCGAGTCACACCCCCTCGGTGACGAACCGGCTGCTCCGGCAGCCGAGCTGGAACAGCCGTCGGAACCCGAACCGTCCCCGGCGGTGGCAGACACTTCTTCGATTCCGCTTCCCCCCGACGATCGGCCGAGCTTCGCCCAGTGGTCGTCGAACGGCCGGGCGAATGCCCGGCAGCTCGAAGAGGTGTTCGAGGACCGCGAGGCCCCGCACGAGGCCTCGCCGGCCGATCCCCACAGCGAGCGGCCGGATCCGCAGACTCAGAAGCCGGGCCGTCACGCCCGGTCCTCGGGGAAGTCGAAACCGAGCGTCTTCGGTCGGAAGCGGTCTCGCGAGCCCGAGGAGCACGAGCATCGCTACGAGTCGTCGAAGACGGTCGGTGGCATCACGCGCCGGGTGTGTGCCGTCTGCGGGCACGTGTCGTTTGCAGGTGAGGACGTCTATCAGGGCTGGTGAGCCCGGTTACCGGTAGATGCCGGGTCATGGCATCGTCTCGACCGATGCCAGAAGGACATACGATCCACCGCGCCGCCCGGCTCCAGTCCAAGCGATTCGTCGGCACCGAGCTCAGGGTCTCCAGCCCGCAGGGCCGATTCGACGAGGGGGCGAGCCTCCTCGACGTTCACGCCGTCACCGAGATCGACGCCTGGGGTAAGCACCTCTTCTACCGCTGGGACCATGGGCACACGCTGCACGTGCATCTCGGCCTGTTCGGCAAGTTCCGCATCCACGCCGACGATCCGCCGCCTCCGACCGACGGGACCCGACTCCGAATGGTCTCCGAACGCGGCACGCTATACCTCTCCGGGCCGACCGACTGCAGGGTCATCGACCCGGAGGAAGAGGATCGGATCGTCTCCGATCTCGGGCCAGACCCGTTGAGGAAGAAGACCCATGTTTCGGCCGTCGAGCACATCGAGACGTACCTGGGTCGACGGACCGTCCCGATCGGCGCTGCGCTGTTGGACCAGTCGGTCATCTGCGGGATCGGCAACGTGTATCGGGCGGAGATCCTCTTCCGTCTCGGCATCAATCCGCACATCGAGTCGCGGCGGCTCGAAGCAGGCGACGTTCAACGGATCTGGGACGAATCTGTCACGCAGTTGCGACTCGGAGAACGGAACGGACGCATCGTGACAACGGAACCCGAAGACGTCGGGCGGAGACGGCGGTCCGACATCGCTCGGGGAGAGCGCACCTACGTTTACAAGCGGCGCGGGGAGCCGTGCCGGCGCTGTGGCACCGAGATCGAGCGAGCCGACATGAAGGGTCGAAAGATCTGGTGGTGCCCGTCGTGTCAACCCTGACGCGCACGCAACCGGACTGAGGTTGGTTCAGGCGCCCCACTTCCACACCATCGACGCGATGGTGATGGCAAGGAGCGCCAACTCGAGCGCACCACCCTGTCGAAGTCTGGCGATCGCGGCTGCTGCAGCGTTCGTGTCTCCCTCGTCGAGTGCCGTCGCAGCGTCGCGACCACGCGGCCCGTACACGATCATGCCGAGCGCCGCGCCGACGATCACCGTGAGAAAGCCGATCGAGACGAAGGTGGCACCGAACCCGTAGGCCTCGCTGCCGGTGACCATCAGGATCCCTGTGATGAGCACGACGACGGCTGCCGGAGTGAACAGGATCTGCCCGAGCTTCACCCATTGGCGGTAGAAGCCCGCTCGGACGGTGCCCGCCTCGGAGGCGAGGATCTGGCCGCCGAGTTGCAGGGCGACACCGGCACCGAACCACGATGCGGCGGCGATGATGTGAATCCAGAGCAGGAACTGCATGGGTTTCTCCCGAGTCGTCGATGCCAGACCGAAGGTAGCGACTGTCGACCGGAGCCGCACGGCTCGGACGATCCTGGGCAGAGCCGGGCCTACTCTGTTGCGAATGCACATCACCCCGGTGGTTCTCAGCGGCGGCGGGGGCACTCGGCTGTGGCCGCTGTCGCGATCCTCGATTCCGAAGCAGTTCCTCGCCCTGACGGGCGATCGAACGTTGTTCCAGCAGACGGTGCTTCGCGCCAATGGGCTCGAAGGCGTCACCGCGCCGATCGTCGTCGGAAACCGCAACCACACCGGCGTCATCGCTGCACAGTTCGCCGAGATCGGAACGATCGCCAGGGCGGTCATCGTCGAACCGGAAGGTCGAAACACCGCGCCGGCAGTTGCGCTGGCTGCGGAAGCACTGGAGGCGAGTGATCTCATGCTGGTGATGCCGTCGGACGCGCTGATCCTCGACGAGTCGCAGTTCCGCTCCGCGGTGCTCGCAGCAGTCGAGCCCGCCACCGAGGGACGGCTCGTGACGTTCGGTGTCACTCCGACGAGACCCGAGACCGGTTACGGGTATATCGAAGTCGGCCCGTCCCGCGGGGCATGGTCTGAGGTCGCGCGATTCGTGGAGAAGCCCGATTTGTCGACTGCGGAGGCCTACCTCGCCGGCGGGCGACATCTTTGGAACGCAGGCATGTTCATGTTCTCGGCAGGGCGGCTCCGCGAAGAGATCCGGCAGCACGCACCTTCGGTCGCCGAAGCCGTGTCGGGTGCCTGGGTGGACAGGCAGGTCGTCGATGGTGTGGTCGAACCGGGCGCATCCTTCGGGTCCTCGCCGTCGATCTCCATCGACCACGCGGTGATGGAGCAGTCCGATAGGGTCGCCGTGGTGCCGATGGATGCCGGATGGAGCGACGTCGGATCCTGGCAGGCGCTGTGGGAGATGGAGTCCTCCGACGACTCGAACGTCGCCTTCGGTCAGGTGGAGCTCTTGGATGTGAAGGGATCGTATGTGCGAGCGGGTGGCAGATTGGTCGCCATGATCGGAGTCCACGACCTGGTGGTGGTAGACACCCCGGACGCCCTCTTGATTGCGTCGCGCGAACGGTCACAGGACGTCAAGCAACTCCTCGAAAGGATTCCACCCGAACTGCGTTGAGCTTCAGCCGACCTCGACAACCGGAGCTTTCCGGAACGGCGTGGTCAGCGAGATGCCGAACCCCGTGCAGACCGACGGAGGGACCGAGATGTCGGCGAGGAACAGTCGTCCGGTGTTCTGATGCCCCACGACGCCGGCCGTCGGCGATGCGAGCGTCATCGTCGCCGCCGCAGAGACCGAGGCCTGAGGAACGTCCCCTGAGGTCGAGTCGTGAAGGTCGGAAGCACCAAGCAGATCCTCCGTGGCGGCCCGATCATCTCGGGTGGCCGCTGGTTGCCGGTCTCGCCTGCTTGCGACGTACCATCCCACGATGCGAATTCGCGCTCTCTCGATCGTGCTCATGTTGCTGGCCGCAGCGTGCACCGGGCCGGCCGATCCCAGCTCCAGCGGCGGCGAGTTGTACGGCCAGTTCTGTGCTCGCTGTCACGGGGTCGACCTCGGCGGTGGAGTCGGCATCGGGCTCGGAACCGATTCTCCGCTGGTCGAGCGACCCGATAGCTACGTCGTCGACGTCATCGCGAACGGGCGTGGCAGCATGCCGGCATTCGACAACACGCTCTCGGACGACCAGATATCCCGAGTCGTCGACTTCATTCGGGCGGAACAGGGATCGTGAGTCTCGACGACGTCAAGGTCCATCTCGTTCGCATTCCCATGATCGTCAGGTTCAGACGCGTGACCTGGCGCGAGGCAGTGCTTCTCGAGGGTCCCGCCGGTTGGGGCGAATTCTCGCCGTTCCCCGACTACCCGCCGGCAACGACGTCGAGATGGCTCGCATCTGCCCTCGAGTCCGCAGTTGCCGCCAGACCGGTGGCCGTTCGCTCGACAATCCCGGTCAATGTCACCGTTCCCGCGGTGCCACCCGACCAGGCCTATCAACTCGTGACCGAGTCGGAGTGTCGGACCGCGAAGGTCAAGATCGCCGAGCCGGGTGAGTCTCGTGACATGGATCTGGCTCGCGTCGCCGCCGTCAGGGACGCGCTCGGCCCGGAAGGCCGCCTCCGCGTGGATGTCAACGCAGCATGGTCGGTCGATGAGGCAGCGGACAGGATCAACGAATTGGACTGGTTCTCACTCGAATACGTCGAACAACCGGTGGCAACCATCGACGAGATGATCGAGCTTCGCCACAAGGTCAACGTCCCGATCGCCGCCGACGAGGTGATCCGCCAGGCGGCCGACCCGATGGAGGTCGTCGAACGAGAGGCGGCCGATCTGCTGGTCCTCAAGGTGCAGCCACTCGGTGGTGTGCAACGGACGCTCGAACTCGCCGAGCGGTCTCAGATGCCAGTGGTGATCAGCTCGGCCCTCGAGACCTCGGTCGGCTTGGCGGCAGGGCTACGGGCTGCCGCTGCACTGCCGGAGCTTCCGTACGCATGCGGACTGGCGACAGCCGTCCTCCTCGAGGGTCACGTGACCATCGACCCGCTTCTCCCGGTCGCCGGCCAGATCGAGGTACGCGAGGCCATCCCAGACCCAGACCTCCTCGACGAGTGGCAAGCGGATCCAGAGACCGAGAGTCGACTGCTGCGACGGCTGCGACAGGCGGCGGAGATGCTGACGTGACCCATCCCAACGCCTCGGTGGCGCTCGCATCGACCGTGCTCGATGAGCTGCGGCGTCATGGGGTGTCCGATGTGGTGGTTGCCCCGGGCTCGCGTTCGGCTTCGCTGTCGATGACTGCGCTTGCGATGGGATTCGACGTCCACGTCGAACTCGATGAACGCTCTGCGGGGTTCTACGCGCTCGGGCTCTCGATGGGTGGCGCACTCCCAGCGATCGTGACCACGTCGGGCACGGCCGTGGCGAATCTCCTTCCAGCCGTCGTCGAGGCCGATCTGAGCAACCGGCCACTCATCGTGTTGTCTGCCGATCGCCCCCCCGAACTGCTGGATCGTGGGGCGAACCAGACGATCGAACAGCGTGGCATCTTCGGCTCGAGGGTTCGGTGGGAATTCGACCCCGGGCCTGCCGAGGACAGGCCGGCATCGAACTCGCTGTGGCGTTCGATGGTGTCGCGGGCGGTTGCGTCGGCCGAAGGCGCAGTCGGCCGGCCAGGACCGGTGCATCTCAACCTGCCGTTTCGAGAGCCACTGGTGCCCGCCACCGATGATGGGCGAACGGCCGGTGCCCGGTTCACCTCGCCGACCGAGGGCCGGCCGGGTGGCGTGCCGTGGACGCTTGCGCCTGACCGCGAGGTCCCGGCACTCGAACGGGCGTCGGAGCACGAGCGCACGCTCGTGATCCTGGGAGACGCCGCGGGTCGCGTCCACGTGGATCTCCAAGCTGTTGCGTTCGTCGCCGAGCCGCATTCGGGGTTGCGAGACGGCTACGCGCTCACCGGTCTCCATCACCTGGCGACGCATCCGCGAGCAGGCGACTGGCTTCCCGATCGGGTCGTGACCGTAGGCAGGGTCGGGCTCTCGCGGCCGCTGTCGATGTGGCTGGCCGACGTCCCCACAACCGCAGTCGACCCCTCGGGGAGATGGCTCGACCCGACCTCCCGGGCGGAGGGGATGGTCCGTCGAGTCGCCGTTCCAGCGGCCGACCCGGAATGGCTGGCATCGCTGCGAAGCATCGACGACGTGATCGGCCGGGCGATCAACTCGGAGCTCGACGGTCAGTCCGAAGTCTCCGAGCCTCGCCTGGCGCGTGATACGGCCCGGGCGGTGTCGCCCGGGGGGAGGCTCATCGCTGCGTCGTCGATGCCGATCCGCGATCTCGATCTGTTCATGGACGTGGCCATGCCGGTACACGCCAATCGGGGCGCTTCGGGCATCGACGGCTTCGTGTCCACGGCGTTGGGCGTTGCGTCGACTGCCGGTGGGCCGGTGGTTGCGCTTGCGGGCGACCTCTCGATGCTCCACGACTCGAACGGCTTTCTGCTCTCCGAACGTCCGGATTGCGTCTTCGTCGTGGTCGACAACGACGGTGGGGGCATCTTCTCGTTCCTGCCCCAGGCCGACTACCAGGACGGCTTCGAACGGATCTTCGGCACGCCACACGGTCGCTCGTTCGAACGTCTCGCCGACTTCCACGGCCTCGGTTTCGCCGTTGTGGACGAACCCGACGGGATCCAGTCGGCGGTCGCGACGGCGATGCAGGAACCGGGCATATCACTCGTCGTGGCAAAGACCGATCGAACGGCCAACGTGGGGGTCCATCGCCGCCTCACCCAGGTGGCCCATCACGCCATCGACGACCTTCTATCTCCGTAGCGATTCGACTCTGACCTTTGAGCTCCGGGCGCCTGTGCTTTGAGCCCTGTGTTCTTGTGCCCTGTCGCTCGAGCTTTGTGCTTTGAGCGAAGCTCATTGCCCATGACGTGGAACGTGAGACGTGAAACGGGGACCGTCACTCCAGAGCCGACATCATCGCTCCGAGCTTGAGCCGGGTCTCCTCGAGCTCGTTCTCGGGTAGCGAGTCTGCCATGATCCCGGCGCCGGTGAACAGCCGGGCTCGGGCGCCTGAGATCTCGGCGCACCGCAGTGCGATGGCGAACTCGCCAGTCCCGGTGCGGTCCATCCATCCGACCGGACCGGCGTAGCGGCCGCGGTCCATACCTTCGAGCTCACGGATCATCCCGACGGCGACATCAGTCGGGTCACCGCCGACCGCAGCGGTGGGATGCAGCATCCCCGCCAGCGTCAACGCAGAGAGCGGAGTGGTGAGCGAGCCGTCGAACGTCGTCGCGAGATGCTGGACATTGTCGAGCTTCCTGAGCGTGGGGGTCTGGTCCCTCGACAGTTGGTCGGTGATCGGTTCGAGGACCCGCTCGACCGACATCGCCGCGAGGCGATGCTCGAAGAGGTCCTTCGCAGATTCGAGGAGTTCGGCCCCCAGTCGTTCGTCGGATGCAGGGTCGTCCGAGCGCGCCGCCGTTCCGGCTAGGGCGACGGAGGACACGCGGTGACCGTCGGTTCTCACCAGGAGCTCGGGTGAGGCGCCGATCAACCCATCGACGGCGAACGTGAAGCAATGGGGAAATCGGGTCATCAGCCGCGACATCAGACGACGGGTGTCGAAGCGGGTTCGGGACCAGAGTGCGAAGTCCCTGGCCATGACGACCTTGCGCGCCTCTCCGGCCCGGATCCGATCGATGACCTCGGCGACCGCTTCGACCCACAACACGTCGGGGATCGACGCGCCGGCGAATCTGGGCCGATCGGATATCCGCTCGGTCCGCTCCACGGCCGTGAGATAGGGCGACGGATCGGAGTTCCCGACCGTCGTCACGAACCAATCGCCACCCGTGCGACCGATCGCGATCTCCGGCACGATGAGGACCGAGCCGGGCGAGCGGCTGTCGAAGGTGAATGAGGCGAACGCAACGGGACCGCTTCCCGGTGCCTCGATCTGGTCGTCGATCCGGCAGTCTTCGAGCCACTCCGAGAACATGGACTCGGCGCGGTCGAACCGCTCGTCACCGAATCCGGCAGAGAACCTGAGTGCCTCCCCGAACCCGATCAGCACGTGCTCATCCGAGATCCAGGCGAGCGGTGGATCGTGGTCGATGAGCGGAGGGGGAGCGTCGAGACGACGGGTCGTGACCCTCATTCCTCGACGAGCCTCTCCGTCGCGTGCTTGACGACCAGCCGCCGGAAGTGCTCTCCGACGAGAGCAGAGGTCGCAGGCAGCATCTCGTCGACGGCGCGCTGCAGCGTCGCTGCGGCCTCATCAGTCGACGCTGCGCTCGCCTCGACCGAGTCTCTGACGAAGCGAGCGAAGACATCGACGGCGAGGATCGCAACCGGATCCATGGCTTCGTCCATGCGTCTCGCCAGGTCGAGGAGCTCGGCCATGGGAAGTCCGGCTTCGACCAGTCGCAGACCGGCCTTGACCGCCCCGAGGTCCGCACTGTCGTAGCGGTCGCCGGTGGCGGTGCGGCGCGGCACGATCCATCCTTCGCGGACCAGCACCGAGATGACCACGGGGGAGATGTTCGAGGTCTCGGCCAGCTCGTCCAGGGTGAGCAGTGCATCCTCGCCCGGGGCGAGGGCGTCGAGCAGGATTGCGTCGGTTGGGTCTTCGTTCGAATCGGGTGTCATGCAGAGCCCGAGATTACGGCGACCTCGGGGTTCGCCAACCCGACGAGCTCGATCACGGCGTCTAGCCCCCGGCTGTCACCGGTCAGCTGGATGGCGAGGTGGCCGTCCCCGCGGTCGATGCCGAGCCGGGACGCAACGCGGATCGTCTGTCTCGCGACGGCCGGCCCCGGGTCGACGATCCCGGCTCTTCCTTCCACGACGCGGGCGATGTCGTCGCCGAGGAGCGGAAAATGGGTGCAGCCAAGCACGATGCGATCCGCTCCCTGTTCGAGGAGCGGTTCGAGGCATCGAGCGACTGCCTCGGCCGACCGCTCGGTTCGCATGTCGCCGGTCTCGACGAGATCCACCCAATCGGGGCACGCTGCTCCGATGATCGTCACGCCGCTCCCGAAACGCGCCACCACGGACTCGTAGAGTGCGCCGTTCAGCGTCCCCGCCGTGGCGACCACTCCGACGACTCCCGACGTCGTGTGGGACGCCGCCGGCTTCACCGCCGGCTCCATGCCCACGAACTGGGTGTCGGGAAACTGCTCGCGCAGCGGGTGCAAAGCGGCGGCGGACGCCGTGTTGCAGGCGACGACGATCACGCGCGCACCGGCATCGAGCAGCCTTCGGGTGATCTCGCTCGAGAACGCGAGGACCTCTTCTGCCGACCTGGGGCCGTACGGGGCGCGCGCTCGATCGCCGAAGTAGAGGATGTCCGCGGTCGGGGCGAGTCGCCGGATGTGGCCGGCGACGGTGAGGCCGCCGAGACCGGAATCGAAGATGCCGATCATCGGTGGCCGGCCAGGAGGCTGCGGTGCGCGGATAGGCTCGCGGCGAGCGACAGGAAGGACTGCATCGTGGATCTGAAGGGTACGTCGGCAATCGTCACAGGCGGCGCATCGGGACTCGGCGGGGCCACCGCTCGAAGGCTTGCGGCCGACGGGGCGCACGTGGTCATCGTGGACCTCCAGGACTCGAAGGGTGAAGCCCTGGCGTCTGAGCTGTCCGGTGCCTACGTCCATGCCGACGTGACGAAGCCGGACGAGGTCGAGGCCGCGGTCGATGCGGCGGCTGAGATCGCCGCCCTGCGCGCAGTGGTCAATTGCGCAGGTATCGGTCCGCCCGCCCGAACCATCGATCGCGACGGGGTTCCCCACGATCTGGGTCACTTCGAGAAGGTGATAGCGATCAATCTGGTCGGAACGTTCAATGTCATCAGGCTCGCAGCATCCGTCATGTCGAAGAACGAGCCCCTGGAGTACGGCGAGCGTGGCGCGATCGTCAACACGGCTTCGGTTGCGGCCTTCGACGGGCAGATCGGCCAGGCCGCCTATTCGGCGTCAAAGGGCGGGATCGTCGGCATGACGCTCCCGATCGCCCGCGACCTCTCCTCGGTGGGCATCCGGGTCAACACGATCGCTCCTGGGATCATCGACACGCCGCTGCTGGCCGGGCTGCCCGAGCCGGCGAGAGAGTCACTCGGTCAGCAGGTCCCGTTCCCGAAGCGGCTGGGGCGGCCCGACGAGTTCGCCGAGCTCGCCCATCTCCTGCTGACCCACGGCTACATGAACGCTGAGACGGTGCGCATGGACGGCGGAATACGCATGGCTCCGAAGTGAGCCGGGAGGCGTCCCAACGGGGTCAGGCGGCGAGGAGACTCGCCACCTGACGCTTGAGGCGTCCGAGGATGGCGGACATCCCGCGCAGTCGGAGCGGGCTGATCACCTCGGCGAGGCCCATGTCGTAGAAGAAGTCGTCCGGAACGGCGAGGATCGTCTCGGGCGTTTCCCCATCGAGGCCATCGTGGACGATTGCGGCGAACCCGCGCGTCGTCGGGGCCTCCGGTGGAGCCTCGAAGTACATCCTGACCTTGCCCTCGTCGTCGAGCTTCGTCGCCAGGAAGAACGGCGACTGGCACTCCTCGACCTGTTCGAGCTCGGAGGCGTCGATGTGGTCGGGGAGCGGGGGCAGGCGTTTCGAGTAGTCGAGCAGCGCCGCCGTCCGGAAGTCCTTCGGCGAGGCTGCCATCACATCGATCATCGTCTGCAGTTTCTTGGGGACGCTCATCGGACCCGATGTTAAGGGACCCGCGGATTCACCTCGCGACGTCGCCCGGAATACTCCTGCTCCCGTGCCTCGTTAACGTCTAGGACAGCCTTCGATCAGGAGAGACGAACGTCATGGCAGCGCCGACAGACCCGAATCCCGCTTTCGCCCAGTACTCACACCCCGACAGGCTCGTCTCGACCGACTGGCTCGCCGAACATCTCGATGATCCTGACGTGGTCGTGGTGGAGTCGGACGAGGACGTCCTGTTGTACGACACCGGTCACATCCCCGGTGCGGTGAAGATCGATTGGCACAACGACCTGAACGACGATCTCGTCCGGGACTATCTCGACGCCGCAGAGTTCGCAGCGCTCGCCGCCAGCCGAGGCATTTCTCCTGGATCGACCGTCGTCTTCTACGGCGACAACAACAACTGGTGGGCCGCCTACGCACTCTGGGTCTTCTCGCTCTTCGGTCACGAGGACCTCAGGCTGCTCGACGGTGGACGCGCCAAGTGGGTGGCCGAGAGCCGGGATCTGACGATCGACAAGCCGGAGCCGGACCCTGCCGAGTACCCGGCACACGAGCGCGACGACTCGAAGATCCGTGCGTTCCTCGCCGACACCGTAGAGCACTCCAGGCGTCGGCTCCCGCTGATCGACGTCCGATCACCAGAGGAGTTCAACGGAACCCGCATGCACATGCCCGACTACCCGAACGAGGGTGCCTTGCGCGGCGGGCATGTCCCGGGAGCGGCCAATGTTCCCTGGAAGCAGGCCGCGAACGACGACGGGACCTTCAGGTCGGTGGACGACCTCAGGGCCGTGTACGAAGCGGGCGCCGGGCTGAGCTCCGACGACGACGTCATCACCTACTGTCGGATCGGCGAGCGATCGTCGCACACCTGGTTCGTGCTGACCTACCTGCTCGGATACGAGAACGTCCGCAACTACGACGGGTCCTGGACCGAGTACGGGAACGCCGTGCGCGTTCCGATCGAGAAGTGACCGTTGAACATCGGGCCGGCCGACCGGATTGATCATCCGGCGATAGCCGCCTACGTGGCACTCGCCCAGAGGGACCCCGCCCGTCACGTGTCGTATGTGGGCGACGAAGCGGCTTCGATCCTCGAGGAGTTTGCCCGGGCCCACCGATGGAACGACCGAATGCTCGTTGCCGCCAGCGGCGACGTGATCGCAGGCGTGCTCCTGGCGGACATCGACGAGGACATGGGCCGTGTGTGGTGGATGGGGCCGTGGGCCGAGACCATCGAGATCGCAACCGACCTCCTCGAGGAGGCGCGCGCTCGCTTCGGGAGCGCATTCGGGGAAGAGGAGATGGCCCCAGACAGCCGGAACGACATGGTCCGCTCGGTGGCGGCGGCCCGTGGCTTCGTCGAGGGGACCGCCTCCTCGGTGCTGTCCAATCTCCGGTTGGATCCGACCGGGCAACCGTCGACCAGCTTGTTGACAGACGGCGCCGCCGAGGCCGTGGCGGCGCTGCACGATCGGCTGTTTCCCGGCACCCACACCGGCGGTGCCGCTCTGGTCGCCGCCGAGAAGACCCATCTTCGGACTGCTCGAGTCGACGGTCGAATCGCCGGCTACATCGCCTTCGAGACCCAGCCGGACGGTGCCGGATACATCGACTTCCTCGGAGTCGAGCCGGCAGCACGCCGACGGGGCCTCGGGCGTGATCTGGTGGTGGACGCATGTCGCCAGCTGGCTGTCGAGGGCGCGGCAACCGCTCACCTGACCGTTCGGTCGGACACGCCGGGAGCGGTCGCGCTCTACCGCTCCGTTGGATTCGTCGAAGAGCGCGTCGTCGTTCCCTGCCGCCGAGGATTCACGCTGAACTGACATCGCTGTCGAGGGACTTGCGCGTGGCGATGAGAAACAGCCTCTGGAACGCCAGCAGCACCGTTCCGGTGTGGTCGGGAGGGTAGGCCCCCCGATAGCCGGTCTTGACCGACTCGGAGAAGGTGAGGAGCTCGTCGCCTTCGAGGGCGGCGAGCACGGGGCGTAGCAGCGAACCCGTCGTCCACTCCCACACCGGATCGGCTCCTGTCAGCTCCTGGTAGTAGGTGGTCTGCCAGATGTCGATCGACTCGGCGGCGTCGATCAGCCATCGCCGGTACTCCGCGGGATCATCGACCCGGTCGATCGGGAGGAGATGGCGCTGCTCCTCGCTCCAGCGTTCATCGGCGAGGACCTCCCGCGGGACGGTGTGGGTGGGGGCGGACCAGTTGTTCGGCATCTGGACGGCGAGGACGCCGCCAGGACGCAGGAAGTCGAACAGACGCGGGAACAAGCGGCCGTGGTGATCGAGCCAGTGGAGCGTGGCGTTGGAGAAGA
>JAHEDH010000014.1 GCA_024641285.1 bacterium | reverse complement strand
TGGACGGCGGCCAGCGGGCTCGAGGGCAGGCCGATGAGCTCTGATGCCCGGGCGGCGATCTCCACCCCGGCGTCATCGGCCGCGATGATCGCATCGATCGGCGTGTTCGCTGCGAGGTCTGCGACCCGCTGGGCGGAGCCCTCCGGATCGTCGCAGTCGATGACGACCTGTCGATCGTCGGCGAGCAACGGCATGGGTTGCTCGGACGCCACGGCGAGGTCCACCCCGATGGCATCGGCGGCCTCGACGAAGTCGGCAGCGCGATAGCTCTCGGTCGGCAACACCACCACGACTCGCGATCCCATCGTGGCGAGGGTATCTCAATGCCGGGGATCAGCGGTAGGCTGTGAGCCCATGTCTGATTCAGAACCCACCGTCCTCACTCTGGCCGCCGACGCGATCGAGATGATCACCAACCTCGCCGGCCAGGAGCCGGGCGAGGAGGAGTACGGCCTGTACATCGAGGTCACCGGTATCCGCGCCGGTCAGTTCACCTACGACTTGAGCTTCGTCCCCGTTGCGGACGTCGCCGACAGCCAGGTGATCGAGCGTCACGACACGCTCGCCGTGATCGTCAGGGCCGAAGACATCGAGAAGCTCGAGGGTGCGAGCCTGTCCCTTTCGGACGAAGGTCTCGCCATGAACAACCCCAACACACCGGCCACCCCGACGATCGCCGCACCGCAGGGGGATCTCACCGGGCCGCTCGCCGACCAGATCCAGACCGTGCTCGAACAGCAGGTCAATCCTGCGATCGCCTCACACGGGGGCGGCGCCGAGTTGGTGTCGGTCGATGGGACGATCGCCTACCTCAAGCTCATGGGCGGTTGCCAGGGTTGCGGCATGGCCCAGGTCACGCTCCGACAGGGCATCGAACGGATCCTCATGGAGGCCATCCCGGATCTCTCGGGTGTGATCGACGTGACCGATCACGCATCCGGGAGCGATCCCTACTACCAGGCCGCCAAGAAATAGCGCTCGAGGGCGCAGCGTCACCGGTGCGCCTCCAACTGAACCCGTCTCCTGACGGGTAGCGTCCAGACGATGCGGGAACCTTCGGCGGCCGGCCTACGTCTCTGCAGTGTGCACACTGCCCAACGACAGCTCGCCCTGCTCGCGCTGACCTGTGGGCTCGCGTTCGGCGCAGTTCCCGCAGCCGCCCAGTCGACCATCGAGATCGACGTGGCGACCGGTATCGACGGCTGGATCCAGCCGCGTGAGCCGTACGATCTCCTCATCACCGTGACCTCCGACGTCCTGTTCGATGGAACCATCCAGGCGACGATGGGCTCGATCGTCGTGGCGACGGCGGCGCAGATCCCTGCCGGCACGACCAAGCGGTTCGTTCTGACCATGCCTCCGCCGAATTCGAGCGGGGCGATCCGCGTCGACGTCCTCGACGCCGAAGGCGATCGGCTCGAGACAGCCAGAGTCACACCGAGGTATCCGGTGGACGAGGTCCTCGTCGGCGTGACATCCGGAGGGCCGCGAAACGAGCTCGACCAGCTTCGAACGCCGATCGTCGACCGCGACATCGTCGCGCTGGAAGTGACGGACGATCAGCCGATCGGGGTCCTGGACTACTTCGTGAGTCGTGCGTTCGGCGAACGCGAGCTGAGTTTCGTCGAGGCCGGCGGGGTGTTGGTGACCGAACAGTCTGCTCCTTTGGAGGCGATCGGGGTGTCGAGCGGCGATGTCGACCGATTCCGGCTCGACGATGGCGAAATCCTGGTCGTCGATTCGATCGCCGACGTCGCGACGTATGGCGAGCTCCTCATCGCACGAGCACGGGGGAGCGCCCCGTTGGAGTTCTGGCAATCGCCCGACCAGGGGCTGTCCGACGCCGCCACCAATGCCGGAAGCGGTGGAGTGCCCGAACTGCCATGGCTCTTCGGCGCACTCGTCGGATACACGGTGCTGATCGGCCCGGTCAACTTCCTCGTGTTGCGTCGGCTGCGTCGCCGTGACTGGGCATGGCTCACCATCCCGGCGATCAGCCTCGCCTCCCTGGGAGTGTTCTGGGTGGTCGGCGGCCAGCGCCTCGAGGATGCCGGGATCACCCACGCCACCGTCATGATCGGCGGGGAGGAACCGGTCGAGAGAACGGCCGTCGTGCTCGCGGTCGGCAAGGAAGGGTCGTATTCGCTCGGATTCGCGGACGCCGAGATCGTCTACCCGGCAACGCTGGGCAATCGCTTCGACGAGGTCGGGCGACCGATCGCCACCGCGTCCGGCCAGGTCGTCGGCAAAGACGTCAGGTTCGATCTCCAGCAACTCGGCTTCGCAGGCGCCAACGCGATCGGGCCGCCGTCGACGACGCTGCTGACCGCAGACGACTCTGGAGACACTGCCGTCGACGTCACCAACAACGGCGAGCTCAGCTACTGGGCATGGGGTGTGTACGACCACGGGACGATCACCACTGCGGACGTGACGCTCATGCCCGGATCGACCGTCAGGCTGGACCTGAAGCGCGCCGGCCAAGGACAGGGCCTCGACACCGAGTTCGGGTTCTTCCTGGGCGATGCCGTCATCAATCAGCTGGGCTTGTTCGACGACAGGGCGTGGCGCATCATCTCTCCGCTCGGCAACGCAGCCCAGTTCGCCTTCGAGGGGTCGTTGGACCGTTTCGTCTTCGGGTTCTCGGAGGACTTCCAGCCCAGCGTCACGCTCGACGGCCAACCCGTTTCGAGCGAGGGCAATGCCCTCGTCATCGTGCCGATGGCCGGCCAGGCCGGCTCCGGCGGTTCGCAGGGGGGATCCCTCCTGGGCATCGGGAGCGGATTCGTCGAACCTTCGGGCGGCCCGGGATTCGAGTTCGTGAGCACCGACGAGATGTGGCTCGGCTACCGGCTGCCTGTCGAGGTGACGTCGGCGCGGCTCGACTGGATCGATCGTTTCGGAGCAGGCCAGTTGGGGCAGCAGGCCTGGGACTGGGTGTCGGGTGCTCTCGTCGACGTGCAGATCGGCGAGGACCTCGATGGGCGGTTCATCGACCCGGCCGGCAACGTCATCCTCCGGGTCGGAGCCAACAAACCGGAGTTCGAGGGCGGATTCGTGGAGCTGCCCATGTCGCCGACCGCCTTCACGCTGTCATGGGGCGACCGATGATCGTCCAGTTCGAGGGTGTCGAGAAGCACTATGGGGACGTGACCGCACTCGGTGGCGTCGACCTCTCGATCCCGGAGGGATCGATCACCGGCCTGATCGGCCCGAACGGCGCCGGGAAGACGACATCGATGTTGGTGATGAGCACGCTGCTCGAGCGGGATGCCGGAAGCGTGACGGTGGTGGGCGTGGACCCCCAGTCCGATCCGAGAGCTGTCCGTCGCCAACTCGGCTGGATGCCCGACTTCTTCGGCTTCTACGAGTCGCTGACCACGCGGGAGTACCTCGATTTCTTCGCTGCGACCCAGAAGATCCCCGCCGCGTCCCGTCCTGCGATCATCTCCGACCTGCTCGAGCTGGTCGATCTCACCGAAAAGGTCGATTCGGACGTGAACTCGCTGTCGCGGGGGATGAAGCAGCGCCTCTCGCTGGCTCGTGCCCTGGTGCACGACCCGGACCTGCTGATCCTCGACGAGCCGGCCTCTGGGCTGGACCCGCGAGCCAGGGTGCAGTTGCGAGAGTTGATCGCCGAGCTGAGCCGGCTCGGCAAGACGGTGATCATCTCGTCGCACATCCTCGCGGAGCTGGAGGGGATCTGCTCGCACATGGCCGTCATCGACGATGGGGTCGTGAAGGCTCAGGGGTCGATGGACGAGATCAGGGCGGCTGCACGGGGAACCCGCCGGGTCGCGGCCCGGGTGCCGGACGGTCGCGTCGACGATGCCGTGGCGGTCCTCGAATCGGGCCACGACGTCACCGATGTCGCGATCGAACGCGGGGTGCTCGGGTTCCTCCTGTCGGGCGACGACGATGCCTCCGCCGCCCAGTTGGCGGGGCTGGTCGACGCCGGCATCCCCGTCTACGAGTGGCGGGTGGAAGCGGCCGGGCTCGAAGAGCTCTTCATGCAACTCACCAGGGACGAGCCATGAACCCGGTGCTCGCCCGCGAGACCAAGGAGCGATTCCGGGGGAAGCGCACGATGCCGTGGCTGCTGATCGTGTGGATCCTCGCGATCGGGCTGATCGCCTATCTCCTCTTCGTCATCGCCAGGGAGATCGCCCAATCGCAGTTCGGGCTCGGCCAGGCACTCGCCACCGGGTTCATGGGGCGCTTTCTCTTCGAATCGATGACGCTGCTCGTGGTCACTGCGGTCGTGATGGTGGTTCCGGGGCTCACCGCTCTCACGATCGTGGGTGAACGGGAGCGGCAGACGTTCCAGCTGCTCCAGGTGACCCAGATGTCGCCCTATCAGCTGGTGTTCGGCAAGCTGAGCTCCTCGATCGCCTACTTCGGGATCCTCATCGTCGCGGTGCTGCCGATCGTGGCGCTGCCGCTGATCTTCGGGGGGACGACGCTGTCCGACATCGCCGTGGCGCTGGGCTTCGTCGCTCTCCTGACCGTCATGCTCGGCTCACTCTCGATGTGGATGTCCGCACGGGCGAAGTCGAGCCGTGGCGCCGTCGCGATGTCGTATGCGATCGCATTCGTGATCGCGTTCCTCAGCTTCGCCGGGCTCGGCGCCGAGTACTTCTTCGCTCTCGACGATCGCGGCAGTCTCCCTTCCGAAGGGGTGGAGTCGGTGTCGGCGTTCGTCAACCCCTACTTCGGGCTCGTCTCGGCGATCGCCGCTCCGCTCGAGATCGGTCAAGATCGGTTCTTTGCGAGTCCGTACACCCCGCTGGAGCTCCATCTCTTCGCCAGGCAAGGGGCAGGCGGTGCGGTGGATTTCGGGGGAGGCGGGCTCGAGCCCGGGACGATCAGGATCGAGGATGGCCGCCAGTTCGTGAACTATTCGAGGCCACCGCTGTGGATCTACACGGTGGTCATCTACACCGGATTGATCGCGCTCGGGCTCTGGCGGGCCGCGACCATCGTGACCGCGCCGGCGGCACGGCTCAGGACACGCAACGGACAGAAGCCGAAGGCATCTACGGAACCGACCACCGTGGTCGTCGATGGCGCTTCCTGAATCCGTGCGGCGGTTGATCGCAGCCGCCCGTCGCCGGCTGACGGTGATGTGGCTCGTGTCCGGCCTGGTCGTGGCCGTGGCCGTCTCCGGCGCCGTCGCCGCCATGCTGTTGGGTCTGTCCAGGGTCACCGTCATCCTGTGGGCTGAGCCGGTCGCTTGGGGTCTGATCGCGGTGGCGGCCGTGTCCGCCGTGTTCGTCGGCTTCATCAAGATGCCCTCGCCGCGGCGGACTGCGCTCGAGATCGATCGCCGTCTGGGTGGCTTCGATCGGGTCACGACGGCGCTGGAGCTCACGTCGAGTGGTGCAGAGCTCTCGGTGGCCGAGGAGCGTGCAGTCCGGTCGGCCGACGCCTGGTCCACCGCCAGGCGCATCGAAGGCCTCGGTGGGCTCGTACCCCGCCGTCCACTCCCGCATCTGGCTGTGCTGACGCTGGCGGCCTCGCTGGTGCTGAGCCTGCTGCCGTCCACGACCGATGCCGCCGTCGCAGCCATCCGGGCGGACAGGGAGGCAATCGAGGCGGAGGCGGATCTCGTCGATGAGCTGGCGCAGGACGCGCCGCCAGAAACGGCAGAACAGCTCGAGGCGTTGGCGGAGGAGCTGCGGGCGTCGGAGACGCTCGACGAGGCCCTCGACCTGCTCGGAGATGCCAGGGAGCAGCTGCTGGCGGCGCTGGACCCCGGCGACCTGGCCAAGAAGACCGCCCTTTCGGGGCTCGAGCAGTCGCTGGCGGCCGATCCGCTCGCCGACGGGGCCACCGCGGCAGACCAACTCGATGCGCTGGCCGAGTCGCTCGGCAGCCTGTCGAGAGACGCGGCGGCCGACGCGTCGGCGGAGCTCGCCGAGCGGGCAGCGGACTTCGCCGGCGTCGACCCTGAGCTCAGCGCTGCACTCTCCGACGCCGCCGACGCGTTGCGCATCCTCCCGAATGCCCCGGGCGCCCGCGACGTGGCGGCAGATGCCCTGCGGCGGGCGGCCGACGGCGCCCGACGCGTCGCAGGCGAGGTCGCCGAGTCCGGTGCCCGGGCCGCGGCTGCCGGCGATCTGCGTGATGCCCAGCGCCGACTCGACGCCGCCGAGGGGGCGGGCCAGGGGGCGGGTGAGGGGGCGGGCCAGGGTGACGGCGACGGTCAGGGTCAAGGTGACGGCGACGGTCAGGGAGACGGACAGGGACAAGGCCAGGGACAAGGCCAGGGTCAGGGGGCCGGCGGTGGCGGTGGCGGTCAGGGCCAGGGCGGACAGACCGGAGGTGGGACCGGCAACGGGACGGGTTCGGGCCAGGTCCCCTCCGGGCAGGGCGACAACGATCCCTTCGCCGACCCGACCAGGGGCGAAATCTTCGACCCTGTCGACTTCGATGCCGGTGACGAGGTGCGGATTCCGATCGACGGCCGCGACCCTGGGGAGTTCCTCGGGACGGCATCTGGCACCGGCGTCGCAAACGATGCGGTCGTCCCTTACACGCAACGGTTCACCGAATACCGGCGCGCTGCTCTCGAGTCGCTCGACTCGCTCACGCTCTCGTCGAGTGTCGAGGCGATCGTCCGAGACTATTTCACCCGATTGGAGCCCTGATGGAACCTATGATGCCCGAACAATTCGCAACCGCCATCGAGTCGGCGAGATCTGCCATCGGTTCGGTGATCGTCGGCCAGCGGCAACTGGTGGACACCGTGCTCATGGCGACCCTCTGTGAGGGGCACGTGCTGCTCGAAGGGGTCCCGGGTCTGGGAAAGACGAAGCTGCTGGCGACCCTCGGTGACGTTCTCGATGTCGGGTTCGGACGCATCCAGTTCACACCCGACCTCATGCCTGCGGACATCCTCGGTACCAAGATCCTCGAGGGCTCGAGCTTCGAGTTCCAGCCGGGCCCGGTGTTCGCCAACCTCGTGCTGGCGGACGAGATCAACCGAGCCACCCCCAAGACACAGTCCGCTCTGCTCGAGGCGATGCAGGAGCGCCGGGTGACCCTCGGCGGTGAGACCCACGACCTGCCCCGCCCGTTCATGGTGATGGCGACCCAGAACCCGATCGAACAAGAAGGCACCTACCCGCTGCCCGAGGCGCAGCTCGACCGATTCATGTTCAAGGAGATCGTCTTGTTCCCACCCGCCGACGACCTCGTCGAGATCTTGCGCAGGACGACCGGCGCCACCGAGGCGACTGCCGAGTCCGCCCTCGAGCGGGAGACGCTCGCCGCCATGTCGGCGATGGTCCGGGACCTACCGATCGGAAGTCACCTTCTGAGGTATGCGGCGTCGCTCGTCGAAGCGACCCATCCGGCGTCACCGACCGCCCCGGAGCGGATCCGGGCGTACGTCCGAAACGGTGCCTCTCCTCGCGGTGCCCAGGCGATGGTGCTGGGAGGCAAGGCGGCTGCCCTCATCGACGGGCGCGCCAATGTGGCCGCCGAGGACCTCTGGGCCGTGGCCACCAGGTGCCTGCGACATCGGCTCGTGCTCGGCTACGACGCGATCGCCGACGGCGTGACCTCCGACGAGTTGATCGCAGACGTACTCGAGGCGTTGCCCACCCCCACCGTCTGATGCTCCTCGACCCCGAACTCCGCGCTCGCCTCGACCGGTTGTCGATGATGACACACGGCCGGGTGAGGTCCGTCTACACAGGTAGACACGCCTCGCGCCATCTCGGTGAGAGCCTCGACTTCGCCGACTACCGCGAATACGTCCCCGGCGACGACTTCCGCAAGATCGACCATCAGCTGTGGGCGAGGCTCGGCCAGGTGCTCGTGCGGAGGTTCGAGGCCGAGGAAGACCTGACGGTCACCGTCATGCTGGACGCCACCGCCTCGATGGGCATGTATGGCAAATTCGATTCCGCCCGGAGAATCGCGGCGATCATCTCCTATCTGGCGCTCTCCAGCGGTGATCGGGTGGCCCCGGTGCTGATCGGCGGGTCGGATCGAAGCATCGTGCGCGGGCCGATCGGTCGTCATCGTTCGGTGTGGCCCCAGATCGAGCGCTGGTTGGAGGGGCTCGAACCCCGCGGCGCGGCGCCGTTGGCGCCGGTCATCCGCGGTGTGGTCGGGCCGACCGCCGGCAGGGGCGCGGTCGTCGTGATCAGTGATCTGCTCGACGCCGAGTGGGAGCGCGCCCTCGACGGTGCCGCTCTCGGTGTCGGAGGAGTGATCGCCCACGTGCTGGCTCCCGAAGAGCTGGAGCCGACGATGATCGGAGACTTGAGACTGGTGGACGTCGAGACGGGGGCGACCGTGGAAGCCTCCACGTCCAGCAGCGTTCTCGACGAATACGCGGCCGCAGTCCAGCGTTTCGTGGACGGTGTTGCGCTACGGTCGAAGCGGGGAGGCCTCGACCACGTGGTCGTGCCGGTGGGGCCGGACGACGCCGAGCGCTTTCTGAGGCGCCTGGTCGAGTCGGCGGCGGTGACGTGAACCTGCTCGCACCCGCCGCCCTCGCCCTCGGTGCGTTCGCCGTGCCACTGATCGTGCTCTACATGCTGCGGAGCAGGCGTCAACGTGTCGAGGTTTCGAGCGTGCTGCTGTGGGAGCGCGCCGACCAGTCCGTCACATCGGCGGTCCCGTGGCAGCGGCTGGAGATCACTCCGCTTCTGCTGCTCCAGCTGCTGATCCTCGCCCTGTTGGTGTTCGCGCTCGCCCGCCCCTTCTTCTCCCAGGAGTCCCTGCTCGGCCCGCACACCGTGCTCGTACTGGACACCTCCGGTTCGATGGCGGCCGCCGGCCGCTTCGATCTCGCGGCCGATCGGGCAGTGTCGCTCGCCTCCGACACATCGGATGCAAACCTCGTTTCGGTGGTCTCCGCCGGCCCGACGGCGCGGGTCGTGGCCTCGTTCCTCAGAACGCCGGACGCCGTGCGCGACGCCATCGCGTCGCTCGCTGTCACCGGCGGGCCGGCCGATCTCGACGGTGCCGTGCGGCTCGGCAGGTCGCTGGCAACGCCCGACCGGCCGACCAACCTCGTCATCTTGAGCGACGGGAGCTCGTCGCCGTTGGCGACCGAGCCAGTGGTCGATGCGGACCACATCCGCTTCTCCGACACCGCAGACAACATCTCGATCAGTGGATTCTCGGTCGAGCCTTCGGCGGAAGGGGTCGTCAGGGTGTTCGTCAACGTGACGAATCACACCGGAGTGCCCGCCGATGTCCAGCTGCGATACCTCGTCAACGGTCTCCCGTCGGGCTCGATCGAACTCGAAGTCGGCGCGTTGTCGGATGCCGCCCGGACCGTGCCGATCGACGCAGGCGCCGGCGATCTGGTCGTGGTCGAACGTGTGGGGGAGTCGGACGGGCTCGCCATGGACGACACGGCGTCGCTGGTCGTGGCCGGTGGTGCCGACCGCGGTGTCGCCATCACGGGCGACGGCTCACCCTTCCTCGAGGTGCTGGTGGAGATCGCTCCCGGATTCGTCACATCGACTCCCGAAGCAGCCGACGTCCTGATCGTCGACGGCGGGCCGATGCCGGAGATCGACCGGCCGACTTGGCTCATCCGACCCGAGACGCCGCCACCCGGGATCGAGTTCTCCGAGATCGCAACCAACCTCGGAGCCACCTTTCAGGCCCCAGGAGAGCCGATTCTGGACTCCGTCGACCTGTCGGGCCTGGTAGTGGCCGAAGCCCAGGTCGCCGAGACCTTCTCCTGGCTGCCGATCGTCCGTTCGGGTGATGTGCCGCTGGTGCTGCTCGGTGAAGTGGACGGCCATCGTGTGGTCTACTTCACCTTCGATGTCGCTCGCTCCAACCTGCCCGTCCAGATCGGCTTTCCGATCATGGGCACGCGGGTGCTGGAGTGGCTCGGAGGCGCATCGGCCGGGTCGACCGAAACGGCGGTGGCGGGCACCCCGATCCAGGTCTCGCCGCCCGCAGGGGCGAATACGGTGATCCGCCGCGACGGCGAGATCGTCGCCGAGCTCGGCGACCCTGTGCTGGCATTCGACGACACCGGAGCCCCCGGGGTGTACTCGGTCGAATACGTCACCGACACAGGAGCGATTGCCGGCCCGACGGCCGTGCGGTCCTTCGACCGGAACGAGTCGATCGCGGGGTCGCGTGACATCTCGGTCGTGTCGCCTCGGCCGGCAACGGCCTCGACGGGCTCGATCGTCAGAGAGTGGGCGCCCTCGGTGATCGCGGTGGTGATCGCCGTCATGTTGTTCGAGTGGTGGTACGCCCATCGTCGCAGCGGTGTGCGCAGCATCGAAGTCGCATCGTGACCTTCGTCCTCCCGTTGGCATTGGCAGGCATCCCGATCGGCGTGTGGATCGTCTGGCGGATCGGAGCAGCAGGTGTCCGGCGTGTCCCGCTGCGGCAGCATCGGTGGTCGATGGTCGTGCGGTCGGTGGCGCTGTCTCTGCTCGTGCTGGCGGCCGCTCAGCCCTCCATCGTGAGCACGGTGGACGACAAGACCGTCCTCTTCCTGCTCGATCGATCTGATTCGATCGGCATCGACTCCCGTACCGAGCAGGAGCGCATCGTCAACGATGCGATCGATCTGGCGGGTCCGACCGATCGGGTCGGCGTCGGGGTCTTCGGTGCCGGGCTCGAGGTCGACACGGCGCTCACGATCGGCCTCGAGTCCGTTCGGATCGGTGCCGTCTCCGAGGGCTCCGCTACGGACCTGGAGACTGCCCTCAGGTCGGCGGGCTCCCTACTTCCCTCCGAGGGCTCCAGGAGGATCGTGGTGCTGACGGATCTCGTCCAGACCTCGGGTGACGCACGGGTCGCCGCCAGAGAACTGGCGGCCGACGGCGTCGCCGTCGATGTGATACCTCTGTCGACCGCGCGGAGTGCCGACGTGCTCGTCGAGTCGGTCCGTCTCCCGGCCACGGTCCGCACCGGCGAGGTCGCCACCGCCCGGATCACCGTTCGATCGAATCAGGCCGGGCCGGGAACGCTGGTCGTCGATCAGGGTGACGGCTCGGTCGTTCGAACGGACATCGACATCGTCGCCGGTTCCCAGACGGTCGAGATCGAGTTGCCGGTCACCGAGCCGGGCGCACTCTCCGTTTCGGTCTCGATCGAGGCCGATTTCGACACCCGCGACGAGAACAACACCGCCGAGGGGGTCTCGAGGGTGCTCGGGCCGGCGAATGTCGCGGTGGTCGAGGCCGTCGACGGCGAAGCCACCGCGCTGGTCGAGGCGCTGGAGGCCGGCGGCCTCACCGTCGAGCGTGTCGGCTCCATCCCAGATGACGGCGGACTGTTGGCCTTCGACGCCGTCGTCCTGGTGAACGTCCCGAAGCCCGACAGCGCCGGCGCAGCGCGGCTCGTGGCGTTCGTGGAGGACCTCGGCAGGGGATTGGTGGTGATCGGTGGCGACCAGTCCTACGGTCTGGGCGACTACCACGAGACGGCGCTCGAATCGATCCTCCCCGTGTCCTCCAACCCCGACGACCTGATCAGGCGACAGCCGGTGGCGGAAGTCCTCGTCATCGACACGTCGGGCTCGATGGCGCGGTGTCACTGCAACAACGGGCAGTTCGACGAGACCGGGCCGAACAAGACCGACATCTCGCGCGCCGGTGCCGCGCTGGCGATCGAAGCGCTGTCCGACACCGACACGGTGGGCGTCCTGTCGTTCTCGAGCGGATACGAGTGGGTCATCCCGCTCGGAGCGAAGCCGGACCCGGGCACGGTCGACGAGGCGTTGGGTGGGCTCGTCCCGAACGGCGACACCGAGATCGGTGTCGCCCTGGAGGCAGCGCTCGAAGAGCTGCGATCGGTGCCCGATGCGCTCCGCCACATCGTGCTGTTCACCGATGGCTGGGATCCCAACGACGCCAACCTGGTCCCGATCTCCCGCCGGATAGCGGATGCCGGTGTCACGCTGTCGGTGCTCGGGACGGGAGAGGGGCCGGGCACGACGCTGCAGCGTATGGCGGACGTGGGCGGCGGCAGGTTCTATCCGGGCACGGACCTGTCGAGCGTCCCCGAAATCTTCGTCGAGGAGACACTGACCGTCGCCAGGAACCTCGCCACCGAGGGGTCGTTCTATCCTGCGTTGGGTGTTCCGTCGGCGACGACCGACGATCTCAGCTCCACACCGCCGTTGTTCGGATACGTGTTGACCAAGGCGAAGGCGACGGCGGCGGTCAACCTGGAGATCGGGCAGGCGGATCCACTGCTGGCGAGCTGGCAGCGGGGCCTCGGGCGCGTCACCGCCTGGACGTCGGACGCCACGTCGCGCTGGTCGAGCGGATGGGTCGACTGGGACGGCTTTGTGTCGTTCTGGGGAACGGCGGTCCGCGAGACCCTGCCGGCGGGCCGTGAGCGCCCACCCGAGGTCTTCGTCGAAGACGGCACGGTCCGGATCGTGGCGTCCGCGGCGGGGATGGGCGACGCCGCCACCGCCATCGCCCGGGTACGGACACCGAATGGCGAGACCGGCGTGATACCGATGGTGAGGACCTCCTCCGACACCTTCAGCGCCGAGGCCAACGCCGTGATCCCTGGTGCGTACTGGGCGGCCGTGACGGTCGACGACGGATCCGGTGGCTCGATCACCTCCGGCTCGGGAGCCGTCTCCAGCTACGAGGAGGAGTTCGCCTTCCGCGAGCCCGATCCGACCCTCGGCGCCGATGTGGCGTCTCTCACCGAGGGCCGGTTCGAGCCGGCGGTCGGATCGTTGTTCGAGGCGGCGCCCGCCCTCGGGCGGGTCGAGCGGCCCCTGTGGCCTCTGCTGGCGCTCGTCGGTCTCCTCGCCTTCCTCGTCGACGTCGCGCTCCGGCGACTGGTCCTCATCGAGGGTGACGCCGAGGAATGGAAACGGGGGATGACGTCGGAAACCCGCCGGGAACGGGTGCGGGTCGCCGAGGTCGAAGCCAAGCGGGCCGAGACCAAGGAGAAGGCTGTCGCGTCGGAGTCGGAGACACTCGAGCGCCTCATGCGCCGCAAGCGCTGAGCAGCTGGCTCACTCAGAGGTTGGCAGTCGTGTCGGAGTACGATCGCGACATGGAGTCCCAGGCACCGGGTCGGCTTGCAGCCTGCGAATCGCCGAGGCCGACCCAGGCGAGTTCGAGGTCGGACATCGACGAGGTCCGCGCCCGTCCGGTCGGGCGCCGAGCCTGAATGGGCTTCACCGCAGACGAACTCGAGTCCTTCCGCGACGCGACGGTGCCGGACCTGATCGGTCCCGGCGTGCAGCTGCTGTTCGTCGGCATCAATCCGGGCCTGTGGACGGCGGCGACCCAGACCCATTTCGCCCACCCCGGGAACCGGTTCTATCCAGCCCTACAGAGAGCAGGCGTCATCGATCGTGAGATCGACCGCACAGAGGGATTCACTGCCTGCGACCGCCGCTATCTCGTCGACCGTGGCATCGGCATCACCAACATCGTGGCTCGCGCGACCACGAGGGCCTCGGAGCTGAGCGCAGACGAACTCCGGTCCGGTGGACAGATCCTCGCAGCCAAGGTGCGCGATCTCGCCCCTTCCGTGGTGGCGATCGCCGGCATCACGGCCTATCGGAGCGCGTTTCGCAGGAGGGACGCAGTCTTGGGCCGACAGTCAGACGATCTCGAGGGTGCTGAGCTGTGGGTGGTCCCGAACCCGAGCGGTCTCAATGCGCACGAGACGATCGACTCGCTCGCCGGCTGGTATGGGCGAGTCGCATCGGCGGCCGGCATCACGGCCGAGCGAGGACGCGATGAGCGCTGAATCGACGCCGCCCACGGAGCGTCAGGTGCTCTATGCGCTCGTTGCAGGCGGCTTCGTGGTCGTTGTTGCCGTGCTCGTGTTCGGAGCGGCCTTCGCCGGTCTCGTACCCACCTGGTGGACCGTTGTTGCCGGAGTCGCAACCTCCGGAGTCGGGGGGCTCTGCTCATTTCGATGGCGCAAGACGCGGGTGGTGCTCCTGTCATCGATCCTGCTGTTCCTCACATGGACGGTGGGAACCCTGCTCGTCTCATGACGAGGGTCGCCGGGATCGACATCGCCAGGGGAGCGTGGCTGATCGTCTATCTCGACTCGGGTCGTTTCGACGGCGCCGCAGTGGTGCCTCGGCTCGCCGGCATCGAGATCGCCGCGAGCGTCGTTGCGATCGACATCCCGCTCGACCTGCCGATCGGAGCGATCGGACGGCCCGCCGAGGAGGAGGCGCGGCGGATGCTGGGAGCGCGTCGCAACTCGGTCTTCTCGTCTCTTCCCGCCGATCTGTACGACGCGGAGTACACCGAAGCGACCAGGATGTCGGCGCGCAGCACGTACGGGATGTCGTTCTCGAAGCAGTCGTGGAACCTCAGGAGTGCGGTTGCCGACGCAGCTGCCGCTCGCACGGAAACCTGGCACGAGACCCACCCCGAACTGGCATACCGGCAGATCAGCGGGGCGCCGCTCGACTCGAAGAAGGCGTGGTCGGGTGTGCGGCAGCGCCTCGACTGTCTCACCTCCGTCGGCATCGACCTGCCGGTCATCGAGGGGAACCTGCATCCCGACGATGCCCTCGACGCCGCCGTGTGCGCCCATGTCGCCGACCGGATCGCCGCCGGTCTCGCCGCCCGTGTCCCCGCACCCGGTCCCGGTCCCCACATCTGGTATTGACCTGGCTGCCGGCTCTTGACTCTCGGCGCTTGGCTTCTCGTTCTGCGCCCGCCGCGTCTCGTGTGATGAGCGAGCACCTCGGATTCAGCCATGCGGTATTCGTATCGGGATGTTTCGACTTGGTTTCGGCCGACACCTAAGATGACGCGCGGCCCCACTCCTCATCGGCGTGGGCGCTACGCGGTCCAGATCATATGGATCGTTGGAACTGAACCCAACGGGAGGAACAATCGATGCTGAAGCACACGAGGCTCGTCGCCTTGCTGACAGCGCTGATGCTCGTCCTCGCCGCCTGCTCGGGAGACAGTGGAACCACTGAAACCACCGCTGCTGGCGACGATACGACGACCACCGAAGCAATGACCGAAGAGACCGACGCACCCACCGAGACCACCGAGGCCATGGCCGACGACACCGATCTCTCTGGTACGTCTGTGAACGTCTTCGGTCCCGAGTCGGCAGCCGAGGGTGAGGCCATCCAGGCCGCGCTCGATCCGTTTGCCGCCGAAACCGGAATCGACATCACCTATGTCGGCGCCGGCGACTTCTCGGATCAGATCAACATCCAGATCGACGGTGGCAACCCACCGGACATCGCCATCTTCCCGCAGCCGGGCAAGGTCGCCGATTTCGCCCGCACGGGTGACATCCTTCCGCTTCCCGACGATGTGAACGCCAACGTGACGGCCAACTGGCCGGAGGCGTGGACCTCGTTCGGCAACGTCGACGGTGTGCAGGTCGCCATCCCGACGAAGACCGACCTGAAGTCGCTCGTGTGGTACTCACCGTCGCGCTTCGCCGAGGCCGGCTACGACATCCCCGAGACCTACGACGACTTCCTCGCACTCGTGGACACGATGATCGCCGACGGCCGTACGCCGCTCTGTGTGGGCATCGAGTCGGGGCCTGCCACCGGCTGGCCCTTCACCGACTGGGTCGAGGATCTGACCCTTCGCCAGGCCACCCCTGAGTTCTACGATCAGTGGGTTGCTCATGAAGTTCCGTTCAACAACGAGACGACCACCTCCATCTTCGGCCAGATCGCCGATCTGTGGAACACGCCGGGTGCCGTGTTCGCTGCCGGTGGTTCGATCGCCTCGACGTTCTTCGGCGACAACGGAACGCCGCTCGTCGACGGTCAGTGTGAGATGCATCGCCAGGCGTCGTTCTTCGCGGCATTCCTGCCCGAGGGCACCACTCTCGGCCCTGAGGGCGAGATCAACGCGTTCTACTTCCCGTCGAACTCGGCGGACTCCAAGCCGGTTCTCGGTGCAGGCACCCTGGCGACCGCCTTCCGTGATGCTCCCGAGGTCTGGGCCGTCATGGACTACCTCGGCTCGGCCGAATACGCCAATGCGCGTATCGCCGCGCAGGGTGGCGGTTTCCTGAGCGCCGTTGGCGGCCAGGACCTCGGTCTGTACTCGCCCTTCGAGGCGGGTCTGGTCGAGATCCTCAGCTCGGCATCGGTCGTGCGTTTCGACGCATCCGACCTCATGCCGGCCGCAGTCGGCTCGGGTTCGTTCTGGACCGCAGCAACCGATCTCGTGACCGGATCGCTGACGCCGCAAGAGGCAACCGACTTCGTCGAGGAGTCTTGGCCCACGAGCTGAGAAATCCTCGCTGATAGCGACGAACTCCGTTCGTCGAACTTACGATGGGCACCGGAGCGATCCGGTGCCCATCGGCTTTTTGGTGGGCACTTCGGTCGCTGTGATCGCATCTGCGTGGACTGAACGGGAGGTGAGCGCGAGCTCATGGAAGAGAGAATCATCGGAACCGTCATCGGTGTCACCGTTGCGATCGTCGGCTCGGCCATCATCTTCATCGGCGCCAACAAGTGGTTCGACCAGGCAGGCAAGAACTGGAAATGGTTCGGGGCCGTCACCGGTGGCGTGATCGGCGGAGTCGTGACCACCATTCTCCTCGGCAACCGCGTGATCGCGTGGAAGACGAGCTCTGCGGCGGACGCGACAGATCTCACCTGGCTGCTCGTACCCCTGTATGTCGTCCTGGCTGGACTGGTCGGCTTCCTGCTCAACGGGACCGACGACCGGACGAGGCGCATGTTGATCGGCGGAGTCGGAGGGCTGGTCGTCGCCGGCTCGTACGGAGCCTTCGTGACATCGGAAGCCTTCTTGGCCCCGTCGACGCTCGATGTGATCATCTGGCCGATCATCGGTGCGGTGGTCTTCGCCGGGATCAAGCGTGCGCGGAACAGCGGCATCACGACGTCCGATCTGCTCCCCCCGGCCGTGACCGGTGCCGGCCTCGGATGGCTCGTCGGTTCGTGGGGGCTCGGGACGATCGGCTCCGGGACGAGGCTCGAAGCCGGTTTGGGCTTTGCGCTCGCCGGCCTGGCACTCGGTCTCCGGTTCGGTCTGACCCCGAACCTGGACAAGAACCAGCGAGACCGTCTCCAGAACCGCTCGCGTGCTGTCATCTTCCTCGGTCCCGCGCTCCTGTTCATCGTCATGACCTTGATCGTTCCGACGATCGGGACCTTCCTGCTCAGCTTCCAGGACGCCCGAGGCGAGAAGTTCATCGGCGGTGAGAACTACGGCAACATCTTCACGAATCCCCAGATCTTCAACATCGACAACATCGGCGGCATCTTCACCAGTCGACTGACCATCTTCGGCGTTCTGGCCTTCGTTTTGGGATGGTTCGTCGCGCGTCGGAAGGGCCGTGAGGTCGGAGCCCCCTACGACTGGACGGGTGGCTCGATCACGCCCATCGCCATCGGCGCGACCGCAATCGCCTTCGGTATCTTCACGACCCTTCGGGGAACGTTCTGGAACAACGTCTGGTGGGTAGCAGCCGTCACGTCGATCGCCACGTCGCTCGGACTCGCCGTCGCAGTCCTCTCGGACCGCTCGAAGGGTGAGCGGGTCGCCAAGTCCCTGATCTTCATGCCGATGGCGATCAGCTTCATCGGGGCGGGAATCATCTGGCGGTTCATGTACCTGGCCCGACCGCCGAGCGTTCCCCAGACCGGCGTCATCAACACGGTCTGGGTCGCACTCGGGGAGGCGACCGCAACCAGGAACGGTTTGTTCTGGGCGATGATCGTCGTCCTCGGCACCATCATCGGGTTCGCGCTGTTCGTCTCCCTGCGTGCCCGAGCAGACGACGAGCCGGGTGCCATGTGGATGTCCGGTATGGTCGCAGCGCTCTTCGCGCTGCTGGTGGTTGGCATGTTCACCGGGGTCGGCGGAGGGTCGCTGAACGAAGCCGGCGATTTCGTGGCCGAGCCCTACTTCTTCCTCGAGACCCGCCCGTGGAACAACTTCTGGCTGATGGTGGTTCTGATCTGGATCCAGACCGGGTTCGCCATGGTCGTGCTCTCCGCTGCCATCAAGGGCGTCCCGACCGAGCTGATCGAGGCGTCCAAGGTGGATGGCGCGACGGAATCGGAGACCTTCTGGAGAGTGATCATCCCCCAGGTTTCGAGCACGATCGGAGTCGTCACGACGACGCTGATCGTGCTGGTCATGAAGGTGTTCGACATTCCCAAGGTCATGACGGCGGGCCAGTTCGAAACGAACGTGTTGGCCAACGAGATGTTCCAGCAGGCCTTCACGAACTTCAACCGGGGTCTCGGCGCGGCAGTCGCCATGGTGCTGTTCTTCCTGGTCCTGCCGGTGATGATCATCAATATTCGACGTGACGCGGAGGCAGCCTGATGACGACAGCACGTGACGTACAGCTGAGGTCGGACAGCGACCTCACACCCGACTCCTCACGCGGGGTGGGCGACCGGATCCACTCGTTCCTGTCGAACATCCCGACCGGCCTTCTGTGGATCATGGTCGTGCTGTGGTCGATCCCGACGTTGGGGCTGTTCATCAACTCGTTCCGGACGCGCGACGCCCAACGCAATTCACCGTTCTGGCAGATCTTCTCGGACTCGTCGAACGGCTACGGATCGCCATCCCTGGCCAACTACAACGAGGTCCTCATCACCGGAAACGGTCTGATCGACAACCTGTTGAACAGCTTCGCCATCGTCATTCCCGCGACGATCATCCCGATCGCCCTCGCTGCGTTCGCCGCCTACGCATTCGCCTGGATCGACTTCAAGGGCCGGAAGTGGCTGTTCATCGGCACGGTCTCGCTGTTGGCCATCCCCCTCCAGACCTCGCTGATCCCACTGCTGCGCCTCTATGGAAACGGGTGGACGCTGGGCATCCCGTTCATCGACAAGACAATCCGGTTCTTTCCCGATCTCGATCTCGTCGGGCAACCGGTGGCCGTCTGGCTGACCCATACGGGCTTCGCGCTGCCGTTCGCCATCTTCCTATTGCACAACTACATCTCGGAGCTGCCGAAGGACGTGTTCGAGTCGGCGTTCATCGACGGCGCGGACCACTTCAAGATCTTCTACAAACTGGTCCTGCCCCTGTCGACGCCCGTGCTGGCGGCCTTTGCGATCTTCCAGTTCCTCTGGACCTGGAACGACTACCTGATCGCTCTGACGATGATCAGTTCGACCGGCGACAGCCTTCCGATCACGGTGGCCCTGGCGAACGTGGCAGGCCGCTTCGGGCAGTTCGAACACCTGTTGAGTGCGGCGGCGTTCATCGCCACCATCTTCCCGATCACGGTCTTCTTCGCGCTTCAGCGTTACTTCGTCCGCGGCGTCCTGGCAGGCTCCGTCAAGGGCTGATTCTCCGCTTCACGCCTCACGCTTCACGCCGCCATCGGCATGGGGGCGTGAGGCGCATGAGCGGACTGGCTCGAGTCGATCACCTCCGGGCGACTTCGCTGCTCGTAGAGGCTCTCTCGACTGGAATCGAGTTCCACGCGACTCCGCACAGCACGAGAACGTGGCCTGTCACCGGGAGCATTTCAGCTATTGGATGCAGAACGTGGCGTGCAGCGTGTTCCGTGCAGCGTGAACCGTGAAGCGGCCGGCGGCTAGCTGAGCTGATCCCTCAATCTGCCGTGGTCGAGCCGGGGGAGCACCATCTCGGCGAACCGCTCGGCCTCTGCGATGTGGGTGTAACCGGAGAAGATGAATGCCGACACCCCTGCGTCCTGGTAAGCCTCGATCTTGGCGACGACCTGGTCCGGATCTCCCACGATGGCGGCTCCCGCCCCCGATCGTGCCTTGCCGATCCCCGTCCAGAGATTCGGCTCGGCGTAGCCGTCCTCGGATGCGCCTTCCCGGAGGGCGGCCTGACGCTGGACACCCACCGAGGCGGAGTCGAGCGACTTGCCGCGAATGGCGGCGCCGGTCTCGGCGTCGAGCTTGGAGATGAGGCGGTCGGCTGCCGCTCGCGCCTCCTGCTCGGTTTCGCGGACGATGACGTGGCTACGGAGCCCGATCGCCAGGGTGCGGTCGTACCCGGCGGCGCGTTCGGTCATCTCTGCAGCGGTCGCAGCGACCGAAGCCACCGTGTCGGGCCACGTGAGGAACACGTCGGCCTCACGTGCCGCGACGTCTTTGGCAGCTTCGGAGAAGCCTCCGAAGTACATCGGCGGGCAGGTGCCGGACACCGTCGAGATCCGAGGCGGCTCGAGGTCCAGGTCGAGGAACCCGCCGTTGATCTCGAGTCTCTCGTTGTTGAGGAGGGCGCGGAGCGCCTGCATCCACTCGATCGTCCGCTGGTACCGGGGTGCAGAGTCGAGGCTCTCCCCGGGGATGTCCGAGGAGATGATGTTGATCGTCAACCGGCCGTCGAGCATCTGATCGATCGTTGCGAGTTGCCGGGCGAGCTGTGGAACCCACATCTCGCCCATCCGAACGGCCACGAGGAGTTGGATCTGTTCGACGTTTACGGCGATGGCGCTTGCGAAGGCGACCGTGTCGATCCCGAGCGAGTAACCGCTCGGGAGCAGGATGTTGTCGAATCCGAGCCGGTCGGCAGTCTGCACGATGTCGCGGCAGTGAGGCCAGGAGCTTCGGAGTGCCGGGTCCGGCACGCCGAGGAATTCATAGTCGTCGTCGCACAGTGCGCCGAACCAGGAGATTTCGATGGTCATGGGAGGGGCTCTCCTTCCGAGGCTTCGATCAAGGTGTACAGGTCATCCCTCGTCAGCGAGACGTCGAGCGCCGCAGTCGCAGAGCGCAGTCGCTCCGGTTTCTGCGAGCCCACGATCGCAACGGGGCGTGACGGGTGGGCGAGGACGAATGCAAGCGCAATGGCGGTGCGATCGACCGATTCCCTGGCGGCCAGCGCATCGAGTTCGAGCATCAACTCCGTTCGGACGCCATGTCCGGTCGCGAGCGATCCTCCTCCGAGCGCGCTCCACGCCAACGGGCGGAGGTCGAGCCTCATCGCTTGATCGAGTGTGCCGTCCCGGAGCGGCGAGAGGTGGCTGACCGAGAATTGCGGCTGGGTCGCCACGACGGTATCGCCGAGATACGAGATGAGCGCCTCTGTCTGGGCCGGCGTGAAGTTCGAGACACCCACTGCGCCGATCTTGCCCTGTTCCACGAAGCGGCTCAGGGTCGCGGCGAGCTCTTCGGGATGCGTGAACATGTCGGGTCGGTGGATCTGGTACAGGTCGACCCGGTCGACTCGAAGCCGGGAAAGCGAGGCGTCGAGGGCGGCGGTCAGGTAGCGGGCAGACGAGTCGTAGGGGATGGGAGGCATGATGCCGCCCTTGGTGGCGAGCACCATGCGGTCCCTGAGCGAGGGAGACGCCGCCAGGACCGACCCGAGGAGGCTCTCGGCGTCACCGAACCCGTCGCCTCCCCAGTCGAGCCCGTAGACATCAGCCGTGTCGATGAGATTCATGCCGAGGTCGAGCGCCGTCTCGACCAATTCGGTCGCAGTGGCCAGGTCGTGTCCCACGAATCGCCAATGCCCGAACGCCAGCGGGCCGACCGGTTCGAGCGGACCGAGCGAGCGGGAAGAGGAGGTGTCGAGCGTCATGTCTTCCTTGGATTGCGTGAGTCGTGAAGGACCCTAGTGTGTCCGACAAAGCAGAAAGAGCGGTGGATGAACCAGCAGTTTCGCTATGGCGTGATCGGTACCGGGATGATGGGTGTCGAGCACATCATGAACATCAATCACATCGACGGAGCCTCGGTGACGGCCTATGCCGACCCGTACGAGCCGTCTCGCGCGAACGCCGCGGCGATCACCGCGGACGCAGCAGGATTCGCGGACTACCGGGACATGCTCGAGTCGGGTCTCGTGGACGCGGTCGTGATCGTGACGCCGAACCACACCCATGTCGACGTGCTCGCCGACGTGCTCGCAACCGACCTTCACGTGCTGGTCGAGAAACCGCTGTGCACCACCGTCGCAGACTGCCGCTTCACCATCGAACGGGCCGCCAAGCGCAACGCCATCACGTGGGTCGGGCTCGAGTATCGCTACATGCCTCCCGTGGCGCGGCTCATCGACGAGGTTCGCAAGGGAACGGTGGGCGATCTCAAGATGCTGGCGATCCGCGAGCATCGCTTCCCGTTCCTCCCCAAAGTCGACAACTGGAATCGGTTCAACCGCAACTCCGGTGGGACTCTCGTGGAGAAATGCTGTCACTTCTTCGATCTGATGAATCAGATCGTCGGGTCCGATCCGGTGCGGGTCATGGCGTCGGGAGCCCAGGATGTCAATCATCTCGACGAGGTGTACGACGGGCAGACCCCCGACATCCTCGACAATGCCTACGTGATCGTGGATTTCGCGAATGGAGCGCGATCGCTCTTGGACCTCTCGATGTTCGCCGAGGCCACGTACAACCAAGAGGAGATCGTCGCCGTCGGTGACAAGGGGAAGGTCGAGGCGTTCATCCCCGAGATGCTCCTCCGGATCGGCCGTCGGGGCGAGCACTACATCGGGAATGCGGAGCAGCACCATGTCTCCGACCCGAGGATCAAGTTCCAGGGGCACCATCACGGTTCCAGCTATCTCGAGCACCTCGACTTCATCGCGGCATGCCGCAGCGGCTCTGCCCCCTCGGTCGATCTCAGCGACGGCCTGCTGAGCGTGGCGATGGGTGTCGCTGCCCACAAGAGCATCAGCGAAGGCCGGGCCGTCCAGATGTCCGAGGTCCTCTGAGCGCCGGCGGCCAACAGCCGATCTTCCCGAGCTCCCGATCCGTCATGGGGGACCCAGGCAGCCTCCTAGGCTTGCGCCATGCACGAGTCCGTGTCCGACCGTTTGATCCGTGAGGCGATGGAACGGGGTGAGTTCGACGACCTCCCCGGAGCCGGCAAGCCGATCCCGGGCATGGGCAAGGCATACGACCCGAACTGGTGGGTCAAGTCGTTCATCGAGCGTGAACGCGCCGACGATGAGCGTCGAGCGGCGTTCGAGCGGATCGAGGCCCGGCTGGGGTCGGTGTGGGCACTGACGTCTGAAGCATATGTCCGGCGGGTTGTCGAGCGCCTCAATGTCGAGGTCGCCGAGATCGATGCCGGGACGGGTCGCTTCCAGCAATTCGACGCCGATGACGTCATTGCATCATGGAAGAGCGTGGTCCGTGCCCGGAGCCGACGAATCCGAGACCGCTGACCCGGTCGGATTTCAATCCCTGGCGGTCGACGCCATATCGGATATGCTGTTCGCTCGTGAGATGCCGTGACAGGGGGACCGTCTGACTGCCAACACCCAGGAAGCGACCAAGGAACGCCGGACGATGGTCATCCGGACCTCTTGGGGCTTCTTCGTGAACTCAATCATCGCCGCTGGTCTCGGCGTCGTGTTCGCCCGCCTCATCGAACAGGCGGGTGTCGCCATCGCCGGTGTCATCGCCGGCCGTGACCCGGTGTTCACTGCGGTCGTGACCGAACTGCGCGCCGGTGGATCCGAGCTCGTGTATCTCGGGGGCACGGTCGCGAGCCTGACGGTCGGGGCGCTCCTGTTGGCGCTGTTTCCCAACGCGCTGGATCGTTCCGTGGGCAAGCTGCAGATGCTCTGGGTGATCCTCTTCACGCTTCGGAACGGCTTTTTCGACCTGGCATCCACCGCCTACGTTGACGACTCGCCTGTCGCAAAGGCGCTCTCGACGTTCGATGCCCCTGCCGGCCTGGATGTCGTGCTCAGCGTGACCGGAGCGGTCGGCCTGTTGTTGCTCGCGGTCGCTGCTGCGCCCGCCTTCCTCGGCTTCTCACGTCACCGCAGTGAAATCCTCACGGGGCCCGAGCGGATCCGGTATGTGGCCACCCTGGGACTGATGCCGGGCCTGGTCGGACCGCTGCTGGCAGTGGTCTATTTCATCCCCGACCGCGGCACCGGGTTCACGGCGACGCTCCCGTTCCTGGGCGTCTTCCTCGTCATCACGGCGGTCGCCGCCCGCTGGACGCGCGAGGTCCCCGAACCGAAGCTCGTCCAGGAGCGATCACTGAGCATCGCTCTCGTGCTCGTCGCCCTCATCGTGTTCAGCCTGCTCAGATTCGTCGTCGAGCCAGGTATCGCGATCCCACCGTGGGACGACTCCTTCGCCTGGCGCCCTCGCGCCTGACATGGTGCATCCCGCTGCGGTCCTCACGGCGAGTGACGGCGTCGCATCGGGAGTTCGTGACGATCGGTCCGGCCGACTCGTCGCCCGGCTGCTCACCGAGGCCGGGTTCGATGTCGTCGAACAAGTCGTGGTGCCCGACGACATCGAGGATCTGATCTCGACGATCCGCGATCTCGCAGGTAGTGCCCGTCTCGTCGTGACGACCGGCGGCACCGGATTCGGTCCTCGGGACGTCACACCCGAGGCGACCCGCGCCGTGATCGATCGCGAGGCCCCGGGTCTGGTTCACCTCATGCTCGCCACCGGACTGGCGAGCACGCCGATGGCCGCTTTGTCCCGGGCGGTGGCCGGCTCGTTGGGGTCGTCGTTGATCGTGAATTTGCCGGGGAGCCCGCGCGGGGTGGAGGAGAACCTCACGGCGATCCTGCCGCTGATCCCGCATGCGCTCGACCTGCTGGCTGGAGACACCGAACACCGCTGATCCGGACGCGCAGCCCCCAAGGGGCCGTAATCTGATCGCTGTGACCGAGCTGGACACGATTCTCGAGACGATGATCGACTGGGAGCGTCGCGGCGTGCCGTTCGCCCTCGCCACGGTGGTCGGGGTGAGAGGCTCGACGTATCGCGGCCTCGCTGCTCGCCAGGCCGTGAGTGACCAGTCCGCCAGCGTCGGGACCATCTCCGGGGGCTGCCTCGACAACGACCTGCATCAGGTGGCGGCACACGTCATCGAGACCGGACGGCCGCAGCTGGTCGAGTTCGATCTGACGGCAGACGACGAGGCGATCTGGGGATGGGGGATCGGTTGCAACGGCGCCACCGAGGTGCTCGTGGAACCGAGCACCACGGCACTCGAATTGGGCGAGCGGCTCGGTGTGTCGAGAGCGGGCCGTCGCTCGGCGGTGATCCATTCCCTCGACCCCGACTGCCTCGGAACTCGCCGATTCGTCACCCCTTCCGGAGACGCGCCTGTGCTCGGCCAGTTGACCGAGGAAGCCGAAGCAGCGATGCGCGAGGGGCGCCACCGGGTCGTGGAGATCGAGGGTGAGCGGTCGCTGATCGAGGTCGTAGGATCCCCGTCACGTCTGCTCGTATGCGGTGCCGGGCACGATGCCAACCCGGTCGTTCGATACGGCTCCGAACTCGGATTCGAGACGATCGTCACCGACGATCGTCGCAATCTGCTGACGACGGAGCGCTTCCCCGAGGGCACGGAACTGGTCCACGCCGAGGCGGGTGAGTTGGCGTCGGTCGTCAACCTCGATGAGCGCACCTATGTCGTGCTCATGTCGCACAACTACCTGCGCGATCTCGAGTATCTGCGGCAGATCCACGGATCGAGAGTCGCGTACGTCGGCGCACTCGGCCCGAACGAGCGACTGGACCGGCTGTTCGATGACCTCGAGGGTGAGGGTGTCGTCTTCGATGCCGAGCTGAAGCGGCGAATCCGTGGACCGGCAGGCCTGGATATCGGCGCCGAGGGGCCGGTAGAGATCGCCTGGTCGATCCTGGCGGAGATCCTGGCGGTGAGAACGGGGAGTTCGGGCGAACCCGTCTCGGTGACCAGGCGGCATCGTCCGGACGACTGACGCGGGTCAGCCGATTCCCACGCTGACGACCGCGGTGTCACAGGCACCGTCTGCACCACAAACCCGGTATTCGAAGGTGTCGGCGCCGGTGAAACCGGCACCGGCGTCGTAGCGGATCTGTCCGCTTCCTCCGACTGGCGTCGCCGTCCCCGACTGAGGACCGCGGGTGATCTGCACCGATGTCGGTTGGTAGGGGCCCGAATCGTTGCTCAGGACGCGGATGATGACGCTGCCGTTCTTTCGCACCGTTGAACGATCGTCGGCGGCAGCGACCGAGCCGGCGGTCGTCGTTGTGGTGGTTGGGGGGACGGTGGTCGTTGTCGTCGTCGTTGTGGTGGTCGGAGCGGATGTCGTGGTGGTGGGTGGGACGGTCGTCGTGGTTGTCGTCGAAGGGGCGGTCGTGTTGGTCGTCGTGCTGGTTGGAGGGGCTGTCGTGCCCGGAGTCGCAGGAGGAGATCCGACAACCGTCGTCGCCGTGGTGGTTGGGGAGTCCGGACCGCTCGTGGAAGGGTTCGCCTCGACCGAGGCGAGGAGCAGCGTGGTGGTGGTCGCCGATCCCATGGACGTATCGTCGGTCGGTGCGTCCGTCTGCGGACCACCGGTCTCGGACTGGTCGGCGGCGATGATCGCATCGATGGCCGGGCCGCTCAGCCCGGCCCCTGCGATCACCACCTCGACGATGTCTCGGGTGGGGAGATCGGCGGGCGAAGGGATGATGCCTGTCACCAGCGAAGTCGTCATCAAGGCGGAACTGGCGGCGAGCGTGATGACATCGCGGCCGAGCGCTGGGAGCCCCCTCGACCACGGGAACTGGCCGATGGCCGCGAGCGGCCCGGTTGCCCAGCGCAATCGGCCCAAGGCGACTCGCATGAGTGCGCGGGCGACCTTCGGGTCGAATTGGGACCCGGCCATTGCAACGATCTCCCGGCGCGCCTGTTCCGCCGACATGGCCCGCTGGTACGAGCGTCCGCTGGTCATGACGTCGTACGCGTCCGCGACGGCCACGATGCGCGCTCCGTAGGCGATGTCCTCACCGGCGAGTCCGTACGGGTAGCCGGTTCCGTCGAACCGCTCGTGGTGGTGCTCGATGGTCTGTGCCCACTGGCCGAGCCATCCGGCGATCGGCGCGATCATGTGGAGCCCGTGGACCGGATGCTGGCGGATGGCGTGCCATTCGTCGTCGTCGAGCGCCCCGTCCTTGTTGAGGATCTCGCCGGAGATCTCGAGTTTGCCGATGTCGTGGAGCAGGGCAGCCCAACGCAGACGGTCGCGATCGCCCTGCGTGAGCCCGAGTTGCTCGGCGATCATGTCGACGTAGGCGCGCACCCGCTCGGAATGACCGCGGGTCTTTCGGTCGTGCCGCCCGAGCGCTGCCGAGAGTGAGAGGATCAGTTCCGCCGCCTCGGCCGTCGCACGATCACCACCGGTCTGGACCGAGGCGACCCGGCGTTTCAACTCCGACATCGAGCCAGACCGGCGAGCGACCCGCAATCTGGAGGGAGCCTCGTCGGGGAACAGCATGCTCATCTTGAGGAGCGTCGAGAGTGGCAGGAACCTGCGGGCGAACCGGTCGACGACCGTTGCGGCCGCTGACGCTACGGCGATGGTCAGCACCCACCAGAGGACGACCTGGGACACCCGCTCGGGCGCCGGCAGTCGATGCGACACCCATGCTCCTGCCAGGAACCCGGCGACGAGTGGGACGAAGAAGATCGAGGCGCGGACCAAGAACGCCGCAAATCGGCGCTCCTGCCACCGGTGGGAGGCAGCTGGTTGGTTGTCGGGCTCCTCTGACATCCTCAGGTTCAGTATCGGCAGGATACGGGCGGCATTGACCGAAATGGGCCGATGGAACCAGGTTCTTCATGCCCCCGAATCCCCTGCCCGATCTGGGCGCCGGGGCCGTCGAATTCAACGCTTCCAGGGAGGTCCGACGTCGGGGTCGATGCCGTAGCGCTCGAACGCCCGAGGCATCACCTCGGCAGGGAGAGCACCGTCGCGGACCAGCCCCGACAGCGTCGCCACCACGACATGACCGGTGTCGGTCTCGAAGAACCGCCTGAGAGCAGACCTCGTGTCCGAACGGCCGAACCCGTCGGTCCCGAGCGGGATGTAGGGGCGCGGCACCCACGGCTGGATCTGCTCGGCGACCGTCCGCATGAAGTCGGTGACCGCGACCACCGGTCCCGTGCCGTTGCTCAGGGCGCTCGTGACGAAAGGCGTGCGCGGCTGCTCGGCCGGGTGGAGGCGATTCCATCGATCCGCCTCCAGCGCATCCTCCCTCAACAGCTTGTACGACGTCGCCGACCAGAGATCGGCGGCGACGTCGAAGTGCTCGGCGAGCTCCGCCTGTGCTTGCCGTGCCGCGATGTTGGCAGAGCCCGAGAAGAGGATCGTCGCCCGGTGCGTCGGGCCTTCGGGCGCATCCGACCACTTGTACAGACCGTCGAGGATCCCGCGGTCGACGCCTTCGGGCTTGGCCGGCTGGATGTAATTCTCGTTGTAGGCGGTGATGTAGTAGAAGATGTCTTCGTTGTGCAGGTACATCCGCTCGATGCCGTCGCGGACGATCACCCCGGTCTCGTAGGCGAACGCAGGGTCGTATGAGAGGGCGGTTGGAACCACCGAGGACAGAACGAGTGAGTGTCCGTCCTGGTGTTGCAGCCCTTCACCCATCAGCGTGGTCCGGCCGGCGGTTGCGCCGATCAGGAAACCCCGGGCCCTGGCGTCGGCCGCAGCCCAGAGAAAGTCTCCGGTCCGCTGCCAGCCGAACATCGAGTAGAAGATGAAGAAGGGGACCATAGGGACGCCTCGGGTCGCATAGCTGGTGGCGGCCGCGGTCCACGAAGCCATCGATCCGGCCTCGGTGATGCCTTCCTCGAGGATCTGGCCGTCCCGGCTCTCCATGTAGGCGAGCAGCATCGAAGCATCGACCGGCTCGTACAGTTGGCCCTTCGAGGCGTAGATCTTCAGCTCACGGAAGAGCGAGTCCATGCCGAAGGTCCGTGCCTCGTCCGGGACGATCGGGACCACCCTCGGACCGAATCCGTCCGAGCGGGCGAGGTTGCGGAGCAGGCGGGTGAATGCGGTCGTGGTGGAGGCCTCCACCTTTCCCGATCCTTGGAAGACCTGGTCGTAGACGTCGGGGGATGGGAGCTCGAGCTTGGAGCGGACCTGGGTTGTTCGCCTCGGGATGTCTCCTCCGAGCTTGGCCCTGGTCTCACGCAGATAGCGGCCCTCGGGCGAGTCGGCGGGCGGCCGGTAGTACGGCGGATCCTGGTCGCCGGCGAGCGCCTCCTCGGGAATCTCGTCCTCCAGGTGCAGCCGGGTTCGGAGCGTCAGCAGCTGCTGGTTCGTGAGCTCCTTGATCTGGTGGGTGGCGTTGCGTCCCTCGACGTCGGGGCCGAGCGCCCAACCCTTGATCGTCTTGCACAGGATGACCGTCGGTGCGCCCTTGAGCGTCTGGGCTTTGGCGTAGGCGGCGTACAGCTTCGTGGCGTCGTGGCCGCCGCGTCGCAGCGCCCAGATCTCGTCATCGGACATGTGCTCCACGAGTTTCAGGGCCTCTGGGTCCTTCCCGAAGAATCGCTCACGCACAAACGCGCCGTTCTCGGCCTTGTAGCGCTGGTATTCGCCGTCCACCGTCGTGTTCATGACGTGGATCAGCGACCCGCTGTGATCCTGCTCGAGGATCGGGTCCCAGTTGCCTCCCCAGATGACCTTGATGACGTTCCAACCGGCCCCCCGGAAGATCGCCTCGAGCTCCTGGATCACCTTGCCGTTGCCGCGGACGGGGCCGTCGAGCCGCTGCAGATTGCAGTTGACCACCCAGGTGAGGTTGTCGAGCCCCTCCCGGGCGGCGAGCGAGATCGAACCGAGCGTCTCGGGCTCGTCGCACTCCCCGTCGCCGATGAAGCACCACACCCTCGAGTCGGATGTGTCGTCGAGGCCGCGGTTGTGCAGGTACTTGTTGAAGCGCGCCTGGTAGAGCGAGTTCATCGGCCCGATGCCCATCGAGACCGTCGGGTACTCCCAGAAGTCCGGCATCAGGCGGGGATGGGGATATGAGCTCAGCCCGTGGCCGTCGATCTCGTGGCGGAAGTTGTCGAGGTGCTGTTCGTCGAGCCTGCCCTCGAGGAATGCCCTGGCGTAGATGCCGGGGGATGCGTGGCCCTGGATGTAGACGGCGTCGCCCGGCCCGTCGTTCTTGCCCTTGAAGAAGTGATTGAACCCGACTTCGTACATGAGTGCCGACGACGCGAACGAGGACAGGTGGCCGCCGATGCCCTTCGACCGGTGGTTCGCCTTGATCACCATGACCGCGGCGTTCCATCGGATGAACCTCCGGATCCGCTTCTCGATCGCCTCGTCGCCCGGATACTCGGGCTCCTCCTCGGGAGGGATGGTGTTGATGTACGGCGTGCTGATCGAGCCCGGCACACCGAGAGACATCTCGTGGGCGCGCTCGAGGAGCTTCGCCATCAAGAACTTGGCGCGGGTCGTCCCCCGTTCGGCCACGACGGTGTCCAGTGAATCCAGCCACTCGCCGGTCTCGGCGGGATCGGCATCGTGCAGTTGGTGTACGAATCCGTCGATGTAGGTGAGGTCCGGGTTGTTCGACATGCGTCCGAGCCTACTTCCAGGGCCGACGTTGCGGACCCCGGAGCCGGAGGCGGCGCGTGAGCGCTTGGCTTGCCTTAAGTCGCCGGGTGCGAGACCGACCGGAAGCAGAGCTCGAGGCGGCCTGAGGACCCCCCTTCCCTCAGGTCGCCCGAGCCCTTCTCCTGTCCCGGCTCAGCCAGCTGTCGATCTCCGCGAGGACCCAATCCGCCGCCTCCATCTGGGGCACGTGGCCCAGATCTGCCCGACGGTGGAAGGTCCAGTCAGGTCGCAACGACTGCAGCCCGTCGATCGCCTCGGGTGCCACGACGATGTCGCGGTCACCGCTGAGGACGAGCGCCTCGACATCGACCGACTCGACGAGGCTGCGGAATCGGGTCGGAGGAACGAACATCCTGCGGATCGAGACCGTCGACTCGACCAGCGACCGGGTACTCCACGGCATGGCATCCCTCCGCGCTGCCATCGCCAACGAGGCAGCCACGACCCGTTCGGGGAGCTTCGACGCGTCTGCGGAGACGGTGTCGAGCAGCATGGTCGCGCGTTGCTGCGGTGTCAGCATGCGGCGATAGGCCTCGACGACGAGGCTTCCCAGCCCGGGGACGGACTGGGCGGCGAGGCGGGCGGCGACTGCGTTCTTCGGTCTGTGGCGCAGCGAAGCAACGGGTGACGCAGGAGCGATGAGGACGAGCTGGTCGACGAGGTCGCGCCGCTCGGCGGTCACCATCTCGGCGAGCAGCCCGCCCATCGAGTTGCCGACCAGGTGTGCGGGGCGATGGAGCGTCTCGAGCAATTCGATCAGGACGTCTCGCAGATGTTCCAGATCATGTGAGTCGATCGGCGGGGAGAACCCGTACCCGGGCAGGTCGATGGCGATCGCCCGTCCGCGCTCGGCCAAAGGCTCGAAGACCTCGATCCAATTTGCGTGGTTGCCGCCCAGCCCGTGGATGAGGAGGAACGGCGTGCCGGAGCCGCCAGAGTCGATTGCGTGGATCTCGGTGGATGGGAGGTCGACGAATCTGCCTTGCTGCATCCGGCAACGTTACCGAGGCGACTGCGTCCGCAAAGACGCCGGCAGCCAATACCCTTGTCCCGGTGAGAGTCCTCCTCGTCTCGACCTATGAGCTCGGCCACCAGCCGCTGCACGTGGCATCGCCGGCTGCCCGGCTGACCGCATCCGGTCACGGGGTGTCGTCGCTCGATCTCGCCATCGCTTCGTTCGATGCCCGAGTGCTCGACGGCGTCGATGCGGTTGCCATCTCGGTGCCGATGCACACGGCGATGCGCCTCGCCCAGCGGACGGTCGAGCGGATCCGTTCGTCGGCGCCAAATCTGCCGATCGCCGTCTACGGGCTGTACGCGAACATGGGGGTCATCGAAGGAGTGGACCGGGTCATCGTCGGCGAATACGAGGAGCAGCTGGCGGCATGGGTCGATGCGCTGTCTATCGGCGAGGCGAGTACCGGGGCGTCGGTCGATCTCGGACGCCAGCACTTTCTCGTTCCCGACCGTTCCGGCCTGCCAGACCTGGGTGCGTACGCCCATCTGAGCTTCGGCCAGCATCATCGCAAGGTCGGATACGTCGAGGCCAGTCATGGATGCCGGCACCGCTGTCGACACTGCCCGCTCCCTGTCGTCTACGACGGCCGCTTTCGCATCGTGCAGGCTGAGACCGTCCTCGGTGACATCTCGAATCTGGTGTCGGCCGGAGCCGAGCACGTCACCTTCGGGGATCCGGATTTCTTCAACGGTGTCGCGCACGCCATGAAGGTGCTGCGTTCAGCCAACGACCTGTTCCCTTCGGTCACCTACGACGTGACGATCAAGGTCGAGCACCTGCTGGCACATCGACATCTGCTCGGGGAGTTGGCCGATCGCAACGTCCTCTTCGTCACCTCGGCGTTCGAGTCGACCAACGACGCGGTGCTCGAGCTTCTCGACAAGGGCCACACCCGTGCCGACATGGCGACCGTGCTCGAGCTGTGCCGCGAAGTCGGCCTGGACATCCACCCTTCCTGGCTGCCCTTCACCCCCTGGACGCAGCCCGGAGACGTGGCTGACATCTTCTCGTTCATCGACGAGTTCGACCTGTTCGAGGTGACCGAGCCGGTGCAGTTGGCGATCCGGCTGCTGATACCGCGCGGCTCGCTCGTTCTCGATGTCCCCATGGTCTCGGAGATGCTCGGCGATTACGACGAGGAATCACTGTCGTACGCCTGGGTGTCGCAGGACCCGGTGGTCGACGAGCTCCAGCGTCGCTTGGCGGCCCGGGCGGAGCGAGCGGCGTCGGATGGCGAGCCGTTGACGTCGACGCTCACAGACATGTGGTCGATGGCCCTCGACGCCGCCGGCTCGACTGGGTCCTCCCCGCAGATCCCGGCCGGTGCGATCACCGGCCGCCCGCGGCTCACCGAGCCGTGGTTCTGTTGAGCGGAGCCCACCGAGCGCCAGTTCGGCGCTCTCTGAATCCTGCTGGCCGACTTTCGGACGGGTTACCGCCGGGTTGGCGTGGATGACGAGTCCGAAACAGGCGCCGGTCGGCCAGGGCTGCCGCCCGCGTCTGAGGTGGTCGGTGAGAGCTGGACTGGATGGGTTTGCCGGCCGACTTCCGAACGGGGGAGTTGGAGTCGGGAGCGAACCACGCTGGGTGCTTTGCCGCGTTCAATGCCGAGGCGTGAGGCGTGAGGCGTGAGGCGTGGAACGTGGAACGTCGGCCACCTGTTTGTCCCCCTTGTGGGGGGACAGGCTGCCCTCCCGGGCAGCCAGGGGGGATACACTCGCGGCTCCGTCACACCCCCATGGCTCACCGGCGCAAGCCTGGTCCCCGAGGGGGAACAAACGGGACGCAGACCGACAAACTCCTTGACATGCCTGCACCTCGTGAACCAAAGTACCGGAAACTTTGTGGCGCAAAGCTGAGGGGCACATGTACACCGAAGATCCGTTCGAGGTTCTCGCCGATGTCGAATCCTTGAAGAAGCGCACCTCAGTCGCTCTCAACGCCGATCGCTGGCAGTGGATGATGGTCTGGAGTGTCGTCGCGTTCGGCGCAGGGCTCACCGTCCTCGTGCAGGCGCTGGATCCCATCGCCGGCCTCTACTGGATCGGCTCCGTGCCCCTCGCCCTCGTCGCCACGGCGTATCTCCAGCAACGGTCAAGGAACCAGCGGGCGGTCCGACGCAACGGCCGGCCGTATTGGGTCATCGGCGCCGCCATGGGTGTCGCCAATCTCTTGGCCTCGATGATGCTCGACGCAGAACTGCTCGTCATCGTCATCTGGATCGTGATCGGCCTCGGCTTTGCCGCATTCGCGGTGCTGGACGGTGACGGCCCGACCGCATCGATGTACCTCGGGGCGTCATTCCTCGCCGGTGTCATGGGTCGGCTGTCGGATGACTCGTTCATGGCGTACGCCGCGATCTCGACGCTGTTCGCAGGGCTGCTGGCCGGTTCGGCGGTCCAGGTCTATGCACGGTACCGATGACGCATCCCACCGGCCTTCTCGACGACGTCATCCATCAGCGAGTCCGATTGGGCATCATGGCCGTCCTTGCGGAGGCCGACGAGGCCGAGTTCACCTTCCTCAAGAGCGAACTCGCTTTGACGGACGGCAACCTCAATCGGCACCTCCAGGTGCTCGAAGACGCCGGGTACATCGCCCGGCGCCGGGACCGGCCCGCAGGTCGTCCCCGCACCTGGATTCGCGCCACGACAGACGGTGCCAATGCCTTGGCCTTGCACCTCGAAATGCTGCAACGGTTGATCGATCAGACGAAAGGAATGCCATGACCAATGTGCTCGACGTCGACGGGTTGAAGCGGAGCTTCGACGACCTCGTCGCGGTGGGAGGTGTCTCGTTCTCGATCGAGCCGGGGGAGGCCTACGGGCTGCTCGGGCCCAACGGTGCCGGCAAGACGACCACGATCTCGATGGTGGCTGGGCTCCTGGAGTCTGACGCGGGCTCGGTCAGCGTCGCCGGAAAGCTGATGACGACGAAGTCCAGTGACGCCAAACGGGCGATCGGACTGGTGCCGCAGGATCTCGCCATCTATCCCGACTTGACCGCGGCCGAGAACCTCAAGTTCTTCGGGTCGCTCTATGGCATGAGGGGCGCATCGCTCAACGAGCGAATCATGACGGTGCTCGAGATGGTGGGACTCAGCGATCGGGCCGACGACAGATCCGACGAGTACTCCGGCGGGATGAAGCGTCGGTTGAACATCGCCGTTGGGCTGTTGCACGAGCCGCAACTCCTGATCCTCGACGAGCCGACCGTCGGTGTCGATCCGCAGTCCCGCAACGCCATTCTCGAGAGCGTGGAGGGTCTGTCGAGTCGAGGCATGTCCGTCCTGTACACGACCCACTACATGGAGGAGGCCGAACGCCTCTGCGATCGCGTCGGGATCATCGACAACGGCCTGCTCGTGGCCGAGGGCACTCGTCGCAGCCTTGTCGACAGCATCGGCCAGGACGACACCGTCCATGTCACGGCGACCGGCAACCTCCACCACGTTGCCGAATTGCTGCGTGCGGTCGAAGGGGTCGTTACGGCGGCGGAGGCGCACGGTGTGGTCTCGGTGGTGGTCGATCGCGCTGCCATCCGGTTGCCCTCGATCCTTGCCACCTTCACCGAGGCGGGTGTCTCGGTCGTTGCGGTAGAGGTGTCGGAACCGAACCTCGAAGCCGTGTTTCTCCATCTCACCGGCAAGGCGTTGAGGGACTGATGCGACAGATGTTCCTCATCGCTGGAAAGGACCTGCGGCTCCGACTGCGGGACCGATCCGTATTCATCATCGGACTCGCGGCTCCGGCGTTGCTCGCTCTCATCTTCACGTTCGCGTTTGGAGATGCGCTCGACCTGAGTGGCGGCGGGTTCTCGGCGACGTACGGCTTTGTGGACCTCGACGGGGGTGATGCCGGCGCTGCCCTGGCCGATGTCCTCGAAGGGCTGGACAGCTCCGACCAGTTCGAGGTCACAGACTTCCCGTCTGCCTCCGCCGCCGAGGCCGCGATCGAAGACGACGAGATCTCGGCGGCGTTCGTCGTGCCCGCGGGATTCAGCGAGCTGGTCGGCGTCCAGGACACGGCGATCGAGGTGATCGGCAACGTTGATGCCCCGACCGGATCCGCCATCGCAGCCGCCATCGCCGAGGCCTACGCCGTCAACGTCGAACGAGTGTCTCTCACGGTCGGTGCATCGGTTGCGGCCGGCGCGAGCCCCGATTCGATCCCTGCGCTGGTCCAGGCGGCGTCGACCCAACCCCCGCTGACGCATCTGGGTGATCTCAACACGGTCGTGCGACAGATGGACGGCCCGACGTACGCGATGGCGGGTATGGCCGTGTTCTTCCTCTTCTTCACCGTTCAGTTCGGGGTTGCGGGCCTGCTCGAGGAGCGCCGATTCGGCACATGGGACCGGTTGATGTCCGCTGGTGTTTCGAAGGGCACGGTGATCGCTGCCAAGGCGTTCGTCAGTTTCGTGCTCGGCATTGTGTCGATGGCCGTGCTGATGCTCGGGGCTGCGGTGGGTCTCGGCGCCAACTGGGGGGACCCGCTCGCGGTGTCCGCTCTCGTCGTCATGGGTGTGCTCGCAGCCACCGCGGTGATGTCTGTGGTTGCTGCATTGGCCAAGACCGTGGAGGGTGCAGGCAACGTCCAGTCCATCATCGCTGTGACGCTCGGTCTGCTCGGAGGGACATTCGTGCCCGTGGCGGGCGGTGAGGGAATCCTCGCCAAACTGTCGCTCCTGACGCCGCACGCCTGGTTCATGCGCGGGCTCAACGACCTCGCAGGAGGTGGATCGATCTCCCTGGTGGTACCGAGCCTGCTGGCGATCGGGGCGTTCGCACTCGCGGCGACTCTCGTCGCCCTGTGGGCGTTCACTCGCGAGGTGGCAGCGTGACGGCATTCGCCATAGCCCGGACCGCACTCCTTCGGCTGTTTCGTGACCGTTCGAATCTCTTCTTCGTCTTCGTGTTCCCGATCGCGCTCGTGTTGATCATCGGAGCGCAATTCGGGGGTGGATTCGAGCCGATCATCGGTGTGACGGGTGTCGACGGGGATCCGCTGGCCGGAGACGTCGTCGACTTGCTCGACGCCGACTACGGGATCCGCGAGTTCGATGATTCGGATGCCGCTGTGCTGGCGGTAGAGCGGGGGTACGTCAGCGCCGTGATGGTGTTCCCCGATGACCTCTCGGCTGAGGCTTTGGCCGGTCGAGACCCGCAGATCGGATTCATCACCCAGCCTGACAGCTCCGGTCAGGCGATTCGAGCGGCTGCGGAGAGCGCGCTGAATCGTGCCATCGGCCCCACTGCCGCAGCAGTGGCAGTTTCTCAGAGCCAGGGGGTCTCGCTCGAACAGGCCGAGTTGCTGGTGGAAGGTGCCGCGTCGGCAATCGCCGATGTCGATGTCGAGACGCGGACGACCGGAGATGCGCTCTTTGCCGACTTGGGCCAGTTCGATCTGGGAGCCAGCTCCCAGCTGGTTCTCTTCGTCTTCCTTACCGGCCTGGTCGGCTCGGCGGCGCTGATCCAGAGCCGTCAACTGGGAGTGACTCGACGCATGCTCTCCACGACTGCTTCGGCGCGGACGGTGATCTTCGGCGAGGTACTCGGACGGTGGGGGGTCGCCGTCTTCCAGGGCATATACATCCTCATTGTCACGCTGGTGGCCTTCCGCGTGGACTGGGGCGACCCGATCGGAGCATTGATGATCGTCCTCTGCTTCGGCCTGGTCGGTGCTTCTGCCGCCATGCTCTTCGGTGCTGTGTTCAAGAACGACCAGCAGGCGGGCGGAATCTCGGTGGTTGCAGCACTCGGGCTGGCTGCGCTGGGTGGGTCGATGGTGCCGGTCGAGATCTTCTCGTCGTCGATGCAGTCGATCGCACGTATCACGCCCCATTACTGGGCCAACGATGCCTTCGCCGAGCTCGTGAGACGCGACGGCTCGGTCGTCGACATCCTTCCTCACCTGGGTGTGTTGGCGGCATACTCGATCGTCCTGCTCACAGTCGCGATCTGGCGGCTGCAGAAGGTCATCACCCGCTGAGCGCCCAGATCACCCAGACCACACCCATGGCGCAGCCGATGGCGAACTGGGCTGCGCTCGCCCGAATCAGCGCGCCGGTGGTGGCCAGGGCGGATTGAAACGCCGCAGCGCCGTCTCCGGTCTCGGCGATCCTCACGATCCAGACGCCGAGGACGAAACCGACCGGGATCCCGATGACCGGGATGACGATGCCGACGGCGACGGCGAGCACCAAGCCGAAGATCGTGCCGCGGCGCGACAGGCCCTGGGCGGCTGCGGACTTCTGGGGGATGCGGAGGCTGAGGTAGATCCCGGCCGCCAGCAGCAGCGTGATCGAGATCATGGCGATCGTTCCCGCTGTGCCGAACTCGGTGAGGATCCCCCAGGCCAGTGTGGCGATCCACACCAGTGCAAGACCGGGAAGAAGTGGCACGATCGTTCCGATGACCCCGATGACGATTACGGCCGCCGTCAGGACGAACAGCACGGACTCGGTCATGCCAGCCGGTCGGCCCCTTCGGCCAGCTCTCCGATGCTCAGGGCTGCAGCCACGATGTCGCCCAGGTAATCGGCGAGCCGCTGCTTCTCTTGGTCCGAGCCGTCGGGGATACCGCGATTCAGGACGAGGTCGAGCGCGGAGCCGAAGAGCGGCTTCGCGACACTCTCGCCGGCAGAGACCCTTCCGTCGGCCAGCCAGGCGTTGCCCGTTTCGAGGCAGTCGGTGATGAACTGCTTGCGGTCGCCATCGAATCCGCTTGTGGCGATCTGGCTGGCGACGATCAGATATGACTCGAGAAACGGCAGGAGCGCCCAGTGTGCTCTCAGTAGATCTGAGCCGAGGAGAAGTGCTCGGCGGTCCTCGGCGATATGGGCGATATGGGTTCGCCAATTCCGGTCGATGGCATCCATCTCGTCGATGATGTCGTGCCGGAATCTGGTCTTGTCAGCGAAGAAGAACTCGAACTTGAGGAGATCCCTGAGTTGGTCGACCTCCTCCCAGAATCCCTCGACGCCCGCAGCCGGATCCGAATGGATGAATGCGATCTCCGCGATCGCACCCGGAACGAAGAAGTGAACCACGGTGTTCCGGTAGTAGGCGGCCTCGATGGCCTGTTTCGGTGTGAGGTGGTATTGCCTCACCGGAGTGTCGGCATCGATGGTCAGCGAGCCGTGATCGGCCAATTGCTGGAGGATGGCGGCCGTGGCGGCTTCGCCCTCGAGGCGGATCGGCTCGGTGGTGGGGAGACCGGATCGGGTGATGGCGCCAGTAACCCGCCGCGCAGCGTCTGCGATCTGTGCTGCGCCGACAGCCCGGCCACGGGCGGCGAGGACCGCAATCGAGACGACCGAGGTCGGAGTGACCGGCGTGACCTGGCCGATCCGGTACATCACTTCGAAGGCGAGCTTCTGCAGATCGAGGTGGTCTTCGTCGATCCCGTCCCCGCCCAGCTCCTTGCGGATCGAAACCGGCTCGGCGAAGCGGACGTGG
>JAHEDH010000110.1 GCA_024641285.1 bacterium | reverse complement strand
TCGAAGTTCGCGTCGACGAGATAGTGGGCGTATCGCTCCATCGACAGACGGCCCGTCGGCGCCGCGCCCCTGGAGACCTTTCCGGTGAGCAACCCGCAGGCCAGCGGGTAGTACGGGAGGAGAGACACGTCGTTGGCGAGACACACCTCGACCAGGCCGTTCTCCTCGGGCTGGCGACGAAGCATCGAATACTCGACCTGGTTCGCGACGAACAGGGGGAGACCCGCCGATTCGGAAGCGGCTATCGCCTCGCCGAGTTGGGCTGCGTCGAGGTTGCAGCACCCGATCTCGACGACCTTGCCCTCCTTCACCAATTCCGCCATGGCGCCGATCGTCTCGGCGATCGGAGTGTCGGGATCGGGCCAGTGCATCTGATAGAGATCGATTCGATCGGTATCCAGCTGTCGAAGACTGCGCTCGATGGCCGACCGTATGTACTCGGGGCGCGCTCCCCCCGATCCCTCGACCTGAGGGAAGGACTGGCCGAATTTCGAGGCGATCACCACGTCGTCTCGCCGGTTTCCGAGCGCCGCGGCGAGGTAGACCTCCGACCGGCCCTCTCCGTAGTTGTCGGACGTGTCGAAGAACGTCACTCCGGCATCGAGCGCGGCATCCACCACCGTCTTGGTGCCCTCCGGATCGAGCGCCCGACCGAAGTTGTTGCATCCCAGCCCGATGACGGAGACCTCGAGACTGGCGATCTGGGCGTATCTCATCCCAGCGGCCTCAAGAAGCGCTCGGCGTTGCCGACCAGCACGCTCGCCAACTCCGCGTCGTCGAGTCCTGCGCCCCTGGCGGCACCCACAGGATCGGCCGAAGCCATGTCGAACGGATAGTCGCTGCCCAACACGACGTGATCGGGCCCGACCCGATCGACCAGGAAACGCAACGACAGCGGATCATGTGTCAGGGTGTCGAAGAACATCTTCTGGAAGTACGAACTGGGCGGATGGGTGTCGATTTCGACGACCGCCTCGGGGCGGCACCCCCAACCGTGATCCCATCTCCCGATCTGATACGGCAGGAAGCCGCCACCGTGGCACCACCCGAAGCGGAGATCGGGATACCGCTCCAGCACGCCCGAGAAGATCAACTTGCCCATCGCGATGGTCGACTCGAGCGGCTGACCGATGAAGTTCTGGAGGTAGTAGTTGCTCAGTCGGTCGGCACCGGCGAGCTGGCGCTGATCGCCGTGTACCCAGATCGGGCTGTTGGCGGCCTGCGACGCCTCCCAGAGCGGATTGAACCGCTCGTCGTCGAGATCGACTCCGGCGATGTTCGTGCCGATCTGGATGCCTCGGACCCGAGGATGCCCGAGGATGCGAGCGAACTCGACGAGCGAAGCATCCACATCCTGAAGCGGGAGGGTTCCGAACACGTGGAGACGGTCCGGGTGGGCATCACTCCAGGCGATCAACGCGTCGTTCTGCATGGTGGCGAAGTCGATCGCCGGCTCGGCCGGGATGTGATAGAACGAGTTCGGTGGCGCGATTGCGACCACATGTCGGTCCACCCCGAGAACGTCCATCTCCGCCAGCCTCGCGTCGGGATCGAAGATCCCCGGATGAAGCGGACCGAGTCTGGCTCGACCTCCCGGGTATCGGAGGAATGTCTTGTCGCCCTCCTCGAACACCTCGGGGCCGAACTCGGGGTGGGCGGCTGCCATGGCCCGGAGCGCATCGGGGATGATGGCATGGGTGTGCAGATCGGTGGTTGGCATGTCGGGTTCCTCTCAGGCGGTCGTGTCGGGCGGTTGACAGTTCACAGTTCACAGTTCGATGCGCAGCACAGTTCGTGGGCAAGAGCCTTCATTCGTAGCTCCCGAAGGAGCCGTAGCCGGGATGTCCGAACTCGTTCGGGATCTCGATCACGACGGGGACGTCGGATCCCAACACCGATTCCAGTGTGTCGCCCACCTTCGACAGGTCGTCCACGAGCACGCCCCGGGCGCCGAACGCTCCGGCGAGGGCCACGAAGTCGGGCGGCAGGATGTCGACTGCATTTCGGCGCCCGTACAGGTGATCCTGATGGCGCCGCTCGACACCGTATCCGCGGTCGTTGAAGACCATCACGATGACCGGCACACCTTCCTGCACGGCCGTCATCAGGTCCTGGATCGTGAACATCACGCCGGCGTCGCCGATCACACAGACGCTCGTGGTATCCGGCCGAGCGATCTTGGCTCCGATTGCGGTGGGCATCGACGACCCGAGCGTGCCGAATCCCGATGGCACGGACCACGTTCGGGGCAGGTCTGTCCGCCAGAGCGATCGAGCCCAGAAGGCGATCGAGGTCGGGTCGTTGAAGACCATCGCATCCTTCGGCAACACGTCGCGCATCTGGTCGAGGACCTGGCGCTCAACCGGATTTCCGACGGCGGCGTCGATGGCTGCGAGCGCTTCGGCGACCTCGCGATCCCGCCACGGCTTCGGCTCATCGGACAGATGATCGAGAGCTTCCGACAGGCCGGCGAGGGCGTCTTCGGCATCCGAGACGATTCCCATCGCCACGCGGTAGTTCATCCCGATGGCTGCGGGGTCCGAGTCGATCTGGATGATCGGGCAGCCGATGTCGAGCGACCATCCTCCGGTCGGGAAGTACGAGAAGCGGGTGCCCACGGCCAGCATCAGATCGGAGCGGCCGATGAGTTCGCGCACCGGCTGCTCGTTCGCCCAGTTCCCGATGTGAAGCGGGTGTTCGGCCGGGATGCCCCCTTTGCCCTTTTGTGTCGTGATCACAGGAGCACCGATGCGCTCAGCCAGCTCCAGCAGCGCCGCCGCCGCCTCCCGGGTCGCCACACCTCCACCCGCCCAAATCACGGGACGCTGCGAGCCAGACACCCGCCTGGCCGCCTCGCCCACCGCGGCGGGGTCCAACGGCAATGCGATCGTCCGCGCCGGTTCGAGGATCGGCGCGTCGGTCACCTGGTCGAACGCCTCGGCAGCTATCTCGACCAGCGCCGGTCTCGAATGCCGATTGCGGAGCGCGGACATCGCCATGTGGATCGCTCCCGGAATCTCGTCGGCCAGGACCACCTGGATCCCGAATCCGGTCACCGATCGGAAGACCCCGAACTGATCGGCCATGTCGTGGAAATGGCCTTTGCCCTTGCGACGGACCGACGGCGGGTTCTCGTTCGTGATGTGCAGAATCGGCACGCTGTCGTTGAACGACGAAGCCATCGCCGTGAGCGTGTTCAACGAGCCGGGCCCACCGGACGTGAACACCGTACCCGGGGAGCCTGTCGCCCGCGCCCAGCCATCCGCCATGAACACGGCAGCCTGCTCGTGGCGGGTTTCGACATGCCTCAGCTCGGGATGGTCGATGAACGCGTCATACACGGGAAGCGTTCCGACCCCGGGAATCCCGAACAGCGTCTCGACACCTTCGGCGATCAACGCCTCCACCAATGCAATGGCTCCAGTCCGTCTCTTCACTCTCGCCGCCTTCCGCGTGTCATCGCCGGCACCATCCGAAATCGATGCTCAGACCTTCGAGCGTTGCCACCCAGACCTCGGGGTCGGGTGAGCGACCGACGCTGATGACGGCCTCCTCGTTCACTGCGACAGAAGAGCCGATCACACGATCCGGGACCGATCGGAAACACGTGCCGTCGGTCGAGAACCATCCGGCCCCGTGCATACCGTCCGTCCTCTCTCCCAGGATCATCCACCCCAGCCCTCCCCGCTCGACACCGACCAGCCGACTGCCGTCCTCGAGACCCGGGAGTTCGACGACGTCCCAATCCAGGCCGTCGGTCGACGTCCAGGCCGCGGGCTCATCGAGTCCGACTCCTCCCACCGCGACGTATCTGCCGTTCCTCCAGTCGACATCGCTGACGTATGCCCCGAATGGGAACGGTGACTCGGCGGATTCGGCCGTCCACTCCACTCCATCGTCCGAGACCCAGAGGACCGGTTCGCAGACAGGCCAGGCAGTTGAGGGATCGGACTCCGGGACGAACGCCACCAGCTCCGTTCCGGCATCCACGACCGGAACGATGTCGGGTGAACGACGCTCCACGGGATGACAGTTGGACCGGATTCGCGGCGGGGGGACCGACAGGATCGTCGAGGTGAAGCTGGTGACGTCAGCCGAAGCGCGCCATTGATCGGCCGAGACCACCTCTGCGAATCTCCGTCCGGCCGGTGCGAAGAAGATGTCCCCTCCGACGGTCTGTGCAACGAGTCCGCCGAGGCCTGCCACGAGCCCGGGGCGATCTGATCCATTGCCGATGCGGACCGGGTCAGGGAGCGCGACGGTGACGGGCGGATCGTCGGCGTCCGGCCCGACGACGGACACCGACCGGCCATCGAGCACGAACAACCCGGTCTGGTGATAGACGATTCGATATCCGATGCGCGGGAGTGGTCGCTGCAGCCAGCGTCGTCCGTCCGACGTCGTCCAGACCGTGCCTCCGCTACCCTCCGGGCCTGCCAGTATCGAGAATGCCCCTGGAGTTGCAACCACGCTCTCGGCGTTGAGGAACCGCTGCGGCGTTTCACCCTCCCTCCACTGCAGCTGGGGGCCTTGCGCCAAGGCGACTGACACGAAGGCTGCCGCCAGAACACCAACCAGCCAACGGAATCGGGAGGGCCTCCGTTCGACATGTGGACGGCTCGATTCCTCCGACGTGGGAATGACGATGCGCTCGTCCATCACGCGTCCGAGGTCGGTCAGCGGGCGTCAACCATGGACGGCGAGCGCAGCCCCCAGCTCGGAGATCCGTCTGCGGGTCACGTGGCAACCAGATCCAGGTCCTCGAACTTCTTCAACACTTGTGCCTTGGCGACGGCAACCTCTTCGTTGGCGGCGTCACGTGGGAAGGGGAGCTCGACGTTGATGTCGTCTTCGAGTTTTCCGCCCTTGGCGAAGACCAGGATTCGGTTCGACAGCTCGACCGCCTCGCCGACATCGTGGGTGACGAACAGGATCGTCTTGCCGGTCGCAGCCCACATCTCGTGAAGCTCACGACGCAGAGAGCGGGCGGTGATGGCGTCGAGATGGCTGAACGGTTCGTCCATGAACAAGACGTCGGGTTCCACCGCGAACGCCCGGGCAATCCCGACTCGCTGCTGCATTCCACCCGACAACTCACCCGGGTACTTGTCGCCCTTGTCTCCGAGGTGGACCATGTCGAGATACTTCTGGCAACGTGCCCGCGCCTCTTCGGAATCGGGATCCTTCTGGACGAACAACAAGTTGTCCATCACCGTGCGCCACGGCAACAAACGAGCCGCCTGGAAGACATACCCTGGATTGGCATCGTGACGGTCCTGGGTGATCTCGACCTTCCCGCTGCTCGGCGTCTCGATACCGCTGAGAATGTTCAAGAGCGTCGACTTGCCGCATCCCGAAGGCCCGACGATGGACACGAAGACGTCACCTTCGATCTCCAGGTTGACGTTCTGGAGCGCAACGACCTTGTCGTCGCCGACACCGAACTCCTTGCGCAGGTTGTCGATCTTGATCTGAGCCATTCAGTTGTCTCCCAGTCTGTCTCGGTCGGGAAGGGTCTGTGCCCCTTCGGGGTCGAGTGCGTCGATGAAACTCTCCTGGATCTCTTCCTCGACGAGCTCGATCGCGCCAACGGCCGGCCTCCACTTGAAGGCTCGTGCGTAGAGCTTGTCGAACACGAACTTCTCGAGGAAGAAGGCGAAGATCACAAAGAAGAACGCGTACCCGACGACTGCGAACGACCGGTGGGCGTCGTACCAGAACTTGATCATCCAGCCCATGCCACGGTCAGATGCGAACACCTCGGCCAGGACCAGGCCTTTCCATCCCACCGAGAACCCATAACGCGCAGCGGCGAACATGAAGGGCATCAGTGACGGGATCAGCAGGTGGCGGGTCATTCGGTTGCGGGGCACATCGAAGGCCGATGCCATGTCGAAGAGCTCCCGCGGCGTGTTCCTGACACCTTCGCGGACATTGATGATCACGAACGGGATCCCGGCGAGGATGGTGGCCAATACCGGGCCGGTGCTCCCGAAGCCGAACACGAGACCGAGGAAGAGCGCCCAAACGAGGGCGGGCATGGCGAGGATCGCCATCACCCAATCGTGAAAGAAGGCGTCGACAGACTTGGAGAGGCCCATGCCGAGCCCGATGGCAGTGCCCACCACCATCGAGACGGCGAAGCCTGCAAACAGTCTCAGGAGCGAGATCCCGAGCGTCTCGTAGAGGTTGGTGCGCGCGAGCGTCTCGAGTCGGAGCTCGTCCCACATGAAGCCGAGAACGCGATCGGGAGCGGGGAACACCCGGGAGATCTCGAGGCTGTCCACGAAGACCCACAGTGCAATGACCAGTGTCGGGAACAGGAGCCTGGCGACGATCGGCTTCTTGACGAATCGCAGCAGACCGCTGTCCTCGGTGCCCTTGACGGGCGGCCGCTCTGGGACCTTTTCGGTCACGGCGGTCATGACGACACCTCCCGTTGGTTCGGCGTGCAGTTGATCATGCGGTGGCGACCTCCTGTCGCCAGTGGAAGAACCGGCGCTCGAAGTACTGGAGTACGACCTTCTCGAGGAAGAGCGCAAAGACGAAGAACGACAACACCCAGGTGAAGAACTCGTCGAGACGGAAGAGCTGCGATGCCACCCGCATCTCGAAGCCGATGCCTTCGTTCGACGAGAACACCTCGGTGAGGACGGTCACCTTCCACCCGATCGAGAACCCGAACCGGATAGCAGTGAAGATGAACGGTGCCAGATGAGGGATGACGATCTCTCGCTGTCTTCGCAGTTGCGGAGTGCCGAATGCCTTTGCCATGTCGATCAGGTCCTTCGGCAACGACCTGACCCCTTCGGCGATGTTGACCGACACGAGTGCGAACGTGACCATCACGATCGGGAAGATCCATCCCATCGGTTTGAACCCCCAGATGATCAACCCGACAAGCGCCCACACGAGGCCTGGAGCCGTCAGGCCGACGGTCTGGAAGTCACGAAAGAAGTTCTCGAACCACTTGATCTGCGTCAGGAGCCCGATGGCGGTCCCCAGGATCAGGGCGATGCCGAACCCGACACCGATCCGAGTGAGCGTCGCTCCGAAGGAAGTGAAGAAGCGCCCCGAGGCGACGATGTCCGGAAACGTCTCGACGATGCGAAGCGGCCCGGGGAGAAGGTTCTCGTCGAGGGTTCTACCCGTCGCCAGCCCGAGGATGTCGGCGATGGCGAACTCCCAGACCCCGAGCACAGTGATATACCCCATGATCCGCCAGAACCACTTGAGCTGCTTCTCTTTGCGCGCCGCCGCTTCGAGACGTTGCTCCTCGGCAGATTTGGTTGGTTCCTCGTGGCGCTCCTGGACGGCCGTCACGCATGTCCCCTTTGTTCGGATGGGTGGGGGCGGCCGGAGCCGCATCCCCACCCATCGACGACTTGCTTGCTCAGGGCTCGACAACCTCGAAACGAGGTTGCGGGAAGCCGGGTTCGAGATAGTTCTGGTTCTCCGGGTTGAGATCGGTCATGAAGTCCCAGATCGCACGCTCGGCTTCGATCCAATCGGCATCGAGATACACCGACTCGACGAACCAGTCGTTGGCGGGCTCGTTCATGAAGTTGATCATCCACTCGATGTCGGCCTCTTCCTCCACGGCGAAGTGCTGTGGATAGGCCCGGATGATCTCTTCCTGATTGGCGTTCCAGAGATCGACACCACGCTGCCAGAGGGCGAGGAAGGCCTTGACCTCGTCGGGGTGGCTGTCGAAGTACGCCTCGGTCGCCGTGAACAGGTTCGACATGACGTGGTAGTTCCCGTCGTCGAAGCCCGAGAAGTCGTTGTACAGCTGGAACGGCATCTTGCCGTCGTACATCAGCACCAATTCGCCGGTCCGCAGGAACGGGGCCGCCGCCTCGGGGATGATCACGGCGGCTTCACAGTCGCCGCGGAGCAGGTTCTCGGGGTTCACGAAGTGGTCGTTCACCACCAGGTTGTAGTCACCGCCACCGACGCGGTAGTCGATGCCGTGCAACTCGTTCATGGCAACGGACCAGAACTGGGTGTTCGACACGGGGCTCGAAACGCAGATCGTCGATCCGGCCGGGATGTCAGGCAACTCGTTGTAGCCCGTGTCGGCACGCGTCATCATCGGCGAGCGCTGGTAGTTGTACTTCCCGAAGGTGACCGTTTTGATCGAGGTCTCCTGCTCGAGCACCGGGATCTCCTGGGTACCCATGGAGACGATGTCTCCATGCCCGCCGGCGAAGTATGTGAACTCGTCCCAGGTGGAGCTGGTCACGATTCTGATGTTGTTTGCTTCTTCCCACACTGCCAGCTCACCGGTGTCGGCCAGCCAGTCCCAAGCGGGATCGGGTGCGAACGCGAAGCGCATGATCGATGCACCGCCGTCGCTGCCGCTCGCTGTGGTATCGCCGGTGGAGTCTCCTCCGCTGTCGTCACTTCCGCACGCTGCGACGATCATGGCCATCACCATCAACACCGCAAACCATCGAATCTGTAGCTTCGATCGCACTCTGTACCTCCGGTTCTCTCCTGCTGTGGACGTCATGTCGACGTCACAATCGATTGTATAGGATCTGATGCGGGGGCTGTCGTGTGAAACCGGGGTTAATTCTTGAAGTCCGACAAGCGAACGAGAATTGCAGCATGAGAGTCGACATCGATCAGATCGGGTTCGCCTATCCCGGCGACCGCCGAGTGCTGGACGGAGTGACGTTGACGGTCGAATCGAACTCGATCCATGCCATCGTGGGCCCGAACGGCTGCGGGAAGTCGACGCTGCTGCGAGTCGTCGCCGGAATGGAGTCTCCCAGCGCCGGGTCGGTGCGGATCACCGGCGAGCGCAAGCACACCAACGAGACCGCCATCGTGTTCCAGGAGCCTCGACTGCTGGGGTGGTGGGACGTCGGACGCAACATCGGGATCGGGCCGGAGTTCGGGGACGTCGAACCGGGCATGTACGCCAGGCTTCGAGACTTCTTCGCGTCGCACGTCGGGCTCGGACACCTGGTCGATCGCCTTCCCGGCACGCTTTCGAGGGGGCAGCAGTCCCGGGCCGGTCTCGGTCGGGCAATGGCCCACGACGCCGACGTCGTGCTCCTCGACGAACCGTTCACCCACCTCGATCGGATCTCGCGGATGCGCCTGCACAACGAGATCGAAGCGTTCTGGCTCGCCGACCCGAGGACCATGATCCTCGTCACACACGACATCGAAGAGGCAGTGACGCTCTCGGATCGGGTCTCGGTCATGAGCACTTCGCCCGGCAGGGTGATGACGACGATCGAGGTCGACGCCGGCCGTCCCCGGTCGGCGATTCCACCGACCGACCCCGGTATCAGATCGGCTATCGCCGCCACTTGGGATGCGCTGGAGCGCCGAGTGTGAAACCGGGAGCCCACGCAGTGACCACGACGATCGATCCGCCCCTCGTCGGCGACCGGATCGAGTGAGGAGCAAACATGCAATCCGACGCAGTACGACCGTCCGAAACGATCGGATTCGCCGGTCTTGGCAGGATGGGGTCCGAGATCGCCGGCCATCTCGTGCGCGCCGGCTTCGACGTGCTCGGATTCGATCCGTCGCCCGAAGCCGCCCGACGGTTCTCTGCGGCCGGTGGGCGCATTGCAGACAGCCCAGAGGAGCTCGCGGGCTCGGAGGTGATCATGAGCTCACTCCCGGGGACCGCTGAGATGCTCGAGGTCTATGGGCCACTCATTCCCGAGCTCGCGGCAGGAACGCTGTGCATCGACCTCTCCACCGTCTCGGTGGACGCCTCGCAAACGATCTCGCGGCACGCGACAGAGCGATCCGTCGAGTTCGTCGATGCTCCCGTCAGCGGTACATCGACGCACGCCGCCGCGGGCACGCTCGTGGTCATGGTCGGTGGGTCGGCGGTCGCCTTCGAGCGCTCCCGTCCGTATCTGGCGCCGTTCTCTGCCACCGTCGAGCACTGCGGCGCGCCGGGGATGGGTCTGGAGATGAAGCTGATCACCAATCGGCTGCTCACCGCCCACCTGGCCGCGATCGCGGAAGCGATCGTCGAGTTGGAGGATGCCGGCCTCGACATCGGAAACGCCCTCTCCCTCCTCCGGGCCGGAGCCGTGCCACGTCTGCTCGAGTACAAGGCCGGGCCGATGTCAGATCGCGACTACACGCCCTTGTTCACCGTCGACCTGATGAACAAGGACCTCCGGCTCGCCGAGGAACGGCGGCCACCGGGCCGGGTCACAGCGGTCGGAGCGGAACTCATGCGATCGGCCGCCGCGGCCGGCTTCGGAGATGCCGACGTCGCCGCAATCATGGAAGTCTGCACCGACACTCGTTGACCGTGTCGCACCGCAGGCCACGACCATCTCTCCTCACGCCATCCGGTTGGCGGTGTCGATTCGCAGCAATCTCGCGGCGTTGCCTCCAACGATCGCGTCGCGCTGGCTTTGTGTCAGCCTCGCGCCCTCGAGAAACCCCAGCGGGTCGGTCGGGCCCATGTCGAAGGGGTAGTCCGTGCCCATCAGCACCCGATCGGCGCCGAACTCCCCGACGAGATACTCGACGTCCTCGGGACGGAACACCGTCGTGTCGAAGTAGAGCTCGTGAAGATATTCGCTCGGCGGGCGACTGATGTGTCGGCGAGCTTCGGGTCTGAACCGATACCCGTGATCGGTGCGAGCGAAGTAGAACGGCAGGTACCCGCCTCCGTGCACGACGAGCATCTGCAATTCGCTGAACCGCTCGAAGACGCCGCCGAGGATCATGCGAGAGACGGCCACCGTCGACGCCAGCGGCATGCACACGAGATTGATGAGGTAGTAGTCGTCCATCCTCCTGGGCTCGGTCCAACCGTGCGGATGGAGGATCGCCAGGAGCGACAACTCGGATGCCACCTCCCAGATCGGATCGAACCTCCGGTGGTCCAGGTCTCCGCCGTTGACATCGGCGCCGATGGCGAATCCGTTGAATCCGAGCTCGGTGTGTGCACGCCGCAGTTCTTCGGCTGCAGCCTTCGGATGGTCCATGGGGAGATTCGCCACGCCCACGAACCGGTCGGGACGTGTGCGGACCATCTCGGCGATCCGATCGTTCTGGAGTCTGGCATTTCGGGGACCGTTCTCGGCGTCGAGCCAGTAGTGGTATTGCGGTGGAACGATGGACAGCACCTGGACGTCGACCCCTTGCAGATCCATGTCAGCGATGCGAGCGTCGATGTCGGTGAACTTCTCTGCGATCGAAGCCCGAAGTTCCCGGTTGTACCTGGTGCTCTCCTCCGGCTGGACCTGCATCCTCGGATCCATCTCCGCTCGGAAGAACGGCGCTGCCGCTTCGGCCGCCGCCGGGACCTGAACGTGCGAATGGATGTCGATGGTGACCAACGACGGCTTGTGCGCAGTCGAAGCCTCCCACTTCGGGCCTAACTCGGGAAACCACGGTTCCGTCATGAACGACCTCCTCTCAGCGGCGCCACGAGGTCGCCGACCGTGTGATGTTCGAGGTTGCGGGCGATCTCGACCACGCGCTCCCGAGTCTCCGCTGAATGATTGGGCGACAACTCGACCAGCTTGGCCGCGACATCGTCGAACGACATCGGGACCTCGGCCTCCCCACGCATGTGATTGGCCGAGAGCTCGATCGTCCGCGATCCGGTCGAGACGGTCACCCGACCCGGCCAGAACTCGGGGTGCATGGCATCGAGATCGTCGGCGGATCTGACCTCTGTGACCGACATGAGCCGCTGGAACTCGTCCGAGTATCCCTTCTCGATGACGCTGGTGAAGACAT
>JAHEDH010000109.1 GCA_024641285.1 bacterium | reverse complement strand
GCACCGGAGATGGTGTCGAGCACGGCGTCGAGATGACGCTGGGCATCGGCCTTGCTTCCGTCGGTGGCTGCGGCGACGGCGTCTACGAGTTCTGCCTTGTTCATGTGCGGTTCCCTTTCTGGAGAAGAATTACACGAGTGTGAGTCTGGCGGCTAACCGCCTGAGAGTCAACTCCTGCCGGGGTTTCCGCCGGTCGTCAGATCAGCCCGAGACCCGCAACCGCGTCCCGCTCCTCGCCGAGTTCGGTCGCGGACGCGTCGATTCGCCCGCGCGAGAAGTCGTCGATTTCGAGCCCCTGCACGATCGAGTACTCGCCGCCGCTGGTCACGCACGGGAACGAGGAGATGAGCCCCTCGGGAACGCCGTAGCTGCCGTCGCTCGGCACTGCCATCGACACCCAATCGCCCTCGGGAGTCCCCATCACCCAGTCACGCATGTGGTCGATGGCGGCGTTGGCGGCACTGGCTGCCGACGAGGCGCCGCGCGCCTGGATGATCGCTGCGCCGCGCTTGGCAACGGTCGGGATGAAGTCATCCTCGACCCAGTCGTGATCGTCGACCAGGGAGTAGGCCTGGGTGCCATCGACCTCGCAGTGCATGAGATCGGGGTATTGGGTCGAAGAGTGGTTGCCCCAGATGGTCATCTTCTTGATGGCACTGACCGGCCGACCGACCTTGGCGCTCAGCTGGCTCTTGGCCCGGTTGTGGTCGAGCCGGGTCATCGCCGTGAACTGCCTGGGGTCGATGTCGGGGGCGTTGTTCATTGCGATCAGTGCGTTGGTGTTCGCCGGATTGCCCACGACCAGCACCTTGATGTCCTTGTTCGCCGAATCACTGATCGCCGCACCCTGACGCGTGAAGATCGCTCCGTTGGCCTCGAGCAGGTCCGAACGCTCCATCCCGGCCTTACGGGGCATCGCCCCGACCAACAGTGCGATCTCGGCGTCCCCGAACGCGACGTCGGCGTCATCGGTCTTGACCATGTCTGCGAGAAGCGGGAAAGCGCAATCGTCGAGCTCCATCGCCACACCGTCGAGGGCGCCGAGGGCCGGCGTGATCTCCAACATCTGCAGGATGACCGGCTGGTCTGGCCCGAGAAGCTGGCCCGAGGCGATACGGAAGAGGAGGCTGTAACCGATCTGGCCGGCGGCTCCGGTGACTGCGACGCGTACTGGTGATGTGCTCATGGAGCTGAGCGTAGTTGCCGGTCACGTACCCCCGGCAGAGTCGAAAGTCTATTCAAACCCCCTTGACATTCAGACTGCGTGAATATATATTCAATACATATGAATGATCTCGAGAGGAAGGATGATCATGCGACGCCATGCAAACACCGCGAGTAGCGACATCACAGGGAGCGGAGTCACGCGAGGGTCGGCCAAGGGCTCGTTCTCCCGTCTTCTCGGCGAGCGGACACGGCGGCCACGGTCGATCGAAACCGATGCCAAGCTCTCTGCCGCCCACGTGCGACCCGCCGCATTCCGAGCAGAGCTTTACTGAGGTCCCATGAGCGCCAACCACGAGTTCCAGCCCGCCGACGTCTTCCCGATCGACGACCTCGATGCCCTCAAGCTGCTCATGACCGAGCCGCGCATCGAGATCATCGAACTGCTGCGCAACCCGGCATCGGTCGCCGAGCTCGCCGAGCGGATGGACGTCCCGCGGACACGCCTGTACCACCACATCAACGCCCTGGAGGAGATCGGCGCCATCGTGGTCGTCGACGAGCGGCGTGCCGGAGCGATGAACGAGAAGATCTACCAGGTCGCAGCCAAGACCTACCAACCCAGCGAGAAGTTCCTCGAGAGCGCCACCCCGAGGGAACAGGCGGTCGCCGTCATCGATTCGCTCTTCTCGATCACGAGAACGGACATCGCTCGGGCGGTCGAGCGAGAGCAGTTCACGCTCGTCGAGGCCGAGAACCGTCGGCAACTGAGCATGCACCGGAGCATTCTGACGCTGACCCGCCAGCGGGCCGGTGAGTTGATCGAACGGATGGAGTCACTGATCGCCGAATTCGCCGAAGACCCCGAAACCGATGACGCCGAGCCGTTCGGTGTCCTCCTCATCGCCCACCCGAGTTCGAGGAACCTGAAGTGAGAGAGCTGTTCAAGATCCGCGATTACCGGCTGCTCTGGACCGGGCAGGCCGTCTCGAACTTCGGTGACGCCCTGACCAGCCTGGCGTTGCTCCTCACCACGCAACGGCTGACCGGATCCACCGCGGCCGTCGCGACAACGGCGATCGCCATCGCCCTCCCCACACTGTTGTTCGGCTTCGTCGCCGGCGCCTACGTCGACCGGTGGAACCGTAAACGCGTCATGATCGTCTCGGATCTCTTCCGCACATCGTTCGTGCTGGCGTTCCTGCTGGTGACGACGGTCGATCGCATGTGGATCCTGTACGTGGTCGCATTCATCCAGGCCTCCCTTGGAACCTTCTTCAGTCCCGCCAAGAGCGCATACATGCCCCGGATCGTGGGTGCCGACCACCTCATGGCGGCCAACTCCGTTTCACAGATGACCCAGATCGTGTTCGGGCTCATCGGCACCGCGGTCACCGGCATCATCGCATCTATGTCCGACACGCTCGCCCTCGCCTACATCCTGGATGCCTCGACGTTCCTCATCTCGCTCGTCGCCATCTCGATGGTCCGCGCCGACGCCGCACCGCAACGCAGTGAGGCCGTCGATACGTCGATCTTCGCGGACATCAAAGTCGGCCTCGAGGTGCTCCGCGGCTCCAGAATCCTCCGCGGCGTACTCCTTGGGGCCGGGGTGATGATGCTGGGTCTCGGAGCCGTCAATGTGCTTCTGGTTCCGCTGATCGTCGAGGACCTGATGGTCTCCGAGACCTGGTTCGCCGGTTTCGAGGCAGCCCAGGTCGTGTCGATGGTCGCTGCCAGCGCGATCGCTGCGAGCCTGGCGAGACGATTCGGGTCGACGAGGCTGATCGTTGCCGGGGTGCTGGGGATCGGGGTCGCAGTTGCCGCCATGTCGACCGTGCAGTCCCCGTGGCAGCTCGTCGTGATTCTGTTCCTGGTCGGCTGGGCCATCTCTCCACTCCAGGCGTCGGTCTCGACGCTGGTGCAGACCGAGGTCGACGACGCCGTGCGAGGCAGGACCGGATCGGCGCTCAGCACCGTGCTGACCGGAGCGAACGTCGTATCGATGGCCTTCGCCGGCACGCTCGCAGCGGGAATCGGTGTGCGGAACGTGTTTCTCGTCTCCGGAGTGATCGCACTCGCTGCGGCCGGGCTCGCCGCGTCGATGTTCAGGGGCGCAGTGCCACGGATCGAGATGGCCCAGGCAGCGGCGGCGGCGGAGCCGGTGGCAGCCGACTAGCCGCGCACCCGTTCAGTGGCGGTCGAAGTCCAGAGCCACGTCGAAGTTCGGTGCACTGTGTGTCAGCGCCCCCACGCTGATGACGTCGACGCCCGTTTCGGCAACGGCCCTGATGGTGTCCCGGGTGATGCCGCCCGATGCCTCGGTGATCATCTCCTCCCCCACCATCTCGACGGCCTGTCTGAGCTCATCGATCGTCATGTTGTCGAGGAGCACGATGTCGGCACCCACCACCAACAGCTCTCGCAGCTCGTCGAGGGTCTCGACCTCCACCTCGACCTTGACCGTGTGACCGACCCGGGCGCGCACCATGGCGACCGCCCGACCGATACCGCCGGCGGCGGCGATGTGGTTGTCTTTGATCATCACGGCGTCGAAGAGCCCGAAGCGGTGGTTCGAGCCCCCGCCCATCCGCACCGCGTACTTCTCGAGGGCGCGCAGGGTCGGCGTGGTCTTGCGGGTGTCGGCGATCAGGACCCCGGTGCCCTCGACGAGTTCGACCATTTCGGCGGTCGTGGTGGCGATGCCGGACATCCGGCCAACCAGGTTGAGCGCAGTCCGCTCGGCCATGAGCAACGAGCGCGTCGAGCCCGAGAGTCGCATCACGTCGGTTCCAGCAGCCACGCCTGCTCCATCGTGGGCCGAGACCTCGATCACGGTCGAGCCATCCATCAACTCGAAGACACGGCGCGCCACGTCGACACCTGCCAGGACGCCGGCCTGTCGGGCGACCAGCCGGGCCGAGCTGCGGTGGTCCGGTCCGAAGATCGACTCGGAGGTCAAGTCACCGGCGGATCCGAGATCTTCGTCGAACGCTCGGGCGATCAGATCGTCGAATCTGCTGGCATCCATCGTCACTCGGTCTTTCTCGGGATCGGCTCCACCAGGTTACGGTTTGCCTGGAACGGATCGGGCTCTGGATAGTCGGCTCGATAGTGGCCGCCTCTGGACTCGGATCGCCGCAACGCCGCGGTCGTGATCAGGGAGGCGACCTCGAACGCCACACGACCCGGCACCGACGCCACGAGCGCGGACCCGAGTTGGATGAGCCGGTTGTGCGCATCCCACAGCCCGCTCCCGGTTCTGACGAGGCCGACTCGGTCCCACATCAGTTGCCGCACGGTTGCGATCTCTTCCGGCTGCTCGAGGGAGCACTCGGTGATCCCTGCCGTCCACGACCCGATCCTGCCACCCAAGCCCTCTGCGTGGTGGACGTCATCGGCAACGAGGGCACCGAAGACGAGCCCCTCGAGCAGTGAGTTCGATGCGAGCCGATTCGCGCCGTGAACTCCGGTGGAGGCCGTCTCCCCCACCGCCCAGAGCCCGGACACCGATGATCGGCCCGAGGACCCGGCGTCGATGCCGCCCATGAAGTAGTGGGCGGCGGGAGACACCGGCAGCAGGTCGACGCGCGGATCGAGATCGGCGTCCTGAGCATGTGCGAACACGGTCGGGAAACGGGTCGGGAACTCGTCGATGTTCCGGGCATCGAGGAAGGCACCGGCTCGTTTGTCGTGCTGCCAGAAGATCGCTCGCGCCACCACGTCCCTCGGAGCGAGTTCGGCGTCGGGATGGTGCTGGAGCATGAACCGACGTCCGTGGTTGTCCACCAGCGTCGCTCCCTCGCCGCGAAGGGCCTCTGTGAGAAGCGGCATCGGGTCCAGCCCCGCCATCAGGCCGGTGGGGTGGAACTGCACGAACTCGAGATCGGCGAGCCGAGCCCCGACCCTGGAGGCCGCAGCGAGCCCATCGCCGGTCACGACCTTGGGGTTGGTCGTGTGTCGGTAGATCTGTCCGATCCCTCCCGTTGCCAGGATGACCGCAGGGGCGTCGAACGCCACCAACCGCCCGTCTCCATCCGCTGCGAGGACACCGGTGACGCCTTCGGCGTCCCGGAGGAGATCGATCATGCGCCAGCCTTCGAGAACGTCGACCGAGTCGTTCGCGTCAGCTGCGGCGGAGAGCGTCCTCTGGACTTCGGCACCGGTGGCGTCGCCATCGGCGTGCACGATGCGACGCCGTTGATGGCCGGCCTCTCGACCGAGCTTGAGCGCGCCCCGGTCGTCGAGGTCGAATTGGGCTCCGAGTTCGATGAGGCGCTCGATCGCCCTGGAGCCCCCGGCGGTCAGAACATCCACCGCACGCTGCACCGCAATTCCGCCGCTGACGGTCATCGTGTCGCTGGCATGGAGTTCAGCCGTATCGTCATCACCGACGGCGGCTGCGATGCCACCTTGTGCCCATCCGGTCGACCCGAGCGAGCCAACCGTGAGCACGGTGGACTTGGGTAGCCCGAGCGCCACCGAGAGACCCGCGACGCCGGATCCGACGACCACCGGGTCCGAGAGTTCGACCCGCTCGACGCTCACCGCTCGTGACGTCCGACTTCGAGCATGCGTTCGACGGCGACCCTGGCACGATCGGCGATGTCGGCCGGGATCTCGATCTGATGGGTCATCGTCTCGAGCGAGTGCCGGATGCCTTCCAGCGTGATCCGCTTCATGTGGGGACACAGGTTGCAGGGACGGACGAATTCGACCTCGGGAGTCTCGAGAGCCACGTTGTCGGCCATCGAGCACTCGGTGATCATCATCACGCGCTCAGGGCGGTGCTCGGTCACCCAGTTGATGATCCCGTTGGTGGACCCGACGTAGTCTGCCTCGGCGAGGACGTCGGGCGGGCACTCTGGGTGGGCGATGACGGAGATGTCGCCGAGGCCGGCGCGGTGCTGTCGGATCTCCTCACCGGTGAACCGCTCGTGCACCATGCAGGCGCCGTCCCAGAGGATCAACTCGACGTCGGTCTTGCTCGCCACATACTTCCCGAGGTATTGGTCGGGGAGGAAGATCACCCGGTCCACCCCCAGGGACTCCACCACAGCCACCGCATTGCCGCTGGTGCAGCAGATGTCGGTCTCCGCCTTGACGTCGGCCGAGGTGTTGACGTAGGTGACCACCGGGACGCCGGGGTACTGGGCCTTGAGCGCCCGCACGTCGGCGCCGGTGATGCCGTCGGCGAGCGAGCAGCCCGCCCGCTTGTCCGGCAGGAGGACGGTCTTGGCCGGGTTCACCAGCTTGGCGGTCTCGGCCATGAAGTCGACGCCGGCGAGCACGATGACATCGGCTTCGGTCTCTTTGGCGAGCGCCGCCAGCTTCAGCGAGTCCCCCGTGAGGTCGGCGGCCAACCCGAAGATGTCCGGTGTCATGTAGTTGTGCGCCGCGACCACGGCGTTCCGCTCCTTCTTGAGCCGCTCGATGTCGTCGAGGATCGGCTGCAGGGCGATCCGCTCGGCTTCCGGCAACACACTGCCGCGGGGCGTTATCTCGAGGGTGGTCGTGGTCACGTTTGGCTCTCCACTTTTGCTCACACTGAGCATAATCGGGGATTCGGTCCGATGCATCGTTCGGGCTGTCCTCTCTGGACTTCTTGACAGATCGATCGAGCTGCCGACAGGGTACGGGTGCGACGACTCAGATCACTGGCCGCGAACAAGCGCAAAGCGTGCTCCGGCGGGGTGTGCGGCTTCCTTTTCGGGTGCCTGTTCCCGCTCGGCGCCCTGGCATATATCGCCACGCGCGGAGAGCTCGTGTTCGACGCCATGGAGCTCCATCAGCGATTCCCGCTGCTCGCAGTGATCGACCTGGCGCCGCTCGTGCTGGCTTGTGCCGGTGCCTGGATCGGAAGCTTGCTCCAGCGGAGCAGGCGCGCCGAGGCAGAGCAGCGGACACTGGCCACGACACTGGCCCATGTGTGGAGTGAGGGGATCGTTTCGCAGGATGCCGACATGGAGTCCCTCCTTTCGAAGGGATATCGACGCACCGCCGCGATCAGCCACGAGCTCCGTACGCCGCTCACCGCAATGGCCGGATTCGCGGACATCATCGACGCCGAATTGGACGACCATCCAGCCAAGGGATACGTCGAAGAGATCCGCTCGGGCTGCCGCTTCATGATCGAACTGATCAACGAGTTCCTGGCCTCGGAACGTTCCATCGCCGGAGTGTTCGAGGTCAAGCCGGAAGCCGTCCACGTCGACGACGCCGTCGATTCCGTTCTTCGCCTGCTCTCCCCTGTGGCGAATCAGCGGTCACTCAGCCTCGAATTCGCCGGCAGAAGCCACCTCGTCGTGAGAGCCGACCCGAGACGGCTGCAGCAGGTACTCACGAACCTCATCGCCAACGCCCTCAACTACACGCTTCACGGAGGCGTCACGGTCGCCACCGCCGAACGCGACGGCGCAGCGATCATCACGGTCAGCGACACCGGCGTCGGAATGACCCAGGAGGAAGCCGAGGGCCTGTTCGCCCCGTTCCAGAGGGGGGAACGCACCGAGGGAGAAGGGACCGGCCTTGGTCTCAGCCTGACGCGTTCGATGATGGAAGCGATGGACGGCAGCGTGACCGCTTCCTCCGACGGGGCCGGCCGCGGCACGACGATGACGCTCACACTGCCGATCGAGATCCACGCGGCATACGAGTCGGTCTGAAACCCGGAGGACTCAACCGAGGATGCCCACCCGGGGCCGCTCGGTCAAGACCGACCGGCGGAACCTGAACAGCTCAGCCGGGCGGCCACCGGTGGTCACGTGCATCCCGGTGCCCTCGACGAGCCCGCCACGCTCGACCAGCCTGCGGAAGTTCTGGGTGTGCTGGCGCTGGCCGGCGAGCGCCTCGACCGTGCGCTGCAGGTGCGACAACGTGAAAGTCTCCGGCATCAGATCGAAGACGAGCGGCCGGTATGTCAGCTTCCCCCGCAGCCGGGAGAGCGCGGTGGCGGCCACCCGGCGATGGTCGAGCGCCATCGACTCGCCGGCTACACACGGGCCGCGACCATGCCCGTGGTCGACGTACCACTCCGGAACCAGATGGGCCTCGTACAGGAGCTCGTAGCGGTCCAGAGCTCGGACGCCGTCCCACGGCGTCTCCGCGATCCCGAACGCGATCTGCGCACGCTGAGAACGGCCTCCGCCTTCGCCGGCCCACTCCCCCACGAGTCGCCTGGCCTCCTCGTCGGCGGTCGCCGACCGCTTGTCCTCCCACGGGAAGAGGTGATACCAGTCGACCCAACGGCCGGTGGTCGCAGCCTCGCGTGTGAGCACCAGATACCCCACTCCGAGTGCGCGGTCCGCATCGCCGGCCGAAGGATCGGATCGGTCCCGATCGCCGAACGTGTAGAGCTGTTCGATGTACTCGACCTCGAACCCCGCCTGCTCGTCGATGACCCGGCGCATGCCGAGGTCGAGGCTGGCATCACCATCGGTTTCCAGCGAGCCCGCCGGCAGCATCGGACCGCCGACGGAGTCGACGGTGAGGATTCGCGGACGGTCATCGGTGACCGCGACGATCACGGCCTCCAGCGACACGGCGATGCCCGTCGACATCAGCCGACCCCCACGAATCGGGCGGCCCCGATCGCGCACTCACGGTCGACACCTTCCACCTCGAGCCAGGCGATCCGGGGTCGGTCGACGTCGGCATCCACGAGCCGGATGACGCCGCCCTCCCATCGATGTTCGGTGTGGTCGCCCCACCGGGTCGACTCGGCGCCCAACACCTGCGTGTAGAACCGGTCTCCGGTCGGCCGATCCGGTGTCCCGATGACGACCGCCCTGAGATACGCCGGCTCCCCGACCTCGATCGACTCGAGGTCCCACCACGGGTCACCTCCGTAGGAGAACACCGTTGCCGGCAGGCCGGCGAGCCATTCGTCCATCGGCGGCGCCGGAGTGTCCGACTCGGCGATCTGGACGACGGTCCCGTGTGCGTCTCCGGGATGAATGAACATCTCCCGCCACCCGGGATCGGAGAAGTCGATCGCCACCGGCTCGATGCCGAGCGAACGCAGCCGCTCGAGCTCCGCTCCGATGTCGTCGGTCTTGAAGGTGACGTGATGGGGACGGTCACCGCCCGCAGAGAGGAAGCGCTCCAGGAAGTCGTTGTGCTGGGTGTCCGCCGGCTCCAGCAGTTCCACCGTCATGCCCTCGGTGCCCCGGCCGATGCGGACCTGCATCGCCCGGAAACCACTCCCGGGCGGCTGCCCACCGCTGATCACGAGCCCCCCGAGCGCTCCCGTCAAGGCCCGCAGGCCATCGCGGTGATCCGAGACCCCGATCGCCACATGATCGAGCTTCATTCGTCTCACGTTTCACGTCTCACGTTTCACGTCGCAACTCTTTGCCTCTGGGCGCTGCGAGAGGGAGAACGTGCAACGTGCTACGTGGCGTGCCCCCTACCTCCGAGGCTCGTTCCTCGCCTCGCAGGAACCTTCCCCCACTTCGTGGGGGACATGACACGGTCACATTCTCGAGATCACGGCGTCGGCGAACTCCGATGTCTTGACCTCGGTGGCGCCTTCCATCAGGCGGGCGAAGTCGTACGTGACGATCTTGTCGCCGATGGCGGCTTCCAGGCTGTCGATGATCAGATCGGCCGCTTCGCCCCATCCGAGATACCGGAACATCATCTCGCCGGAGAGGATCACCGAGCCAGGATTCACCTTGTCCTGTCCGGCGTACTTCGGTGCCGTCCCATGGGTCGCTTCGAACACTGCCACCCCGGAGTCGTAGTTGATGTTGCCTCCGGGAGCGATCCCGATCCCGCCCACCTGTGCTGCGAGCGCGTCCGAGATGTAGTCGCCGTTGAGGTTCATCGTCGCGATGACGTCGTAGTTGCCGGGCCGGGTGAGGATCTGCTGGAGCATCGCATCGGCGATGACGTCCTGGACCAGGATCTTGTCTCCTGGCTTGCCGCCGCACTCCTCCCAGGAAATGGTCTCCTTGGAGAACTCGTCCTTTGCGAGCTCATATCCCCAGTTGCGGAATGCGCCCTCGGTGAACTTCATGATGTTGCCCTTGTGCACGAGGGTCACCGACTTGCGGCCGTTGGCAATCGCATACTTGATGGCAGCGCGGATGAGACGCTTCGAACCGGTGATCGACACGGGCTTGATCCCGATTCCCGAGTCCCGCCGGATCTCCCATCCGAACTCGGTCTCGAGGAAGTCGAGCAACTTGGCGGCACCCTCGGAATTGGCTTCCAGCTCCTTTCCTGCGTAGACGTCCTCGGTGTTCTCGCGGAAGATGACCATGTCGACCTGGCCCGGGTTCTTCACCGGCGACGGAACCCCGTTGAACCAGCGCACCGGCCGAACGCAGGCGTACAGGTCGAGCGTCTGGCGGAGCGCCACGTTCAGGCTGCGGATGCCTCCGCCGACCGGCGTCGTCAACGGTCCCTTGATCCCCACCAGGTACTCCGAGAAGGCGTCCACGGTCTCGTCGGGAAGCCATGAGCCGGTGGCGTTGAAGGCCTTCTCCCCGGCGAGCACTTCCTTCCAGGCGATCTTCCTGGCTCCACCGTAAGCCTTCTCGACCGCGGCATCGAACACCCTGACCGACGCCGCCCAGATGTCGGGCCCGATCCCGTCACCCTCGATGAATGGGATGATCGGGTCGTCGGGCACGTTCAGGCCGTCGGTTCCCATGCTGATCGGGCTTGCCATGGTGGTACTCCTCGGTGGTGAATTCGTCGGGTCGGACACTAATCCGCTTCACGGAAGCAGCCCCAGCGAGATGGCCTGAAAGCCTGTCAGCCTGGAGCATTCAGCGGGCCGAGCACATCCGGCAGGTCCGTGCAGGGCCCCGGCCGCGGCCGGACGGCTACTCGTGGCTCCGCTCGGCGGCGGTGACCGTGTTCGACATGAGCATCGCGATGGTCATCGGCCCGACACCACCGGGAACCGGGGTGACCGCTCCGGCCACGTCGACGACCGCGTCGAAATCGACGTCACCCACCAGCCCGGCGTCGGTGCGGTTGATTCCGACGTCGATCACGGTCGCTCCTGGCTTGACCCAGTCGGCGCCGATCATCTCGGGACGCCCCACGGCGGCGATCAGGATGTCCGCGTGTCGACACCGCTCCTCGAGGTCTCTCGTCCTCGAGTGCGCCAGTGTCACTGTGGCGTTCCGTTCGCGCCCTCCGAGAAGTACCGCCAGCGGCCGCCCGACGAGGAACGATCTGCCAACGACGACGACATCCGCCCCTTCGGTCGGGATGTCGTAGTGGTCCAGGATCCTGAGGACGCCGGACGGTGTGCACGGGGCGAAGGTCGGGCGATCGAGCAGGAGATGGCCGAGGCTCTGCGGGTGGAGCCCATCGGCGTCCTTCGACGGTGAGATGAGCTGAACGGCGGCCTCACCATCGAGACCGGACGGGAGCGGAAGCTGGAGGAGGATCCCGTGCACCCGGTCGTCGGCCGATAGCTCAGAGATCAGCGCCTCGACCTCTCCCTGGGTCGAGTCGGCGGGAAGCTCGTGGTGATAGGACGTGATTCCGACGGCCTCGGCGGCGCGCCGCTTGTTGCGGACATAGACATGCGAAGCCGGGTCGTCCCCGACCAGCACCGTCGCCAGCCCAACCGGC
>JAHEDH010000212.1 GCA_024641285.1 bacterium | reverse complement strand
CATATCCAGGTCCCGGCTTAACCCACCAGCCGGCCTCATCCTGGGCGGCCAAAATCGATCGGATTGGATCCTTCGCCATGGCTTCTTTGCGCAGGTCGATAACCTCCGGATCCGACGGCGGCCTCCCCATCAACCGTATGAGGGTGGCGGCACGAACTCCCGGGTCCGACTCATCGAGCAACCACGGCAACGGGTCGCCACTTACGCGTTCCAACCAGGTCGGTCGCTGCCCCATATGCCCAGTCTGGGTTTCCGACTCCCCAACCGGTAGGGACCTAAGACGGTTTCCCTCTGCGTCTCAGTTTGACCGACAAGGCAGTCACATTCGCGAGAACAAGCCGCCGCGTCGTGCGATACTCGCCCTATGACAACCAACCAGGATCCCCCAGGTATCACGGTCCATGGACAGGGGCGTGTTGACGTTGAACCCGACCGGGCCGAGCTACAACTCGCCGTTTCGCGAGTTGCCACCCAACCAGCCGGAGCGTTCCAGGAGACGCGGGACGCAGTCGGTTCCGTCAGGGCGGCGCTCCAAGCAACCGGGATCGCCGAAGACGCCATTGAAGTATCCCGTCTCCGCTTGAACGCCGTATACGACTACTCCAACGGCAGGAACGCCCTGACCGGTCACGAGGCGTCAGCCGACGTAACGGTCGTGATCAAAGACATCAACGCCACCGACGGCATCATCACCTCGGCCATCGACGCAGGCGCCAACGCCGTCCAGTCACTCGTGTTCGACACCACCCGTCGGGCCGAACTGCAAGCCGCCGCCCAGCGGGCGGCAGTTACCGACGCCTTGCAGAAAGCGGCGGTGTTTGCAGGAGCGGCAGGAGTATCCGGGGGCGATGTCGTTTCCATCGAAGAAGTCGGGGCGGGTGGACCGATACCGATGGCGGGTCGCAAGCTCATGGCGGAGAGCGCCGACCAAGCATTCGTGTCTGGCTCCATCAACATCGAGTCATCCGTCATCCTCGTGCTGTCGATCAGCCGCCCCTAGCCCGAACCAACTGGGTCTAGCCGGGCATAGCTGTGCCATCCGCCAGCGCCCGGAGGCGGGCCATCCGCTCAGCGTCCCCCCTAAAGAAGGGGTCGGCGTCGGTGAGGATCGGCAACGCCAACCGTGCTTGCTCACCGGCCTCGATATCGCGCCCGACCGCCGCGTACTCCTCCGCGAGTTCTTCATGGAACCAGCCATCGGGCGCTCCCGAGTCCACCGCCCAGGCGACTGCGCTCTCAAGAGTCGGGATTGCTTCGCTCGCCCGTCCGAGCGCCCGAAGCGTTTTGCCAACGGCATAACGAGCTATCTCGATCTCCAGCCGGTTCTCGGGTTCGGCGAGACGAACGTCAAGAGCCCGTTCGAAGGCGTCCAGGGCCGCGTCCAGATCCCCGGTATCTACTAACTGCCAGCCTAGGTTGTTGAGCAACGGCCCAAGCCAGGAATGAGCCTCGGCGTGGGTGTCGGCCAGTTCGACTCCTCGCTGGGTCCACGCCATGAAGCCATCGTGGTCCGGTGCGGCCAGCGCCGCCATGTGAGCGGCATCGACTGCGACGAAATACTGGTCGGCGTCCACGGCCGCGGCGAAGGCTGCCTCGAACAGGGGCAGCGCGGCTTCTGGTCGTCCGCCGGATCGGAGAAGGCGGCCCCGTTCGAGGGCAATACGACTCCGCGCCACGACGCTGCTGGCCGAAGCCTCGGCTTCGACAATGAACGCTTCTCCACGCTCAAAGCCGTCGCGCAGCCCCTCGATTCGGGCGAGCTGAGTGAGCACCTCAGCGCGGCCGTCAGCGGTGGGCTCGAGGTCGAGCTGGTCGAGCAAGTGCTGCTCGGTGGTGATGAGATCGCTGAAGTCCCATAAAGGTCGAAGCCGGTCGGCCATGTCCAGCATCCTAAGACGTCACTGATCAGCCAGCATCCGCTTGTACGACATTTTGTTGACCACGCCGACCCGCCACTACGGGCGGTTTAAGCGTATGGTTGTCGCTACGGGTGACTCTGGGGGGGTACCGATGCCTGACATGCACAAGCGGGCCGCCATCATGGCCCAACAAGTAGAGCAATTGGCTTCCGATGCCATGGAGGGCCGCGCCACCGGTACCGAAGGCGGACGCATGGCGCGTCGGTTTGTCGAGGACGGATTCGCCGACCTTGGACTCGTCCAAGCGGGAGACGACGGAACCTACTCACATCACATCTCTGCAGTCGGAGGCGCCAGCTTGATCGGGGCCATCCCCGGCAGCGGGCCAAACTCCGACCGTTACGTGATGGTGGCCGCCCACTATGACCACCTCGGCAAGTACTTCGGGCGGGTTCACCCCGGGGCCAACGACAACGCAGCAGCCGTGGCGGTTCTGCTCGACGTCGCCCGTCAACTCACGGAGCTCAACAACCTCGATCGGTCGGTGCTTATCTGCTCGTTTGATGCCGAAGAGCCACCGTATTTCTGTACGGAGGATATGGGTTCTGTGCACTGGGTCGACCGGCCGTCGGTGGACCTCAATCGTGTTGACGCCATGGTCTGTCTTGACACAATCGGCCACGCCCTCGGCCCCGACAGTCTTCCCGACAACGTCCGCCGTACGGTGTTTGTACTCGGTGCTGAACGCTCAGGGCTGGGCGAAGTCATTGATGAGCTGGCCGCACTCGACGACCGGGTTCTCCCCCGGCGCCTCGATGCCGACGTGATTCCGCCGCTTTCCGACCACTACGCGTTCGAACAGGCCAGCATCCCATTCCTGTTCTATACGACGGGCCGCGATCGCCACTATCACACACCCAGGGACACCCCCGACAAGCTCGACTATCCAAAAATGGTTGGACTCGCCGACCACATCGCGGACCTCATGTGGACCCTATCGACCGGACCTGCCCTGGAATACGATCCGTCCGGTCGTGACGACCCAACGACGATCCGCACGCTCATCGACATCGGCCGCCACGCCGCCACGCTCCACGAGAACGCCGAACATGTGATGGGCCTCGTCGACAAGCTTGAGCGCAAACTCGAAGACAAGACCCCACTGAACCCGTTCGACCGAGCGGGTCTGCGCTCGACGATCATTGCCATAGAAAACGCCCTGGCGTAGAACGGCTCATCCGGAGCAGCCCCGTGGGTCTAATTGGAGCCCGGGGTACGGCTTTCGCAGCGGCGGGGACATCCGGCAGGCAGGTCGTGACGGATGCCTCTGGATTCACAAACCCCAAATCAGACACACTTGCAGTTGATCTTGTTCGATT
>JAHEDH010000211.1 GCA_024641285.1 bacterium | reverse complement strand
TCGGAGTAGAGGTTCACTGAACCGTTGACGGTCGGCGTGCCGGCCTCGCTGTTCCCCGGAAAGATCGTGGCGGTCTTCACGGCGAGGCCCATGCCGTCGATCCATGCCGAGCGCGACAGCAGTGTGTCGGGAGGGCGCTGGAGCACTGTGTCGCCGATCTCGGCGCGTGGCAGTCGGTGACCCGCCTCGATGGCATCCATGACACCTGTCCAGGTGAGAAGCCCGTCGCCCTCGGCGAACGTGATGAACTCACAACTCATGAAAGGACGGGAGCGGTCGGGTTCGGTCCGGACATCCGTCGAATGTACCCATCGATGTTCTGCCCGGGCTGCGAGCGACGGTCTGTTATGTCCTTGTAAGGTCGAACGGCGAGCGTGATGGCATGGAACAGGTGACACTCCGCTGATGGAGTCTGCAGGGCACAACACAACGATCATTCGGGTCTTCGGTGGCATGGGTCTCGTCGGTCCCGACGGTCCGATCAGCATCGGCGGCGCCCGGCAGCGTCGGCTCCTCGCGCTGCTGGCGATCCGGGCGAACAATGTGGTCGACATCGACTGGCTCGCCGAGCATCTGTGGACGGATGCCGACCGGCCGGATGCCACCGCACCCGCGCTCCGGACCTACGTCTCCCGTCTTCGGCAGGCCCTTCCCGAGGAGGTTCGTGGCTGGATCGAGACCGAAGCGTCGGGGTATCGGCTGTTGGTGCCAGAAGCGGCCGTCGAACACAGCCTCTTCACGCTTCTTCGCTCCCGTGCGCGGGCCGCCCGCGAGCACGACGATCCCGCCACCGCCCAGCGTCTGTTGGACGAGGCGCTCGGCTTGTGGCGCGGAGACCCATTCCGGGAACTCGAAGATCTCGACTGGGCGCGTGCCGAAGTGGAGCGGCTGAACCTCGATCGACTTGAAGCGCTCGAGGAACGGTGGGAGGCGGCGCTTGCGCTCGGACGGCACACCCAGATCACCGGTGAGCTGGCGGCGTTCACGTCCGAGCACGGCCTGCGGGAACGAGCAGCTCGCCAGTACGCGCTGGCACTGCATCGGAGCGGTCGGACGGCAGAGGCATTGCGGGTCATCGAGGACCATAGGAAGGTCATCGCCGACGTCAGTGGGCTCGAGCCGTCCCCGGCGATCGTCGAGCTCGAAGATGCCCTGCTGACGGGTGACCCGTCGCTCGATGTCGAGGACGAGGGCCGTCCGTTGCGGGGTTACCGTTTGCTCGAGCAGATCGGAACGGGGGCGTTCTCGGTGGTGTGGCGGGGTGTCCAGCCGTCGGTGAACCGGGAAGTGGCGATCAAGCAGATCCGGAGTGAGCTGGCGTCCCAGCCCGAGTTCATCCGGCGGTTCGAGGCCGAGGCGCACCTGGTTGCCCAGATCGAGCACCCCCACATCGTTCCGCTCATCGACTACTGGCGTGACCCGGACTCCGCCTACCTGGTGATGCGATGGCTGCGAGGAGGGACACTCGAACGGCGGCTGGATGACGGTCCGCTTTCTCTGGACGAGACACTCGCCATGGCGCGTCAGATCGGTGACGCGCTGTCGGTGGCGCACGCCCGCAACGTCGTGCACCGTGACGTCAAGGCGGGGAACATCCTGTTCGACGAGCAGGGAAATGCCTTTCTCAGCGACTTCGGGATTGCCCTCGAGGTCACCGAGTCGAGTGGACCGGAGGCCGCACTGTCGCCCGGCTCGCCGGCCTACGCCTCACCCGAGCAGATCCGTCGCGAGCAGCTCGGCTCGGCGTCGGACGTGTTCAGCCTCGGCGTCGTCGTCTTCGAATGCCTCTCTGGCTCGCTCCCGTTCCGTGACAGTTCGTCTGCCGAAGAGCTGATCGAACGGCAGCTGAACATGCCATATCCGCCGTTGACCGAACTCCGCCCGGACGTGCCCCCGACTGTGTCGGCTGCGGTTGCCCGGGCCACGGCAAAGGATCCTGCGGAGCGGTTCGAGTCGGTCGAGGCGTTCCTCGCTGCGCTCGAGACCGTGGAGGCGACGCCGAGCCTCGGTCGGGCAACGTCCACTCGAACCGATGTCGCCAACCCGTACATCGGGCTGCGCTCGTTCGACGACGGCGATGTGGACCGGTTCTTCGGGCGTGAGCGACTGGTGAATGAACTCATCCAGCGGCTCTCGGGAAACACGATCATGTCGCGTTGTCTCGCGGTGGTCGGTCCCTCTGGCTCCGGCAAGTCCTCGGCCGTTCGTGCCGGTCTCGTCCCCGCGCTCCGGTCCGGTGCAGTGCCAGGATCGGAAGACTGGTTCGTGACCACGATGGTCCCCGGCGCCGATCCCTTTGAGTCGTTGGAGGCGGCCCTGCTCCGCATCGCCGTCAACCCACCGGAGTCGCTGCTCGGTCAGCTCCAAGATGGCGAGCGCGGCCTGCTGCGTGGTCTGCGTCGCTGCGTGGAGTCGGATGATGATCGTGTGCTCTTGGTCGTCGACCAGTTCGAGGAGATCTTCGCAGGTCCCGGCGCCGAGTCGGCTGACGCCTTCCTCGACGCCTTGAGTGTGGCTGTCGAGGACCCGACCTCTCCGTTGCGTCTCGTCGTCACGCTGCGCGCCGACTTCTACGACCGGCCCCTGGAGCATCCCACCTTCGCTCCGATTCTCAAGGAGACGGCGGTCGACGTCACCCCGCTTGCCCCGGACGAGCTGGAGCGGGCCATCGTCGAACCCGCCCGTCGGGTTGGAGTCGAGTTCGAAGCGGGCCTGGTGCCGAGGATCGCCGCCGAGACCGTCAGCCAGCCGTCGCCGCTTCCGATGCTCCAGTACATGCTCGGTGAGTTGTTCGATCGTCGGGCCGGCAACCGGATGACCGTCAACGACTACGAGGCGCTCGGCGGTCTCAGCGGTGCGCTTGCTGCACGCGCCGAGGCCGTGTTCGGGTCTGGAACCGATTCACAGAAGGCAGCGGCGCGCCGAGCCCTCGGGCGCATGACCGACCCCTCGGCAACCGACCTTCGCCGGCGGGTCAAGGTCTCAGATCTCGGCAACGACCCGGATGTCGGATGGGTGCTCGACCGGTTCGGGGAGGCCAGGCTGCTCAGCTTCGACCGCGACCCGGCCTCTCGGGAACCGACCGTCGAGGTGGCGCACGAAGCGCTGTTGCGCGAATGGCCTCGACTCGTCGGATGGCTCGCTGAGGATCGTGAGCTGCTTCTCTCCCTCGACGCCACCGCCATGGCTGCTGACGCTTGGGCCGGCGCCGGCGGGCAACCCGCTGACCTCTACCGAGGCGC
>JAHEDH010000013.1 GCA_024641285.1 bacterium | reverse complement strand
GGTCGAGCTGGACGGTGAAATCGTCCGGCGCACCAAGCCCATCATCGGCTACTTGCACACCGGCATGGAGAAGACCGCCGAGTCGCTCACGTATCTCCAGGGGCCGACGAACGTCACCCGCATGGACTACCTCGCACCGCTCCAGAATGAGCTGTGCTACTCACTCGCAGTCGAGAAGCTGTTGGGCATCGAGGTCCCGGAGCGGGCGAAGGTCATCCGCGTCCTCATGACCGAGCTCAACCGCATCTCCTCTCACCTCGTTGCGCTCGCCACCAACGGGATGGACATCGGCGCCCTCTCGATGATGATCTACGGCTTCCGCGACAGAGAGATGATCCTCAACTTCTTCGAGAAGACCACCGGTCTGCGGATGAACAACAACTACATCCGTCCCGGTGGTGTCGCGGTGGATCTGCCCCCGGGTTGGCGTGCCGACGTTCGGGAGATCCTCGACATGCTCCCCGAGAAACTGGCGGAGTACGACGATCTGCTCCAGTACAATCCGATCTGGCTGGAGCGCACCCAAGGTGTGGGAGTGATCACTCCCGAGGAGTGCCGGGCGTACGGGATCACCGGGCCGACTCTCCGCTCGACCGGCGTCGAGTGGGATCTTCGGAAAGCGTTCCCGTACTCGGGGATCGATGAATACGAGTTCGACGTCCCGACCGGGACGCGCGGCGACGTCTATGACCGCTACCGGATCAGGGTCGAAGAGGTGAAGCAGTCGATGCGCATCGTCGAGCAGGCGATGGAGCGGATGCCCAAAGGCGACTATCGAATCGATGATCGTAAGATCACTCCGCCTCCACGTGGTCGGATCGACGAGTCGATGGAGGCATTGATCCACCACTTCAAGATCTTCACCGAGGGCTTCAGCGTTCCGGCGGGGGAGACCTACGTGGCGATCGAGTCCCCTCGTGGTGAGCTCGGTTGCTACCTCGTCAGCGACGGCGGCGCCAAGCCGTGGCGGATGCACACGAGGGCGCCCTCGTTCAACAACCTCCAAGCACTCCCGATCATGATGTCGGACTCACTCATCGCCGACACCGTCGCCACGATCGCCTCCCTCGACCCCGTCATGGGCGACGTCGACCGCTGACCGTTGTCCCGCGGAGCGAAGCGAGCGGGGAAGGGGCCGGCCTGCTCGCAGAAGGTGCAGAACCCCTTACCTCCCGTCCTCGTCCCTCGGACGGCAGGGACGGCGTCGTCAAGTGGTGGTTGCAACGAGGTGTCGAAGATAGACGTCGTTGGCGGTGTCCCAGCCGAAGAGTCGACGGGGCATGTGGTTGATGAGGTCTCCGATACGGTCGAGTTCGGTTTGGTCGTGGATGTCGAGCCGGGTGCCTTTGGGGAGCCAACGTCGCAGGATCCCGTTGGTGTTCTCGCTCGTGGGACGCTGCCATGGTGAGTGAGGGTCACAAAAGAAGATCGAGGTGCCGGTCACCGATTCCACCTCGGCCCAATACTTCATCTCTCGCCCCTGATCCCAGGTGAGTGTGCGTCTCATCTGCACGGGGATCCGTTCCAACACTTCGATCAACGCCATGGCGACTGGTTCGGTCTTGTATCCGTCGGGGAGTTGTTGGAGCCAGGTGAACCGTGAGACCCGTTCGCAGATGGTGATCACCGCCGACTGGTTGTTGGCTCCCACGATCAGGTCTCCCTCGAGATGACCGGTCTGGACCCGCAGAAACGACAGCTGATGCCGCTGATGAATCGATCGTGGTTTCCCCAACGGGTTTCCCGACGCGAAACCCCATCTACGGCCGGCGTGTTTACGTTTCTGTCGTTGCCGAGCCAACTTCTTCCAAGCGTCGGGATCGAGACCGCGACCCGGCCGATAACACGCCTGATAGATCGTCTCGGCGGACACAAACCGGTGTTGACGCGCCAACACCACCGAGATCACCTGCGGGGAATACTTCTTGCCCAACAGTTCGGTGACCTCCAAGGCCAGTTCGGGATCAGAAACCAGCTTGAACGGTTTGGGACGTTCCGCCCGTTCGGCTGCCGTTATCGTCGCCCACCCAGCGTTGTAGACACCCCGGCCGCCACATCGACCGATCTCCCGGCCCACCGTTGAACGATGCCTCCCGATCCGGCGACCGATCACAGCGTCAGTGTCTCCATTCTCGATCCCAACCGTGATCGCTTCGCGTTCGGCGCGTGTCAATCGAGATACCATTCCCATGTCTCCATTGGTGTGTTGACGACTTGAACACCCGGCATTCAAGCCGGTTTGTTGCAACCACCAATGGAGACAACCGACCTTCCCCCACTTCGTGGGGGACAACACCAACGCGGCTTTGGTGTCCCCCGGAGCAAAGCGAGGGGGGAAGGTTCCTGCCGTCTGAGGAACGAGGACGGGAGGTAGGGGGAAGCCACGCGATGACAGTCCCCACGTGTCTGCGTGTTTGCGGTGGGTGCAGTCCTCACTACCTCCAAGGCTCGTTCCTCGCCTTGCAGGGACCTGTCCCCCACTTCGTGGGGGACAACACCAACGCGGCTTTGGTGTCCCCAGGAGTGGAGCGCCCCTCTGCGTGGGAGACAGCGCTAACGCGAGCTGCGGACAGGCTGGCGGCGTTCGATGGCGAGGATGATTGCTGACATGGCTGCGGCGATGCCGAAGGTCAGGATGACGCCGACCAGGTTCTGCATGAGGTCCGGGGCGAAGATCAACACCGCCGCCAGAACGATCATCAGGGTGCCGCTCACCAGCTTGAGGGCGCGCCCGTGGCGTTCCTCGAGCTTGGCTGCCCGCATCGCCACGACTGCGGTCCCGAACACGGCGAACTCGTCGAGGAGGAACACCGCCATGTAGAGACCGAACAGGGCGACGGCAGCCGAGGTGCCGACGCCCTGTCTCGTGACGAGGTCGGTCCACAGCAACGGGTATCCGGCGGTGCACGGGGTCTCGAGCAGCGAGACCCCGGTGGCGAGCACAACCGTGCCGGCCAGCACCCCTTGGACCGGTCGGTCGTCGGCCACTGAACGCATCCGTCGGTAGAGCGCGGGCTTCGCCTTCTCGGAGATCGTCAGGCTCGGGCCACGCTTGAAAGCGAAGAAGTCCTTCACGTTGATCACGCCGAAGGTGACGGCGATCGCAGCGATGATCGTCCGGATCCATGTTGCGTGCGCTGCCAGTTCGAGGACGCTGTACAGGCCGACGATGTACAACGCGTACAGGCCGGCAGTGACCAGAAGGAACGTTGTGCCAACTGCAACCACCCGCCGTCGCGACCCGCTCCTGAGGACCAGCGCCAGCAGGATCGACAGTGCCCACAGCGAACACGGGTTGAACCCGTCGACGAACGCGATGAGCACGGTGCTCACCACCAGAGAGGTGGACGACATGTCGAACTCGCCGAGCAGCGGCAGATCGATCACGGCGCTCTGATCGACCGGAGTCGGACCCCCGGTGAATGCCGCCGACACCGTGTCCCCGATGTCGCCGGCGACCGAGTCGCTGAATCCGACCCAGATCCGATCCCCGAACAGCGTCGTCGGGACGCCTGAAGCCTCTTCGCCCCGCTCGGCGAGCAGGTCGATGAAGATCCGGCGGTTCGTGTCGCTGTGCCAGACCTCGTAATCGATGATCTCCAGGTCGGGGAAGTCGGCCGTCAGGCCCGCCAAGAACTGCCGTTCGGCCTCGCAATGCGGGCAACCGTCGCCCCAGAAGAGCACGAGGGATGGCGGCTCGTCGGCGGTCTCCGTCTTGGCCGCAACCGCAGGCGCCATCGGCGCAAGCAGCGCGATGAGCACTGAGCAGGCGACGATCAGGCGAGCCATGCACCGACCTTCGCGCCCCAAGGTCGTCGGTCACAAGGTTCAGTGGTCAGATCCGGATGAGTCGACTGGCCGATTGCGCTCGCGCTGAGTGTGGGAGTCGCGCAGATCGGACGGGCGGCTGGTTTCGACTGCGGTATCGGGGACTCTTACAATCCGGGCCGATGAGCATCTGGTCGGAATCCACCCAGTCCCGCGCCAAGGAGATTTTGGCCAAGTACCCCGAGAAACGCTCCGCCGTCATGCCCCTGTTGTATCTGGCGATGGCCGAGGACGGGTGGCTCACCGAGGAGGGGATGACCGAGGTCGCAGAGTGGGTCGGGATCACCCCCGCTCAAGTCCAGTCGGTCGCCTCGTTCTACACGATGTTCAAGCGCGAACGGACGGGGAAATACCTCGTCTCGCTGTGCACATCGATTTCCTGCATGCTGCTCGGCAGCGACGACGTGCTGGCCGCCATCGAGGACGAGTCCGGCGTCCCGCACGGGGAGACGGACGAAGAGGGCCTCATCTCGGTCGAGCACGCCGAGTGCATCGGCGCCTGCGGGGGAGCTGTCGCCTGCCAGGTCAACTACGAGCTGATAGAAGGGCTCACGGCCGAAAAGGGGCGCGAGCTGGTCCGGTGGCTCAAGAAAGCACGCCCCGAGGCGGTCAACACCGACGAGATGCAGGAGCTGTTCGGCGGCCAGCGCAGCTTCGAGTGGGCGCTTCCGTCTGACGTCGGCGCCGCCGGTCCATTCCCTGCATTCGAACCGTATGGCACTGCCACCAAGGACCCGCAATGAGCTACCCGAAGGTCATCACCAAGCGGATGGAGGACCATCCGACCGACAGCCACACCATCGAGCGGTACGAGGCCACAGGCGGATATGTCCAAGCCAAGGCTGCGGTCGCCAAGACGCGCGACGAACTCGTCGAGACCGTCAAGGAATCCGGTCTCCTCGGGCGAGGCGGCGCCGCCTTTTCGACCGGCCTCAAATGGAGCTTCCTGGCTCCGGCTCGGCCGGCATATCTGGTGGTCAACGGTGACGAGTCGGAGCCCGGCACCTTCAAGGACCGGCAGTTGCTCGAACGTGACCCCCACCAGATGCTCGAAGGGGTGATCATCACTGCGATCGCCAACGAGGTCCACCACGCGTTCGTCTACATCCGCGGCGAGTACCCCAAGCCCGCCCGTCGACTCCAGGACGCCGTCGACGAGGCCTACGTCAAGGGATACTTCGGCAAGGGGATCTTCGGATCGGAATACGACCTCGAGCTCACCGTCCACCTCGGAGGAGGGGCGTACATCTGCGGCGAAGAGACTGCGCTGATCAACTCGCTCGAAGGCCAACGCGGCGAGCCGCGACTGAAGCCCCCGTACTTCCCGGCGGCCAAGGGTCTCTACATGATGCCGACGATCGTCAACAACGTCGAGACGATGGCCAACATCCCGCACATCTTCGAGATGGGCGTCGACGCCTACCGGGCGCTCGGTCACGGTGACGACACCGGCACGTTCATGACGTCGCTCTCCGGCCATGTCAACAAGCCGGGCAACTACGAGCTCCCGCACGGCATCACGTGGCGCGAGCTGATCTACGACGTCGGGGGCGGCGTCCCCGGCGACCGCGAGCTCAAGATGTGGATACCCGGCGGCGCATCCGCACCGTGGTTCAACCCCGACGATCACCTCGATCTCCCGATCACGAAGGGCGACACCGGCCAGGCCGGGTCGATGCTCGGCTCCGGCGCAGTGGTCGTGATGGACGACACCACGTGTGTCGTGAGGGCCGCTGAACGGGTCGTCCGCTTCTTCAGTCACGAATCGTGCGGACAGTGCACGCCGTGCCGTGAAGGCACCACCTGGCTCGAGATGATTCTCCGTCGGATCGAAGACGGTCAAGGGCGTCCCATCGACGCCGACCTGCTGCTCGACGTGTCGGACAACATCAGCGTCGGCCTCGCCTGGCCGCCCCGGCAAACCACGATCTGCCCGCTCGGCCCGTCGGCGGTTTCGCCGATCACTTCGATCATGCGGCACTTCAACGACGAGGTCATGGCTCACATCACCGAGGGCGCCTGTCCGCTCGCCAAGACCGAGGTGCACGCGTGACCGACGTCAAACCGCAGTCGGACACCCAACTCGTCACCATCACGATCGACGGTGTCCCGCACGAGGTGAAGAAGGGCGAGATGTTGATCAAGGCCGCCCAGGACAACGGCACCTACATCCCGCGCTTCTGCTGGCATCCGCGGATGAACCCTGTCGGCATGTGCCGCATGTGCCTCGTCCAGATCGAGACCCCACGAGGTCCGGCCCTGATCACCGCCTGCACCAACCCGGTGGCCGACGGCATGGTCGTCGACACCCAGAACGACACCGTCAAGAAGGCGCAGGAGGGGATTCTCGAGTTCCTCCTGATCAACCACCCACTCGACTGTCCCGTCTGTGACCGCGGCGGTGAGTGCCCCCTCCAGGACCAGACGATGTCCTACGGCGCCGGCGAGTCCCGGTTCGTCGAGGAGAAGCGCCACTACGAGAAGCCGATTCCGATCTCGGATCTCGTGCTGTTGGACCGTGAGCGTTGCATCCTGTGTGCCCGCTGCACTCGTTTCTCCGATGAGATCTCCGGCGATCCACTCATCGAATTCAAGGACCGGGGCAACAACACCCAGGTCAACACCTTCCCCGACCTTCCGTTCTCTTCCTACTTCTCGGGCAACACCGTCCAGATCTGCCCGGTCGGGGCGCTCACTGCCACGGCCTATCGCTTCCGCGCCCGCCCGTGGGACCTCAACGCCGTCGAGTCGACGTGCGCTCATTGCACTGCCGGCGATCGCATCACGATCCAGTCGTCGCAGAACGAGGTGCTTCGTTTCCTCGGCGTCGACGCCGAGCCGACCAACCACGGCTGGCTGAGCGACAAGTGCCGGTTCGGCTTCGAGTACATCAACTCACCCGACCGCCTCTCGATGCCGCTGGTGAAGGGCTCCGACGGAGCGTTCCGCGAGAGTTCGTGGGCAGAGGCGCTCGACCTGGTGGCGTCGAAACTTCGGTCCACGATCGAGAGCTCAGGGCCCGATTCGGTCGGTGCCATTGGTGGAGCCCGCCTCACCAACGAGGACGCCTACGCCCTGTCGAAGTTCATGCGGGTGGCCGTGGGCACAAACAACGTCGACGCCCAGCTCGACGACGGCCTCGACCCCCAGTTCCTCGCCGCAACCGCCGATCGCGCGCTCATCTCCGACCTCGAGACGGCCAAGACCGTGCTGGTCTGGGGGCCGGACCTCAAAGAAGAGCACCCGACGCTCTATCTCCGGGTTCGCCGGGCAGCCCAGGAGCTGGGCGCCACCCTCATCGTGGTGCACCCGCGAGCCACCGGTCTCGACGACCGGGCGGACCACAAGTTCACCTATCGCCCCGGCGCCGGTTCCGAGGTGCTCACGGCGCTCTCGGCCGGCGAAGGCCGCTACGCAGATGCACGAGCCGCGCTCAATACCGGTCCCGTGGTTGCGCTGGTCGGCCGGTCCGGCACCACCGAGGATCCCAAGCTCGCCGAAGCCGTCGCAGCGTTCGTCCGCACACTTTCCGACGCGTCGATTCTCCCCCTTGCCCGCCGGTCGAACGTCTTCGGCGCCCTCGACATGGGGCTCGCCCCGACTCTCCTTCCCGGGCGCGTGTCACTCGGTGGCATCGGGTGTGCCAATCTCGAAGAGAACTGGGGACCATGGCCTACGAAAACCGGCAAGTCCACCAGAGAGATGCTGGCAGGTGGGATCACGTCCCCGGCCGGGCTCGAAGCGCTGATCATTGTCGGCGCCGACCCTGTCCGCGACATGCCTGACGGATTGGTGGCGGCCGAAGCGATCGAGTCGATCGGCTTTGTGGTCTCCCTCGACCAGTTCCTCACCGACTCGAACCGGCTGGCCGACGTCATTCTGCCGGCCGAGGGGTTCGCCGAGAAGGACGGCACGGTCACCAACATCGAAGGCCGCGTCCAGAAGGTCAACAACATCGTCCCCGGTCCTGGACAGTCGCGTCCCGACTGGTCGATCATCGACGACATCGCCGCCAGGATGGGGACGACGCTCGGGTTCTCGTCGGCGGAGGGGATCAACGAGGAAATCGCTCATGTGGCGCCTGCGTACGAAGGCGTCACCTGGGATCTCCTCGAATGGGATGAGACCGACGGCGTCGTGGTGCCGTACGGCGAAGCGGGCCAACCCTTGCAGTACATCCCGGTCGACACGGGCGGGAAGACCGTCAAGGGCGACCTGGTGCTCCATCAGGCCAGGGTGATGTACGACGACGGGGTACTCATGCGCAACGGGCTCTCGCAGCACGAGCTGGCCCCCGGAGCCAAGCTGCACGTGCACCCCGACGATGTCACGCGGTTGAGCCTCGACGAGCGGGCGACGCTCACGGCCGGCGACTTCACCGTCACGCTCCCAGTCGTGATCGACGACTCGCTCTCGCGAGGTGTCGTCTACGTCCCCTTCAACCAGCCAGGCACCCCACCCCTCGGCTCCAACCCCATCGTCACCGTCACGGCCGCCGACTGACCATCCCCTGCTGTTCCCCGGAGCGAAGCGAGGGGGAAAGGTCCCTGCGGTCGACGAAGGAGGCCGGAGGTAAGGGGTCGGTGCCCACGGTGGGAAGGCGTCTGTGGGGAGCTCGGTTCGCGTGGCTTCCCCCCGACCCGTGGCGCTCGTTCCTCGCTCCACGGGTCCCTTCCCCCACTGCGTGGGGGACATCAGGTTCGGACTCGTGTTTCCCATGGAGGATGTCATTCTCCAGTCTGTGGTCGCTGCGCCGTGTTGTGGGGGGGTGTGACGGGAGCTCTGGCCGGCCGGCGTCTGTGCGCAGCTCGTCGTGGTGGTCCTGCCCGTCGGCCCAGCGGCCGCGAAGTGGGGCGGCAATGAACACAGAATTGGTCCGAGGGGGTGGCGGTTCCTAATCTCTCACCGGTGTTGTTGAGGAAGGCCGACCGCTGATGGATCTCATCGATTTTGGACTCATCGTGTTGCGGGTCGTTGCCACCTTCGCCCTCCTCTTGGTGGTCACGCCACTCAACATCTGGGCCGAGCGGAAACTGCTCGCAGACATGCAGAACCGGGTCGGTCCTGACCGGGCGGGACCATGGGGCATCCTCCAGTCGTTCGCCGATGCATTCAAGCTCTTCTTCAAGGAGCAGGTCATGCCGACGAAGGCCGAGAAGGCGGCGTTCATGCTCGCCCCGGTCTTCGCAGTGGTGCCGGCGTTCCTCCTCTTCATGGTGGTGCCGTGGGGAAAGCCGATCACCTTCACCGTGGACGGCGTCGAGCGGGTGCTGCCGCTCCAAGGCACCGATCTGAACGTGGGCGTGCTGTTCGTCCTGGCGATGTCCTCGATGGCCGTGTACGCCGTCGTGCTCGCAGGCTGGTCGTCCGGCTCGAAGTACCCCCTGTTGGGCGGCGTCCGCGCAACCGCTCAGGCGATCTCGTACGAGGCGGCTCTTGGCCTCTCGATCGTGGCTGTCGTCCTCTACTCGTCGACGGCTGGAGACAGCGGTGGAGGGACCCTTTCGCTCGCCGGTATCGTCGAGCGACAGGCCGGCTCACTCGAGACGGTGCTGCCGCAGTTCGGCGCAATCACCCAGTTCATTCCCCGTTGGAACCTGATCCCGCAATTCGTGGCCTTCGTCATCTTCGTGCTGGCAGCGATCGCTGAGACCAACCGGGCACCGTTCGACCTCGTCGAGGCGGAACAGGAGCTGGTCGGTGGTTTCCACACCGAGTACTCCGGATCCAAGTTCCTGCTGTTCTTCCTCGCCGAGTACGTGAACATCTTCTCGATGTCGGCACTCGCAGCCACGCTCTTTCTCGGAGGCTGGAACGGGCCGACCTTCGATTCGATCCTCCCGGGATTCATCTCGGCGGCTCTGCCCACCATGTGGCTCCTGCTCAAGACCTATGTGATCGTCTTCCTGTTCATCTGGGTGCGTGCCACCCTGCCGAGAATGCGGTACGACCAGCTGATGACGCTCGGTTGGAAGCGCCTCATTCCCGGGGCGCTCGCCTGGCTGATCGTCTCGGCGCTGGTGATCGGCATTCGACGTTTCGGACTTCCGTTTGTTTGAGGTGATGTGAGATGGGCGTGATCGGCGAATTGGTGAAGGGTCTGCGGGTGACCGGGTCGCAGATGTTCAAGCCGCGCGTCACCATGAAATACCCGGCGGTGTTCCGCGAGAAGCCCGAGCGGTTCCACGGCCGGCACGTGCTCAACCGGTACCCCGACGGCATGGAGAAGTGCATCGGCTGCGAGCTGTGCGCCGGAGCCTGCCCTGCGCATTGCATCTATGTCCGAGGAGCCGACAACCCTGCCGACGATCCGGTGAGCCCGGGGGAGCGCTACGGCTTCGTCTACGAGATCAACATGCTGCGCTGCATCTTCTGCGCACTCTGTGTGGAGGCCTGTCCCACCGAGGCGATCACGATGACGCATCTGTTCGAGATGTCGACGGCCAATCGCGAGGACGCCATCTACACCAAGGAAACCCTCCTCATGAACGAGGACGGGTCGGTGCCTCACATGTTCCCCAACGACCGCCTCGCCAACCAGGACGAGCTGCTGGTGGCTGACGGGTGGGTTCGGGCGACGGCTCCCTCCGGCAATGCCGCCTACGAGGGCGTGAAGATGTGGCAGGGCACGGCAGGACCGGCGGACTGGGATCCGGAGCCCAGCCAAGAAGAGCGGGACAGCTGATGGTCGAACTGGTCATCTTCGTGCTCGTGGGTTCCGCAGCGATCGGCGGAGCGCTTTCGGTCGTCTTCGCCAAGAACCCGGTCTACGCCGCAATGGGCCTGCTCGGGACGCTGTTCTCGCTCGGCGTCTTCTATGTGGTGAACCTCGGCCATCTCATCGCCGCCGTCCAGGTCATCGTGTACGCGGGTGCAGTGCTGACCCTGTTCCTCTTCGTGATCATGATGATCGGTGTGGACCGAGTCGAGGACACGTCCGAGCCGCTCCGCTTCCAGCGCCAGCTCGTGATCGGCTTGGCGGCGATCATGGTGGTCACCGTCGGCGCTCTCGTGTTCGGTGGCGAGTTCGCCTGGGTGCCGCTGTCGGTCGCCGGTCCGATCCCCAACGGCACCGTCGAGAACATCGCCGGGATCATGTTCACCGACTGGCTGCTGCCGTTCGAGGTGACCGCGTTGTTGCTGACGATCGGTGCGGCCGGCGCCATCGCCCTCGCCTACTACGCACCGGGCGCACCGGAGGAGTCCGAATGATCGAGGTCACGGCCGGCTGGTACCTGTCCCTTGCAGCGGTTCTCTTCTCGATCGGGCTGCTGGGGATCCTGGTCCGCCGCAACGCCCTGATCATGTTCATGTGCGTCGAGCTCATGCTGAATGCGGTCAACCTCACGTTCGTGGCCGCCGGTCGTGCCCTCGGCAACCTCGAGGGCCAGGTCGCCGTCTTCTTCGTGCTGGTCGTCGCCGCAGCCGAGGTCGTCGTCGGTTTGGCGATCATCGTGGCCATCTTCCGCCGCCGCGAGAGCGCCTCGGTCGATGAATTGGCATCGCTGAGGGGATGATGGTGATGGGGTCACAGTTCACAGTTCACAGTTCACCGTTCTGGTCTCACCGTCAGCGGGAACTGCGGCGTGCGAGTCGTCGTGATGTTCGCCTCTCAGTTCCACGTTCCTCACGACCGCGGGTCAACTGTCAACTGTCAACTGTCAACTGTCAACGGGCGGCCGAGGAACGAGGTCGCCCATGACCGACGCCATCTGGCTCGTCATTGCTCTGCCGTTGGCAGGGGCGGTGTTCCTCCATTTCTTCGGGCGGAGGCTCGGAGAGCCGCTGGCCGGCATCATCGGAACGCTGTCGGTCGCCGCCTCGTTCGCCGTTGGATTCGCGGCGGCGTTGCCGTTCATCGTCGAGGAAGGCGCCCACGGCGAGACCGTGATGCTGTGGGAGTGGATGCCGGCGATCGGCGCCAACCTCGAGATCGCCTGGGACTCGCTGGCTGCGGTGATGACGCTCATCATCACCGGTGTCGGAACGCTCATCCATGTCTTCTCGATCGGATACATGCACGGCGATGAGCGCTTCGCCAGATTCTTCACGTATCTGAACCTCTTCATCGCGTCGATGCTGACGCTCGTCCTCGGTGGCAACTTCGCCATGGTCTTCATGGGCTGGGAGCTGGTCGGATTGTGTTCCTACCTACTGATCTCGTTCTGGTACACCAAGCCTTCCGCCGCCGCCGCAGGCAAGAAGGCGTTCATCGTGAACCGCATCGGAGACTTCGGCTTCATGATCGGGCTCATGCTGGTCTTCACGAACTTCGGGACCCTGGCCTTCGACGGTGTGTTCGAACGAGTCCCGGAGATCCTCGACGAGGGAACCGCCACCGCCATCGGTCTGCTGTTCCTGGTCGGAGCCGCAGGCAAATCCGCCCAGATCCCTCTGTACGTCTGGCTTCCGGACGCCATGGAGGGCCCGACACCGGTGTCGGCGTTGATCCATGCCGCCACGATGGTCACGGCGGGCGTCTACCTGGTCGCCAGAACCGCTCCGATCTTCGAGGCCGGCCCGAACGCCGGGCTCGTAGTTGCCATCGTCGGTGCGCTGACCGCTCTGTGGGCGGCATCGATCGCCATCGCCCAGTCCGACATCAAGAAGGTCCTCGCCTACTCGACAGTCTCCCAGCTCGGCTACATGTTCATCGCTGTCGGTCTCGGCGGCTACATCGCCGGCATCTTCCACCTCATGACGCACGCCTTCTTCAAGGCTCTCCTTTTCCTCGGCTCGGGATCGGTCATCCACGGCATGCATGACGAGCAGGACATGAACAAGATGGGCGGCCTCCTCAAGAAGATGCCCGTCACCGGAATCACGATGGGCGTCGCCACCCTCGCCATTGCAGGCATTCCGCCGCTCGCCGGTTTCTGGTCGAAGGACGAGATCCTCGGCGTTGCGTTCGAGTACGGCGGCGTTGGCATCGTCCTGTGGGTCATCGGCCTGGTCACGGCGCTGATCACCGCCTTCTACATGACCCGGCAGTGGTTCATGGTGTTCACGGGAGAGCCGCGCTGGGACAAGGGCGTCGAGCCCCACGAGTCCCCTCGGTCGATGACCGTTCCGCTGGTGGTCCTCGCGGTGCTCACGGTCGGAGCCGGGTTCCTCAACACCCCCTTCCGTCTCACACTCGAGCACTTCCTCGAGCCGAGCTTCGAGCTCGTGAAGGTCGCACACCCGCCCGAGGGCTGGGGGATGTTCGCGCTGCTGGCAGCGATCTCCGTCGGTGCCGGCTTCGCCGGGATGGCGATGGCGGGCTTCGTCTACAGCCGCCCTCGCGAGATCTGGGAGAGATTCCAGCAGGGGTTTGGCAGGCTCTGGGAGGCATGGGCAGCCGCCTACCGGGTCGACGACATCTATGGCGCCACGCTCGTCACCCCGGGCCGCAAGCTTTCGGAGCGTCTCGCATTCACGTTCGATGCCGGCGGCATCGACGGTCTCGTCAACGGGGTCGGCCGCGCCGTGCGCTCGGTCGGCACCCGCACCCGAGTCCTGCAGACCGGTCTCGTCCGCAACTACGGCGTCGGCTTCGTCGCCGGCCTCCTGGCCGTCGTCATCTGGCTCGTCGTTGCAGGAGGGGGAGTATGAGTCGGCTTCCAGCTCCCAGCCTCCGGCTTCCGGCTTCCGAATCGACTCGCATCGCGGGCCGACAGCCGATAGCCGACAGCCGACAGCGGGCCGAGGAACGAGGCCGCCCCCTACCTCCGAGGCTCGTTCCTCGCCTCGCAGGGACCTTCCCCCACAAATGGGGGACACCATGCTGACCGCGCTGATTCTCGTGCCGGTGGTGGCGGCGGTGATCGTGATGCTGTTGCCGGCGAACCGTAAGGAGCTGGCGCTCCCGGTGGGGTTCGGGCTTTCGTTCATCCCACTTGCGATCGCCGGGTACCTGTTCTTCCACTTCGAGACGGGCGTCGCCGGGTATCAGTACACGCAGAAGGCCGTCTGGTACGAGGCGTGGGGGATCTCGTGGAACCTCGGTGTCGACGGAATCTCGCTCGGTCTGGTGGCGTTGTCGGTGATCCTGGTTCCGATCGCCCTGGCAGCATCGACCAACATCACCGATCGCACCAAGGAGTTCGTGGTCTTCACGCTGCTGCTCGAAGCCGGGCTGATCGGCTCGTTCCTGGCGCTGGACCTCTTCTTGTTCTTCGTGTTCTTCGAGGCGGTCCTCGTCCCGATGTACTTCATCATCGGCATCTGGGGCTCTGAGCGTCGCATCTACGCAGCTCTCAAGTTCTTCATCTTCACCGCCTTCGGCTCGGCATTCCTGCTCGCGTCGATCGTTGCGCTCTCGGTGCTGCACAACCAGCAATTCGGCGCCCCGTCATTCGATCTCCGCGACCTGATGAGCCTCGACCTGTCGCTGAGCCAGTCGCGATGGCTCTTCGCCGGGTTCGGGATCGCCTTTGCCATCAAGGTGCCGGTCTTCCCGCTGCACACATGGCTTCCCGACGCCCACGTGCAGGCGCCGACCGCCGGCTCGGTGCTGCTGGCGGGCGTCATGCTGAAACTCGGCACCTACGGCCTGCTCCGATTCAACCTGAACCTGTTCCCGCAGGCCGCAGTCGACGCCGTGCCGATCATTGCGACCTTGGCTGTCATCGGGATCATCTACGGCGCCATCGTGGCGATCGTGCAGCCGGACCTCAAGAAGCTGGTCGCGTACTCATCGGTGAGCCACCTCGGGTTCATCGTGCTGGGCACCGCCGCCCTCACATCCGCCGGCTTCCAGGGCGCCGTCATCCAGAACGTCAACCACGGTCTCACCACGGGTGCGCTGTTCCTTCTGGTCGGGATGATCTATGAGCGGCGACACACCAAGCAGATCGCCGACTTCGGCGGTCTGGCGAAGGTGATGCCGATCTTCGCAGGGCTGTTCCTGTTCACGGCCTTTGCCTCGATCGGGCTCCCTGGTCTCAACGGCTTCGTCGGCGAGTTCCTGGTGCTGATCGGGAGCTATTCCTCGATTCCGGGATTCGCCGCCGTGGCGGCGTTCGGCGTGATCCTGGCGGCGATCTATCTGCTGTGGGCCTACGAGCGGGTGTTCACCGGCGTCCCGGACAAGCCCGAGAACCAGAAGCTGGTCGACCTCACACCCCGCGAGATCGGACTCATGGTCCCCCTCGTCGTGCTGATGATCGTGCTCGGCCTGTACCCGAAGATCCTCCTCGATCGGACCGCCGCCTCCACCGAGGCGCTGCTCGACCGTGTCGAGCAGGCAACGACCTACGAAGTGCCCGAGCCCGGCCGGCTGGCCGACGTGTTCGCCGGAATCACGGAAGGTGACGAATGACGTTCGCCCAGGTTCTCACGCCGCCGTCGGTCGGTTGGATCGCCATCGCCCCGGAGATCGTCCTCGGTGTCGGCGCGGCATTGATCCTGCTCTTCGACGTCCAGTTCAAGCCGAAGAAGTCGCAGCTGGCGTTCGCGACCGCCCTCGTGCTCGTGACCGCCTTCGTCTTCACCATCGTCCAGTACGACCGGGTCCAGACGTTCAACTCCGCGACGACCGATCAGGTCACCGATCTGGTGGCGCAGGCGTTTCCCTTCAACCTGATGATCGTGCTCGACTCGAACGCCGTCTTCGGTCGCTTCGCCATGTTGTTGGTCACGGGCCTCGGCCTCGCTGCCGGATGGCGGCTCTTCGAGCGTCTCGGCGCCCGGGCCGCCGAGGGCCTCGCCCTGGTGCTCCTCTCGGCGGCCGGGTTCACGTTCATGGCCTCGTCGACGCACCTCATGATGATCTTCCTGGGGCTCGAGGTGGGTTCCATCTCCCTGTACGTGCTCGCCGGCATCACCAGAGAGCAGCCACGGTCGGAAGAGGCCGCCATCAAGTACTTCCTCCTGGGATCAGTCGCATCCGCCGTCTTCATCTACGGCGTGGCGCTCACCTACGCAGGGTCGGGCTCGATGAACCTCCTCGAGATCCAGGGGATCGTGTCCAGGACCGTCTTCACCCGGCCCGCAGTGCTGCTGATCGGGATCGCGCTCATGGTCGTTGGCATGGGATTCAAGGTCTCGGCTGCCCCCTTCCACTCGTGGGCTCCGGACGTGTACCAGGGCGCCCCCGGTGGAATCGTCGGGTACATGGCCTCTGCCGCCAAGATCGGCGGGTTCGCCGCCCTGATCAGGATCCTCTTCACGGCGTTCCCCGACTTCGCATCCACCTGGGGTCCCCTCGTGGCGGGCATCGCGGCACTCTCGATGCTGCTCGGCTCGACGGTTGCGCTGGTGCAGGACGACGTCCGCCGGATGCTGGCGTATTCGGGCGTCGCCCATGCCGGTTTCATCCTGACCGGTGTCGTCGCCGGTGGCGCCGGGACGAGCGAGGTCTGGTTCTACCTCGGGGTCTACACGGTGCAACTGGTCGGGGCGTTCGGTGTCGTTGCCGCCGTCGCCGGTGCCGCGAGCTCTGGCGCCTCCATCGATTCGTTCCGCGGCCTGTCGAAGCGGGTGCCGTTCCTCGCCGCGACGTTCAGCGTGCTGCTCCTCGGGATGTCCGGGCTGCCGCTCACGTCCGGCTTCGTGGCGAAGTTCGGGGTGTTCACCGAGGCGTGGCAGGCGGGATATGAGTGGCTGGTGATCGTTGCGGTGCTCGCATCTGTCATCGCCTTCTTCTTCTATCTCCGCGTGATCGTCGCGATGTACATGGAAGAGCCCGTCGACGAAGCCGTCGCCATGCCCGGCCTGTCGGTGCGCACCTCCCTGGCGCTGGCAGCGTTGATCACGATCGTGATCGGTGTCCTGCCGGGCCCGCTGCTCTCACTCGCCGGAGAGGCATCACCGCTCTGAGCGGAGGCGGCATGTCGCGCCTCACCGCCCTCGTAATGCTGGCCGTGGTCGCCGGAACGGTCGTCACCGGTGCGCAGCCTGCGTCCGCCGAGCGCACGCAGTCGGACTTCGTGCTGATCCAGGAGGGTGAGACCGTTTCCGAGGATCTCTATGCAGCCGGCGACATGATCGTCATCCAGGGTCTCATCGAGGGAGACCTGATCGCTGCGGCGTTCACAGAGATCCGAATCGAGGGCGAGGTGCGCGGTTCGGTGGTTGCGGTCGCATCGAAGGTCGTGGTCGACGGTGCGGTCGGCGGGTCCGTTCGTGTTGCTGCCCTCACGGTCGAGATCAATGGGGGCGTCGGCGAGGACGTGTTCGTCGGCGGCCTCGACGTCACAACCGGGTCCGAGTCCGAAATCGGGCGGGATGCGTTGCTGTGGGCGAACGATGTCGCCGTGGCGGGCCGCATCGGACGCAATGTCGAGGGCCAGTTTCGCACGGGGACGGTCGCCGCCCAGGTGGACGGCGAGGTCGACATCACCGTGTCGAAGTTGACGGTCGGCCCTACGGCGACGATCGCTGGGGATCTGATCTACGTCGGTGACGATCGAGCCGTGATCTCGGACGCTGCCGACGTGGGCGGCTCCGTGGTTGCCGAATCCGAGCTCGCTCCGTACATCCGGATTCGGGCCCTCTTCCTGCTGGTCCGCGTGCTGGTCGTTCTGGCGATGGTGGCTCTCGGGCTCGGGCTGATCTGGTCGTTCCCCGAGCGCAGCGCACAGGCGGCACGTGGAGTCTTCGAGCGACCGTTGATCGCACTTGCCTGGGGGGCGGGCCTGGCATCCATCCCGATCGCAATGGCGTTGATCGTGTGGCTGTTCGTCTCGCTCAGCCCGCGGGCAACCGGTCTGCCGCTGCTGTTGGTGTTCTCGCCGATCGTGATCGCAGCCTTCGCCGCTCTCTTCGTCGGTCTGCTGTCCGCACCGGTCCCGGTCGGTGCGGCGATCGGGAAGCGGATCGGCCCTGCGCGGTCGATCTATGCGTGGTTCGTCATCGGTGCGACGCTGTTGGTACTGCTGTCGATCGTGCCACTCGTGGGCACGATCGTGCTGGTGGTCGGCTCTCTGGTGGGTCTCGGGGGCTGGTTCGTCGAGCCGGCTCCAGACGAGCCGGCCGTCATCGGCGAGGTGTCAGTCCTGTGAGGGCGAAGCGCCGGCGCTGATCAGACTGCGCGAAAGCACGTCCTTCTTGACGAGCCCGGACGCCCGCCACCGTTGGGTCGACTTGGTCGCCTCCGGCTTCTTGGTGAGGATGACAAAGGTGGGCGTCGACCTGACCTTGAACGTCTCGAGGGCGTCCGGCACGTTCGCCACGTTGGCCTTGACCACGATGGCGGTGTCGGTGAACTCCTCTGCCAACTCGTTGACGATTCCGTCCATCACTTGGCACGGCTGGCAGCCGTGCTGGAAGAAGTCGACGAGGACCGGCTTGCCGGAGTCGAGCAGTTCCTCGAGATGCTGGTACGACTCGAGGGAGATCGGCTTCGGGCGTTTCTTGAACAGTGCCATGACACCGTCAACGTACGCGGCGTGCGTGCTATTTCCGAATCGGTCCGTTGCCAGCTGCAAACGTGAAACGTGAAACCTGAAACGGGGGTACCCTCGCGCCATGGCAGGCGTGACCGACACGATGGGACGACCGGTGCGGGATCTCCGCATCTCGGTGACCGATCGCTGCAATTTCCGCTGCACGTACTGCATGCCGAAGGAGATCTTCGGCAAGGACTACGAGTTCCTCGCCAGAGACCAACTGCTCTCGTTCGAGGAGATCACGCGGATCGCAGCCGTCTTCGCTTCGGAGGGGGTCACCAAGATCCGGCTCACGGGAGGGGAGCCGTTGCTCCGGCGCGGGCTCGAGGACCTGATCGGCATGCTCTCGGAGATCGACGGCATCGAAGACCTGACACTCACGACCAACGGCTCGCTGTTGGCCCGCAAGGCGCAGGCTCTGGCTGACGCCGGCCTCGACCGGGTGACCGTCAGCCTCGACTCGATGGACGACTCGGTGTTCATGGCGATGAACGACGTCGGATTCCCGGTCGACGCCGTTCTCGACGGCATCGAAGCCGCGTCTGCGGCCGGTCTGGATCCCGTCAAGGTCAACATGGTCGTCAAGCGCGGCGTCAACGAGGACTCGATCGTCGAGGTCGCCGAGCACTTCCGCGGGACTGGACACATCGTGCGGTTCATCGAGTTCATGGACGTCGGGACCACCAACGGCTGGAACACCGCTGCGGTGGTGCCGTCTGCCGAGGTCGTCGAACGCATCGGCGAGAAGTTCCCGCTCGAGCCCGCCGACGCGAACTATCGAGGTGAGGTCGCCGACCGGTGGCGCTACACCGACGGTGCCGGCGAGATCGGCGTGATCTCGTCGGTCACACAACCGTTCTGTGCCGACTGCACGAGGGTCCGATTGTCGGCGGAGGGGCGGCTCTACACGTGCCTGTTCGCAGTCGCGGGGACGGACCTGCGAGCGGCGATCCGAAACGGTGCCGATGACGCCGAACTGCATGCCCTCGTCACCGAGGTCTGGTCGGGACGTGCCGACCGCTATTCGGAGATTCGCTCCGAAGTCACCAAGCGCCGCCCCAAGATCGAGATGTCCTACATCGGCGGATAGCCCGATGTTCCGTGGACCGCTCTCAGGAGGTCGACGCCGTCCAGACCGAGACCGGAGATCTCGCCTGACCAAGTTGTCCCTGAAGGGGTGGCCGGAGCCGAGGTACTCTGGGCGTGACCCGGGAGGTGGAGCCACGTTGGAGCCTCGGTTCAACATCTGGTTCGAAGTCGATGGTGAGGTGGCGACGTCGTGCTGGCGGATGCGACTGTTGTCGGCCATCGATGAGCAGGGGTCGATCACCGCTGGTGCGGAAGCGATGGGTGTGCCCTACCGCGTCGCCTGGCAGAGGGTCCACGAGATGGAAGAACGGATGGGGATGCAGCTTCTGGATACGCAGACCGGGGGTCCCGAGGGGGGCGGAGCCCGACTCACGGATGCGGGTCGTGATCAGGTGGATCGGATGCTCGTCTTCTGCGATGAGGCGGATCGGGCGATCCGTGAGATCTACCTTCGCACGTTCTAGACCGCATCGCCGGCCGCACACGGCCGCTCCCCGTACATCGTTATGATGACTTGTCATTACGCCTGCTGAGGAAGAGAGATTGCGTCGCCGGGTCGGTCCGTTGTTGGTCGTGGTGCTGGCTCTGGTGGGATGCTCGAGGGGGTCATCCGAGGTCGGCGTCTTGCGCCTCGCCACCACGACGTCCACAGCCGATTCAGGGCTACTCGATGCGATCCTCCCGGCGTTCGAGGAGGAATACCGGGCCCGGGTGGATGTGGTGGCGACAGGGACCGGTCAGGCGATCGAGTTGGGTGAGGCCGGTGATGCCGATGTGATCCTGGTGCACGCCCGGGCGCTGGAGGATGCCTTCGTGGCGGAGGGTCACGGCACCGAGCGGTTCGATGTGATGTACAACGATTTCGTGATCGTTGGACCGGAGGACGACCCGGCGTCGATCGAGGGCGTCTCCGTCGCTGCCGATGCGCTCGGTCTCATCGCCGGCTCGCAGGCGACCTTCGCTTCGAGGGGCGATAGCAGTGGGACGCATACGAAGGAGAGGGCGTTGTGGGAGGCTGCCGGAATCGACCCCGATACCGGGTCCGGTTGGTACAAGTCGTTGGGCCAAGGAATGGGGGACACTCTCAACTTCGCCAACGAGACTGGTGCCTACACGTTGAGCGACCGCGGGACCTACTTGTCCCAACAGGCGAATCTCCCGAACCTCTCGGTGCTGGTCGGTGGGATGTCGATCGCCGAGAACGCCGACCCCGCGCTCCTGAATCCGTACGGGGTGATCCCGGTCGATCCCGACAAGGGCAACATCGACGCCGAGCTCGCCGAGCAGTTCGTGGAGTGGCTCACCTCGGTCGAGACGCAGAGTCGGATCGAGAAAGTCGGCGTCGATGCCTTCGGTCAGCCACTCTTCTATCCCGACTCCGAGAAGTGGAGGAATCGGTGAGAGTCGTCGCCGTCGCCGCCCGCAATTCGTTCCTCTTCTGACCGATGGAGACGATCGGAAGGGCACTGGTCGATGCCATCAGGCTCTTGCGAGAGCTGGATCCGGAATTGGTGGAGACGGTCGCTCTGACCCTCCAGGTGACGCTGGGGGCTCTCATCATTGCGTTGGTGTCGGGGATCCCGATCGGTGCTGCCGTCGGTCTGGCCCGTCGGTTGCCGGGCCGTGCCCTGATCGTTCCGGTCATCTACACCGGCATGGGCCTTCCGCCGGTGACCGTCGGTCTCTTCACATACCTGTTGCTGTCAAACCAGGGACCGCTGGGCGGGCTCGGCTGGCTGTTCACCCCCACAGGCATGATCACGGCCCAGACCTTCATCGCCTTCCCTCTGGTCGTTGGCCTGACGATGACCTCGGTCCAGGGTGTCGATCCCGACGTGCGCACGCAGATGATCGCCCTCGGAGCCTCCAACCGGCAGGTGGCACTGACCATCCTCACCGAGGCCCGCATCGGGGTCACGGCAGCGGTGGTGGCGGCCTACGGGAGCATCATCTCCGAGGTGGGAGCGGTGATGCTCGTCGGGGGCAACATCGAAGGAGAAACTCGGGTCCTGACCACCGCCATCGTCCTCGAAACCCGTCAGGGAAACTTCGCGCTGGCGCTGGCACTCGGAATCGTTCTCCTCGGCATCGCCTTCCTGACCAACTTCCTCTTCCACCGCCTCCAAGTCCGACAAGGGGGCCCATGACCAACGCCTATGAGCTGACCGGGCTGCGACACCGCTACGGCGGCCGGTGTGTCGTCGACGTTCCCAGCATGCAGGTCCGCACCGGTGAGATCCTGGCGCTGGTGGGCCCGAGCGGCGCCGGCAAGAGCACCTTGTTGCGGCTCCTCAACTTCCTCGAGGCGCCAACCGAAGGGCGCCTGGTCTACAAGGGGAACGAAGTCGGACACGACGTCCCCCTCGATCTCCGCCGGAAAGTCGTCACCGTCTTCCAGCGACCCGTGCTGCTGCGTCGCAGCGTTGCGGCCAATGTCCGAATCGGCGGCCGCATCCGCGGCGAGAGACACGGTGGCGAGAAGACGGATGCGCTGCTCGGTCGGCTCGGTCTGGCCGGCTTCGGTCATGCGCCGGCCCGTACCCTGTCGGCTGGCGAAGCCCAACGGGTCGCTCTCGCCCGTGCCCTGATCGTCGAACCCGAAGTCCTCCTCCTCGACGAACCGACCAGCAATCTCGATCCGTACAACGTCGGACTGATCGAAGATGTCGTCCGGTCGGAGAACCACCAGAGGGGTACCACCGTTGTCGTCGTCACCCACGACATCTTCCAGGCGCGCCGAATCGCCCAGCGCTCCGGGCTGATGATGGCCGGGCGGATCGTCGAACTCGCCGACACCGAGACATTCTTCACGACCCCGCAGCGGCAGGAGACCGTCGCCTTCCTCAGAGGTGATCTGGTGGACAGTGGTGCCTACATCCCCCCGCCACCGAAGAGACGCCGCCGATCGCGGAGGTGAACAGCCACGGTCAGCATGCCAACCTTTGTGCGCGGAGCGTCGAAGCCCTCTCCGTCGAGTCGCGCAGGGATCCGGTGAACGTGCGCGGATGGGGCGCTCGGAGACGGCAGTTCGTCCCAGGCAGTCCTTCGACAAGACCCGCCGTTTCCCGGTTCCGCAGGAGGACGGAGATCTCCAGATCTGAGATCTACAACGCGGCGTTGATCAGGAAGACCAGACCGAGGGAGATCATCACGGTGATGGCCATTGCCAGCAGGACGGCGAGCGCGGCATCGTTCATCGACAGATAGGAGATGTGGCGGAGGACCAGGATCGAGGCGGTGAGCCAGGCGATACCGCCGATGAACACGCCGACGACGGGGATGACGGCAAGGAGGAGTGGCAGCCCCGTGATCGAAACCACCGTGGTCGCCTCCCACCAGGTGGTTTGCGATTTCACCCATCTCGTCGTGATGGCCAGGGTGAGCCCGTATAGAGCGGCAACGGCGAGGCCGACGGGCACGGCGAGGGCATAGCTGATCCATCCCGAAGCCTGCGTGAGGGCCAGCACCAGGCTGACGATGGCGACGAGCACGAGGCCGTCGGCGAGCCCGGTGTCGTCGTCACGTACCTCTTCGGCGGTGCCCTGATCGGCAATGGCGGCACGCCACCAGCGATTCACGGCTCTCAATGGGAAGGCAGACGGGTCCATAGGCTCAACATGCTATCTGTGAAGGGGCGCGCCGTAGAGGACTAGTCCTTCTGCGAGGTCTGCCTCGGTGTTGACCGAGAACCAGGATCGACCGTCTTCGCCACAGACTGCGATGTCGGCTTCCGTGAAAGGATCGAACGCGGTCCGGTCCAACATCGACTGGATCGAACCGCCGGCGTTCAGCTCTCTTGTGGCGACCAGGGCGAGATTCGCCGGGTAGGCAGCGCAGGTCGTCTGGCGCACCCCGTCGGGCACCGGCACGACCGGCCGTTCGGCGTACCTGGCGATGATCGATTCGAGCGTCTCGGGTCGCACCCACGGCTGATCCACTCCGACGACCACCAGCAGGTCCTCGTGATCGACGTGCGGCATCGCAGCTGCGACGCCTGCGAGCGGGCCGCGGTGCAGCGCCCCGGCGTCGCCGACGAACGTGTGACGGGTCCATCCGGCACGTTCGGGCCCGGCGATGACGAGCCGGTCGGTGACGGCTTCGAGGGCCATCACCACCCATGCCAGCATCGGTCTTCCCCCGACGTCGACCAGCGCCTTGTCTGTACCCATGCGCCGACTCGCCCCGCCGGCGAGGACGACGCCGACGAGCTTGCCTGTCCGGGTTTCTACCATTGCCTCATGATCTCACAAGTCAGGCTTGCAGCACTGATCGGGCTCTGGGCGGCCATCACGTGGGGCGGGAGGATCGGCCTGCTGGCAGGCGACGAGACGCTCGTCGCCAAGGCGCGAATCGGTGTGTCTCTCGGTGTTGCGCTCGTCGCCGTCATCGGTCTGGCGACCGGGTCGCGCTGGATGCGAGCCGGTGTCGGCGTCTACTCGGTGGTGACGGGGCTGGTCTGGGTGACCTCGGGCGCCTCGGTGCTCGGTGATGCGGCATCGTCGATCCAGTTCAAGGTCGTGCACCTGGTGCTGGCAGGGGTGTCGATCGCTCTCGCCACGATGGCCTGGGTGTCGGTGGTCAGGCGATCGGGACCGGGGCCGGTGCGTCGGTCGGGAGAGCACTCTCGAGCTGGTCGATGATGTCGGGAAGTGAGTGGTAGTAGATCTCGAGGTCGGATATGCCCCGGATCGGGCGGGGAATGCGCTGGCCGGACGGTGAGGCGGTGATGACCGGGATTCGCTTGGCGTTGGCGTACCCGGCGGCAACCACGCCGTAGCCGTGCGTGAGGTCGACCAGCACGAGCGCCGCTGCGTCGATCGCTTGGTACGTCTGTCGCATCATCTCGGCCGGGGAGAAGGTGACCTGGCCCCAGTCCTCGATGTCTCGCGCCGGACAGATCACCGAGTAGCCGCGCTGCTCGAGGCTGGTGATGAGCAGTTCGGCGTGTGCCCGCTCAGGTGACTCCGTCGACGGACCCAACAGGACGATGCGCGGCTTCTCCGGCTCTTTGGGTCGGGATCCACGGGTGACCCGGTAGCCGGCCCACAAGAAGATCGAGGCGACCAACAGAGACAGCACGAATCCTGAGCTCTCACCGATCGCCAGGCCCGTGCCGCCCCAGCCGGCCACGAGCGTCCCCGCGAGGATGAAGCCGTTCCCGACGACGATTCTCGGATTCTTCTTGCGAAAACGGATGACACTCACCAAGGCCAGCGTGACCAGGAGGACGGTGCCGGTGCCGGCGCCGATGGCAGCGAGGAGGCGCGGCCCGAATCCCTCCGACAGAGGGGGGAACACGTCGGGGCGCACGCCTGACTCGGGCAGCGGGTTCTCGAACGGCACGGTTGCGACCAGCGTCGTGGAGATGGCAGCGAATCCTGCGAGTAGCAGCGTCATGATGTGGCCCGCCCTGGGGCCCACCACGAGAAACATCGATCCCAGCGCCAGGAACGGGATGTTCAGGACGGCGCCGAAGAGAAAGAACGTCCGGTAGCTCGCCGACGTCCAACCCGTGGCGAGTTCGACCGCCAACGCGATGGTTGCCACGGCGAACATGGCGATTCCGGTCGCAAAGGCGGCGACGTGCGGTCGAGGTCTTCTGCGGTAGTCGACGAAGAGGTCGATCGCGAACAACGTGGCGGCCGTACCAGCGATGATTGCCAGGATCGTGTCCATCACCCGCAACGGTACTTCGCCGGTGGGGCCACGAATCCGGCGTGTGTGTTCCTCGTTCTCGGGAGCGCCGCCTTCGCCTCGAGGTGTGCGGCTCCAGGTGTGAGGCGTGAGACGAACGTATGACGTGAAACGCTCAGGCGGGAAAGGTGACTGCGCTCCCGACCTTCACCCACACCCGCTGGCTGGGCGTGACGACGGTTCCCGGCCCGCTCCGGGCCCTGAGGAGGGTGCCGCCGGGAAGGCAGACGGTGATCAGCTGGTCGTGGCCGAAGAACTCGCGGTCGACGACGACAGCATCCCCGTCGGGGTCGGGTATGACCGAGATGTCCTCGGGCCGGATCATCACCACGATTCTTCCGTCGTGCGGTGTGGCGAAGGTGCCGACCGGCGTGTCGACACGGCCCTGATGGGCGTGGCCCGGGATGAAGTCGGCATCCCCGAGGAAGCCCGCGACCCACGCATCGGCTGGTGAGGTGTAGAGCTCGCGGGGCGTGGCTGCCTGCACGACCCTGCCGTTATGCATCACCGCGACCATGTCGCTCATGGCGAGGGCTTCCTCCTGGTCGTGAGTGACGAAGACGGCGGTGGCGTTGGCTTCGACGAGGATGTCGCGCAGGTCTCGTCGGACGCGGTCGCGAAGTGATGCGTCGAGATTGGAGAAGGGCTCGTCGAGCAGGATCACATCGGGATTGGGCGCGAGCGCCCTGGCCAGCGCAACCCGCTGCTGCTGTCCGCCGGACAGTTCGCTGGGCAGCCGATCCTCGAGCCCCGCCAGGCCCACCAGTTCGATCGAATCGCGGACGCGCCTGCGTTTTTCGGTGTCGGTCGCCACGCCGTACGCGACGTTTCTGGCAACGCTCATGTGGGGGAACAGGGCGTAGTCCTGGAACACCATGCCGACCTTGCGTCGCTCCGGCGGGAGCATCGTGTCTGCGCCGACCACCTGACGGCCGCGGATGTCGACGGTTCCGCGTTCGGGCGCCTCGAAACCGGCGATGACCCTGAGCGACGTCGTCTTTCCGCACCCCGAGGGGCCGACCAGCGTCAAGATCCCGCCGCTCCAGACGTCGAGGCTGAAGTCGTCCAACGCGGTGGCATCGCCATATCGCTTGACGAGGCCGCGGGCCCTGATCGCCAGGGGCTCGGTCGGCGGATGTTCAGTCTGAGAGGTCACGGAGCGTCACCAGAGTGAGGGGAATCGCGGAGACTGCCAACAGGACCAGGGCAGCGGCACCGGCGCGAGTGTAGAAGCCCTCGCCGGTGGTCGCCCAGATGCGAATCGCCAAGGTCTCGAACCCGTTTGGTCGCAACAGGAGCGTTGCCGGCAGCTCCTTCATGGCGGTGAGAAAAACGAGGGCTCCTCCCGCCAGGAGGCCCGGCGCCATGAGTGGAACGGTGATGCGGAACACTGTCGCGATGGCGGACTTGCCCAGCGAGCGACTGGCGTCCTCGGTGTCGGGGGAGATCCGTCTCAGCGCGTCGGCGGCGGTCCCCACGGTGATCGGGAGGAACATCGCGAGATAGGCCACGACGACGAGGAACGAGGTCTGATAGAAGGGCCGGGCGACCTCGAGAGCGAACGTGACCAGGGCGATGCCGACTGTGATGTGGGGCAGGGAGTACGACGTCCAGGTGACTGTCTCCACGACCGGCGCCGTCTTCGTCCGGTCGCGGACGATCACCACGGCGATCGGGATCGCAACGATGGCTGCGGCGACCGCCGCCGCCAGCGATACACCGAGCGATCTGGCGGCATCCGCCCAGATGTCGCCGAGTTCCTGGCCGGATCCGAGGCCGCGGAAGACCCACGCCGTGAGGACCGAGATGGGGATCACGAGGCTCACCGCGGTGAGCGCGCCGAACCCCACATAGGCGACGCTGCGGCCGATCGGACCGAGATGTTGCAGCACATGGGTGCGTCCGGGGCGGCTCTTGTGATAGGTCGCCTTCCTTCGCAGCCTCCGCTCGGCCACGACGATGCCGATCGCAACCACCATCAGGAGGACGGCGAGGGTCAGGGCCGGCCGTCGGTCGATACGGCCCTGGAACTGGGCGTAGATCGCCCGGGTGAAGGTGTCGTAGCGCAGCAGTGACACCGCGCCGAAGTCGGAGATCGTGTAGAGGGCGACGAGCAGGGAGGACGCGGCGATGGTGGGGCGCAGGAGCGGGACGGTGATGGTTCGGAAGGCGGTCCATCGGCTCGAGCCGAGGCCGCGGGCGGCTTCCTCCAATGAGGTGTCCAGTTTGCGGAGCGCCGGAACGGCACCGAGGTGGACGAAGGGGACGGCGAACACGGTGAGCGCCAGCCACGACCCCCAGAATCCGGTGAGCGCCGGGATGGACTCCAGCCCGAGGAGTTCGGTGATCACGCCGCGCGGTCCCCCTGCCCCCAGGAGGGTGAGTGCAACGACGTATGACGGCATCACCAGCGGCAGGGTCACCAGGATCGAGAGTGTTCGGGCGGCCGGGAGGTCGGTTCTGGTCGTCACCCACGAGGTCGCGAGGCCGATCGCCACCGAGGTGGCCGTGACGGAGACCGCGAGCAAGAGGGTGTTGGCCAGCAACTCTGCCAGTCGGCCGGCGGGCACGCTCGCCACCGCGTCTCCGGACAGAACGCTTCCCACGAGGGTGAGTGTCGGGATGAGTGTGGGGGCGAGCCCGATCGCTGCCAACGCCCACCACCATCTGCTGAGTGGGCGGCCGCGCTGGGTCGCCGGTGAGGAGGGGAGAACGGCGGACGGCGCGGTCACGGTCCGATGCTCACAGCAGGCCGGCCTCGGTCACGAGGTCGGTCGCCCGCTCGAGGTGGTCGGCGAGATCCGACAGGTCGATGTCCGGTGTCCCGATCTCATCGATCGAAGGCAAGCCTTCGGGAGCCTCGAGCCCCGCCGCGAGCGGGAACTCGAAGGTCTCGGTGGCGAAGAATCTCTGGCTGGTATCGCTCAACAGGAATTCGATGAACGCCTGTGCGTTGTCGGGTTGGTCGGTTCCAGCGAGGATCCCGGCTCCGGCCGGCATGACCAGGCTGGCGGCGTCGCCGCCCGTGAGGAAGTGGTTGGCTGCACCGGTGCCGGCCCCCTCGGCCTGGAGGCGCAGCAGGTAGTAGTGGTTGACGAGGCCGAGGTCGATCTCGCCTGCATCGACGGCCGCCACGATCGGAGCGTTCCCCGGGTAGTCGACGGGCTGGTTGGCAGCGAGGCGCTCGAGCCAGTCGAGCGTGTAGGCCTCTCCCTCGTCGACGATCAAGGCAGCGACGAACGCCAGGAAGGATCCGTTGGTGGGGGCGACTCCCATACGGCCGTTCCACTTCGGATCGACGAGGTCTTCGAGGCTCTCGGGGAGATCGGAGGCGTCGATCTCGTCCGTGTCGTACACCAGGACGCGGGCACGGCCCGAGGTCCCCACCCATCTGCCGTCTTCGTCGGCAAAGCGGCTCGGCACCCTCGAGAGGATCGAAGCATCGAGCTCGGCCAGGAGCGGCTTGGCGGCTCCGAGCGACGCCGGGTCCTGGGCGAAGAAGACGTCGGCGTCGGTCTGCTCGCCCTCCTGCAGGAGGGTGGTTGCGAGCTCGGTGCTTCCTCCGTACCGCACGCTCACCGAGATCCCGGTCTCTGCCGTGAACTGGTCGATGAGCGGGCCGATCAGCTCTTCGCTGCGACCGGAATAGAGGACGAGCTGTGACGCATCGGTATCCGTGTTCGAGCTCGCCGCCGCCGAGCTGGCGTCGTCGTCGGACGAAGAAGCGCCCGTCCCGCCACACGCGGTGACGATCAATGCGCATGACACGAGCAGCGTCGAGAACTTCTTGGGCATTCGGGATCTCCTCGTCCGACGGTCGCCAACCGTGTAAACCCTATGGCGGTAGTGAAAATCTATTTCCACTACGTGGGTAGTGCAAATGGGACGTGGATCGGAGCTGAATGTCGGTTCAGCCGCCCGTGACGAGGAGCGGGATCGATCGTTCAGCCGGGGTGTCGCCTCCGTGGTAGCCAACGAGCCGGCGGTCCATCCCGCGGGGGAGGAGGATCCGGTCGGGTGGCGCCAGGAGCAACGCGTCCGGGAGCCGGGCATCCAGTTCCGGGTGCTCCGGGCCGGTACCCAGCATCGAACGGACATCAGACCGTGCGACCTGTCTGGCGCCGGTTTCGGTCGCCAGCTCTTCGATGGCCCCCATCTCGCCCCTGACGTAGAGGGCTCTCGGGTCGCCGTAGAAGGTCAAGTCGTCGTAGCGGGCATGGCGGATGAGCGTCTTGGCAGAGTCGTCGAAGTCGACGTGCCCGTGGTCCGACGTTCCGACCATCACCGCACTCGATGGCAGTCGGTTGGCGAGCTCGGTCCAGGCGCGATCGGCGCCCCCGAGCGCGTCTGCGTACATGGGGGATCGCTGGCCGTATACATGAGCGGCGAAGTCCACCTCTGCGAAATAGACGAACACCAGGCGGTTGGGCACTGCTGCGAGTTGGACGGTGGCATCGATCCTCTCACCGTCGGTGTAGACCGGCTCGAACCGCGCCCCGCGGTAGAGCGCTCGGGTCAGCGGGGACGTGGAGAACTGGCCCGGCTGAACGGTGATCGCCTCGACTCCGTGACCACGGAGGCGCTCCCAGAGATTGTGAGAGGGCAGCCAGTCGGTCGTGGCGATCTCCACGGGCTCGCCGAACGGGGTCCGCCACTTGAGCACGTTCACGACCCGTTCCAGCTCGGGTATCCACATCTGGTGGCCGATCGTGCCGTGGGTGATCGGGTGCGCCCCAGTCGCGACGGTCGCCATGCTCACCGTGGTGGTCGACGGAAACGGAGCCGCCACGTCGCCGACGAGCGAGCCGCGCAGCCCGGCGGCGGATCGATGGTCGAGTTGACCGGTTCCCAGCCCGTCGAAGAGCGCCAGTACATAGGTGTCCGCCTCGGGGATCTCTGCCGACAGCGCCGGTGGGAGCGGCTCGACGGGGCTCGACCCCGTGAGCCGGTGTTCGAGTTCGGCGACGAGGTTTGCGAGGGAAGCGTTCATCGTCGCCGAACCCTAGATCGCTGCACGGTCCACGCTGCACGCTGCACGCTTTGGCGGGCAGATCGCCTGAGGCGTGAGGCGTGAGGCGCCCCGTCAGCCCCTCACTGAGCCGGGATCCCATCGGAGCAGGGTGACGCGGTTGTCGAGCGAGGTGGCGAGCCGGGCCACGTCCCCGACGGGGAGCAGCACCGAATACCCGTTGCCGACGCCGGTCGAGGCATCGATGGGAAACTCCGTCCAGGACTCGCCGTCGTACGACGACCAGGCGGAGTCCGGTGTCTGGACCCAGAGCACGTCGCCCTCGAGCCACAATCCGGAGACGGGCCACGCCGGGGGAGCGAACACCCGGTCGTCGCCGGGAAGCGTCAGGAGCGGCGAATCCTCGGTCTCGACCACGAACGACGGGATCTGACCGGCAGTTCGAGATCCGGCTGCAGCCCGGTCGGACTGGTAGATCCAGTCGAGGCCGTTGTCGGAGTACAGGTAGCCGTACCCCGTGCCGTCGGTGGCGTTGCCGCGACCTACGAAGCCTCCGGGGACCGAGATGAGCCCGGTGTCGGGAATCCGAGTCGTCTCGATGACCAGCCAGCCGCCCTCGGTTTCGGTCGCCCTGACATAGGTGAACGAGGGGCCGTCGCTGGCGATTCCGATGAGGACGATCTCGCCGTCGATCAGCGCGCCGGCCCTCACCGTGCCGTCCCACGGCAGTCGCTGGATCTCCCAGGTTCGGGCGTCCGTGGATCTCCAGAGCGCCGGCCCATCAGGCGTCCTGCCGAAGGCGATGGACTCCGCACCGGCATCGATTGCGCCGAAGAGCACCTCGAGTTCGGGGAGGTCGACCTCGAACACCTCGTCGGCGTCGGTGATGACCGTCGGAGCGTCACCGATGAAGAGATACGCGCCCGCGATTCGGAACGGATCCCACGGCCCGTCATCGAGCTGCGCGACCACCCTGAATCCCGCTTCGATCTCGGGCTCGATCAGTGCAGCGCCGGGATCGATCGCTTCGGGATCGAGCGGGGCGCGATCCGGTCCGAGGGCCGTGACGAGCCCGAATGCCACGACGGCCAGGGCCACGACGACGGTCAGGAGCGGACGGGCCGCTCGGCCGGGCGCCCGCAGGCCTTCTGACCCCCCGACGGTGTCCATCCGGATTCTGTCGTCCACGTACTCAGACTATGCGACATTCCGGCTTTGCATGCCGGAATCACCCGCCGAACGAGGTGACGGGGTTGAGTGTGAAGTCGACGCCGGTGTTTCTATACTCGCCACCACCCGAGTCCCGGAGCGGAATGAGCCAGTATTTCCAGGAGTACATCACGGTCGGCGCCTTCGCTGCGGTTGGCGTTCTCCTCGTCCTGGCGATCCTCGGCGTCGCTTCCGTCATCCGCCCGTCGAACCCGACGCCTGCCAAGAAGCTCACCTACGAGTGCGGCGTGGACCCGGTCGGATCCGGGTGGTCCCAGACATACGTCCGCTACTACATCTTCGGTCTGCTCTTCGTGATCTTCGATGTCGAAGCGGTGTTCATCTTCCCTTGGGCGATCCACGCCGAAGCCCTGGGCGTCGGTGGGGTCATCGCCATCGTGCTGTTCATGCTCACTCTCGTGGAGGGGCTCGTATACGCCATCAAGAAGGGGGTGCTCGCATGGGAGTAGTTCAGAAGTTCGGCGTGCCCAAGCCCGTCTCGGCGCTGCTCAACTGGTCCCGCAAGTACTCGCTGTGGATGTTCCAGTTCGGTCTGGCGTGCTGTGCCATCGAGATGATGGCGGCGTCGGGTCCACGCTACGACTTCATGCGCTTCGGCATCATCCCGCTGCCGGCGTCGCCCCGCCAGGCGGACCTGATGGTCGTCGCCGGCACGGTCACCGACAAGATGGCGCCTTCGGTGAAGCGCCTCTACGACCAGATGCCCGACCCGAAGTACGTGATCTCGATGGGATCGTGTTCGAACTGCGGTGGCCCCTACTGGGACTCGTATTCGGTCACCAAGGGTGTCGATCAACTGATCCCGGTCGACGTGTACATTCCGGGCTGCCCGCCGAGGCCCGAGGCGCTCATGGACGGGATCGTGATGCTTCAGAAGAAGATCCAGGGCGAAGACGTCAAAGAGAAGTGGAACACTCGTGACCGCCAGCCCGCCTGACACCGAACAACAAGAACCGGAGCAGGGCGAGTCGGCAGAGCGGAGTCCGATCGAACGGTTCGCTGCCGATGTGGCCGCCTTCGTGGGTGGAGAAGTGGCCGAGGCCGTCGGAACCGCCAAGGTGACCGTCGACCCGTCCAACTGGGCGGAAGCGATCAAGCAGGCACGTGACGAGTTCGGCCTCGTCTACTTCTCGTTCCTCTCCGCCATCGACTGGGCTACCGACGTCGCCGTCGGTGATCCCCTCGAAGGCGACGTAGAAGAGCGATATGAAGTGCTCTGCACCCTCACCGAACTGATGGAGGGCAAGCGCGTGACGTTCTCGACCGACATCGGCAAGGACGAGCCGGTGCTCGACAGCCTCGTGTCGGTGTTCCCCGGGGCCGACTGGCACGAGCGCGAGGCCCACGAGATGTTCTCGATCGACTTCAAGGGCCATCCCAACCTGCAGAACCTCTATCTGCCGGACGGATTCGTCGGATATCCGCTCCAGAAGTCCTATCCGCTGTTGAGCCGTGAAGTGAAGCCGTGGCCAGGCAGTGTCGACGTCGAGGCCATGCCAGCGAAGGACGAAGACGCCGATCCCGACGCCCCCAGTACGGAGAACCCCGAAGCATGATCAGCGATCTGAAACGTGTGACGTGGAACGTGGGACGTGAAACGGGAGCGAAGCGACCATGACGATCACAACCGATCCAGACATCATCAGGCATCTCTCTGAGGTCGCGGTCTCCGTCGAGATCGAGACCGCCGACATGACCCTCAACATCGGGCCGCAGCACCCGTCTACCCATGGCGTGCTCCGTCTGGTCGCCAAGGTCGACGGCGAGCGTGCATACGACGTCCAGCCCGTCATCGGCTACATGCACCGCGGCTACGAGAAGCTGGCCGAGGTCCGAACCTATCCGCAGGTCACGGCCCTCGTCAATCGGATCGACTGGGTGTCCGGCTTCGCGAATGAGGTGCCCTTCATCGTTGCGGCCGAGCGGCTCATGGGCATCGAAGCCCCAGAACGGGCGCAGTACATCCGGCTGATCCTCACCGAGATGGCCCGCATCTCGTCGCATCTCGTGTTCATGGCCTCGTATCCGCTCGAGTTGGGCGCCGCCACTCCATTGTTCTTCGCTCTGCGGGAGCGCGAGCGGGTGCTCGACCTTCTCGAAAGCGTCACGGGTGGCAGGTTCCATCCGAACTTCAATCGGATCGGCGGCGTCAAGCCGGCGGCCGGGTCGGGCTCGACCCAGCGCAAGGTCGTCCAGGACCTCCCGAAGGGATTCCTCGCCGAGACGAGCGTCGCAATGGACGAAGTCCTCCACGCCGCCGACCAATTGGAAGACCTCGTGGCCGGCAACGAGATCATCCTCGCCCGGACCAAGCACATCGGCATCCTGCCACCGGAGGTCGCAGCCGCATACGGGGTCTCGGGGCCGAACCTGCGGGCTTCGGGCGTGCGTTACGACATCCGCAAGACGGACGACTACCTGCCGTACGACAAGTTCGACTTCCACGTGCCCGTCGGGGAGAACGGCGACTGTTGGGATCGCTGGTACGTCCGCCTGGCCGAGATCCGCGAGTCCGCCAAGATCATCAAGCAGGCAATCGACGGCATCCCGTCCGGGCCGCTCCAGGCCAAGGTCCCGAAGGTGATCAAGGTGCCGGCTGGGCAGGCGTACGTCGCGGCGGAGAATCCGAAGGGCGAGATGGGCTACTACCTCGTGTCGGACGGGGGCCAGGGGCCGTACCGGCTGAAGATTCGGTCGGCGTCCTTCTCGAACATATCCTTCCTGCCGTGGATTCTGGAAGGCGCTCTCGTCCCCGACATCATCGCGATCATGGGCTCCCTCGATTTCGTGCTCGGAGACGTAGACCGATGAACGGTTCACGGTTCACGTCCTGTCCGTGGCCTGGCAGCGTTCAACTGTCAACTGTCAACTGTCGACTGTCAACCACCCACACGCGAGCCGAGGTCCACTGAGTGGAAGCTCTCCTCGACAATTTTTGGGTGGTGCTGCTCGGGAAGGTGGTGATCATCGCCACGCTCATCCCGGTCGCCGGGCTGGCAGTGGGGTTCGCCGAGCTGAAGCTGTCGGCGAAGATGCAGAACCGCGTCGGGCCGTACTTCGCAGGTGGGCGCTGGGGCTGGGCCCAATTGCTCGCCGACGGCATCAAGTTCTTCCAGAAGGAAGACCTCATTCCCGAGGACGCCGACGAACCGGTCTTCAAGTTCGCCCCGGCACTCGTGCTCCTCGGAACCGTTGCGCTGTTCGTCGTTGTGCCTTTCGGTCCGGGGTTGATCGTCCAGGACCTCGACATCGGCATCTTCTACGCCCTCGCCATCTCGTCGGTCTCCACGATCGGCGTTCTCATGGCTGGCTGGTCTTCGGCCAACAAGTACTCGCTGATCGGGGGACTTCGCGCCGCTGGTCAGCTCATCGCCTATGAGCTCCCGCTGGTGCTCGCCACCGTCGGCGTCGTCGTGATGGCAGGCACCATGAGCCTCGACGGGATCGTCCAGGCCCAGGCGGGATGGTTCTCGGAGACCGGCTGGACCGGTGGCATGCCGTTCGTCATCCCGCAGCTGATCGGGTTCGGCATCTTCTTCATCGCTGCGCTCGCCGAGCTCACGCGCACGCCGTTCGACATGCCGATCGCCGAGTCCGAGCTCGTCATGGGCTATCTCACGGAGTACTCGGGCTTCCGGTTCCTGTTCTTCTTCCTCGCCGAGTTCTCCAACATGTTCACGCTCTCAGCCATCGCCGCGACCCTGTTCCTCGGTGGCTACTGGGCGCCGTTCGTGCCCGACGACGTGCTCCAGTGGGCCGGCCCGATCATCCTGATCGCCAAGGTCGCGGTCCTCGTGTTCATCATCATCTGGTTCCGATGGACGTTCCCGAGGCTCCGCGAGGATCAGCTCCAGACGCTGGCGTGGAAGTTCCTCATCCCGTTGGCGCTCCTCAACATCGTTGCGACTGCGATCCTCAAGGTGGTGATCTGATGGCTACGCCGACGATCCCGGGCGGCGGGATGCTGACCGGTCTCAAGGTCACGTTCACGACGATGATCAAGACCCTCTTCCAGCCGAAGAAGAACCTCAAGACCGTCAACTACCCGAAGGTCAAGGAGGAGCCACACGCCAGAGCCCGTGGCGTCATCGCCCTCGACCAAGATGCGTGCACGGTGTGCATGCTCTGCGCCCGGCAGTGCCCCGACTGGTGCATCTACATCGAGGGCCACAAAGAAGAGAAACAGCCCGAGACGCCTGGCGGCAGGGTGAAGGTCCGCTCCGAGCTCGATCGCTTCGACATCGACTATGCCCTCTGTATGTACTGCGGGATCTGCGTCGAGGTGTGCCCGTTCGACGCGCTCTTCTGGAGTCCCGACTACGAGTACTCCGAGCTGTCGATGGGCAAGATGCTCCACGACAAGGACCGTCTCCAGAACTGGCTCACCACCGTCCCCGACGCCCCGGCGCTGGAGTCATGATGGTCGACTTCGTCTCCAGCTCCCAGCTCCCAGCTCCCAGCTCCCAGCCCCGTGCCGGAAGCCGGAAGCCGGAAGCCGGAAGCGTCATCGAGCGAGCGGAGCGAGCGAGATGACTTTCGCCGACTGGCTGTCTGAGCCCGTGAACTGGGTGTATCTGGCCATAGGGGCTGCCGTCGTCGCGTCGGCGTTCAGGGTGGTCACGTCGCAAAACGTCGTCCACGCCGCCTTGTACCTGGTGGCGACCCTGGCCGGCACGGCCGGGCTCTTCCTGATGATGTCCGCCGAGTTCGTCGCATGGACGCTGGTGCTGGTCTATATCGGCGCCGTCATCGTCCTGTTCCTGTTCGGCATCATGATCACGCGGGCGCCGCTCAACGTCGAGCCGGGACTCGACAACCCGAAGGCGAGGCCGCTGGCCGCCGTCGTGTCGCTCAGCCTCTTCGTGTTGCTCGCCTACACATCGCTCCAGGCCTTCGGGTCCGATCAACTGACCGATGTCGGCACACCGACCGACACGGTGACACTCGCCGAGTCCCTGATCGGCCGCTTCGTCCTGCCGTTCGAAATCGTCGGCTTCGTGCTGCTGGCCGCCCTCGTCGGCGGCATCACCATCGCCCGCCGGGACCTCACCCCCCTGGAAGAGGAAGAGAGGGGAGCGGTATGAGAGTTCGTCGCACCACGCAGCACGCGACACGATGCACGCCGGCGTGGGGCGTGGGGCGTGGGGCGTGGGGCAGCCGACTGACGGAGGAGGTTGGACCATGTTGGTGAACCAGTTCCTCGTCGTTGCGGCTCTGTTGTTCTCGATGGGCACCTACGGGCTGCTCGTGAGGCGCAACACCGTCATGATCCTGCTGTCGGTCGAACTGATGCTCAACGCCGTGAACATCAACCTCATCGCTTTCGAGGCCTATCTCCGGACCAGCGAGGCCATCGGCCAGGTGTTCTCGATCTTCGTGATCACCATCGCCGCCGCCGAGGTAGGGATCGGTCTCGCCATCGTCTTGATGATCTTCCGCAACCGCCAGTCTGCAAATGTCGACGAGTACAACCTGATGAAGTTCTGATGGCTATGAGTTCACGGTTCACAGTTCACGGTGCACAGTTTCTGGCTCACCTGACTCTCGGCGCCCGGCATGACAGTCGGCCTGGCGTCAGCCCTTCGGTGCTGCAGGTGCGACCCCAGGAGAACTGTGAACTGTCCACTGTGAACCGTGAACTGCGAGAGGAGGCCGCAGCGTGATCGACTTTCTCGTGCTTGCGGCCGAAGAGGGTGCCCATGGCGGCTCTTTCTCGGAGGGTGGGTTCTTTGCCGACACGGCGGGGATCATGCTCATCTCGCCGTTCGTGGCGTTCCTGCTGATCATCTGGCTCGGCAAGCGCATGAGGAACGACGGTGCCGAGTTCGCCATCGGTGCGATGGCGGTCAACCTGGTCTGGGCCTCGGTGCTGTTCTTCCAGAACATGACCGAGGGCATCGTTCGCGAGGTCCACTTCGAGATCGCCAACATCGGGCGGTTCCAGGGACGAGAGATGATCTTCGAGCTCGGATGGATGGTCGACGGGCTCAGCATCATGATGTACTTCGTCGTCTCGTTCGTGGGTCTCCTGGTGTTCACCTACGCCGTGGGCTACATGCACGGTGATCGCAGGGTTCCATGGTTCTTTGCCGCTTTCTCGCTGTTCGCCGGATCCATGCTGATCCTGGTGGGTGCGCCCAACCTCATCCAGCTGATCATCGGCTGGGAGGGCGTCGGACTCGCCTCGTATCTCCTGATCGGCTTCTACTGGGAGGATCTCGAGAACGTCAAGGCAGGCAACAAGGCATTCCTGACGAACAAGGTCGCCGACGTCGGCCTGATCCTCGGCGCAATCCTCGTCGGGATGTCGATCGGAGACTTCTCGTTCCCGGCCATCAGCGAGGCCGCCGCAGCACACAGCGAGGCGCTCGGTGCCGTCGCATTCGCCGGAGGCCTGCTGTTGTTCTTCGGAGCGATGGGTAAGTCGGCGCAATTCCCGATGCACATATGGCTCCCCGACGCAATGGCCGGCCCGACGCCTGTGTCAGCACTGATGCACGCCGCAACCATGGTCACGGCCGGTATCTATCTGATGGCCCGCACGTTCCCGCTCTATCAAGCCTTCGCCGAGGAGAACGGGATCCGTGAATGGATGATCCCGATCGGTGTCATCACGCTGTTCGCCATGGGTCTGCTCGCGCTGGTGGCCGACGACATCAAGAAGGTGCTGGCGTATTCCACCGTGTCCCAGCTGGGCTACATGATGACCGCCGTCGCAGCAGGCGGATACACGGCCGGTCTGTTCCACCTGTTCACCCACGCCTTCTTCAAAGCGCTGTTGTTCCTGGGAGCAGGCTCGGTCATCCACGCAGTCCACTCGAACAACATGTCCGACATGGGAGGCTTGCGAAAGGACATGCCGAAGACGTTCTGGACGTTCGTGATCGGCTCGGTGTCGTTGGCCGGCATCATCCCCTTCGCCGGGTTCTTCTCGAAGGACGAGATACTCGCCACCCTCGACTACGAGGGGTACGTCGCCTACATGTGGATCGCCATCGCCGGAGCATTCGTCACCGCCTTCTACATGACTCGGGCGGTCGCACTCACCTTCTTCGGGACCTACAAGGGGCACGGCCACCCCCACGAGTCGCCGGCGATCATGACGACGCCGCTCATCCTCCTCGCCATCCCATCCGCCATTGCCGGGTTCCTCAACATCCCCGGTGTCAAGCTGGGGAGTTTCGGCAACTTCACCGAGTGGCTCGGCGCCCGCATCGTGCCGATGGGTGACCATCACCCCGAGGCGATCGACTGGACGCTGGCCGCCTACGGCCTCGCCGCCGGGCTTGGCGGCATCGCGATCGGGTGGCTGCTCTACGGGCGTGACGCCGAGACCCAGCTCGCGCGCGACCGCCTCGAGATTCCCCTGCTCTATCCGCTGCTGCGGCGCAAGTACTTCATCGACGATGCTGCGCTCGGACTGGTCGGGTTCACCGGCGGGCCGCTGGCACGAGCAACCGACTGGTTCAACACCTACGTCCTCGACAACATCGTCAACGGGGTCGCTGGTGCGGTTCGCTACGCAGGACGGTTCGTCTACGGCGGACTCGATCAGCGTGGCATCGATGGCATCTTCAACGGCCTGTCGGCAGTCGCCGACTCCGCCGGATCGTCGCTCCGGAAGCTGCAGACCGGCCGGGTGCAACAGTATGCGACCAGTGTCGTCATCGGCGCGCTCGTCCTGGTCGTCGTGGTGGTGATCCTTCAGTGACCGAGCACCCGAACCTGCAACCGTACGAAATCGAGAAGTTTGAAGTGAGAGAGGGAGAGAAGAATGGAACTGTTTGAGAGCGGATGGGGCTTGAGCCTCATCGTGTTCCTGCCGCTCCTCGGAGCGGTGGCGCTTCTGATGGTTCCGAAGGAGAACGAGTCGCTGG
>JAHEDH010000108.1 GCA_024641285.1 bacterium | reverse complement strand
GGCCTGGCTTGCCACGCGTGTGAGCGGCTGTTGGCAGCGTCGCTGGTCCCGGTTGCGGGTGGCATGTGATTTGTGGGGGGCGACCCCCACACCCCCGGGCCTGGCTTGCCACGCGTGTGAGTGCATGTTGGCAGCGTCGCTGGTCTGGTGACTGTGTGGCGACGGTGGTCGCCCTGCGCCTCCAGTGATTTGCTAGGGGGGCGACCCCCACACCCCCGGGCCTGGCTTGCCAGGCGTGAGAGAGCACTCTGCCAGTGTCGGTGATCTCCCTGGGCAGACTTTGCCAGGGCTCGGATAGCATCGGTGGGGTGCGCGATCAGTGAGATCTGCGCCGTTGGGGTGATCGATGTACAACCGACTCGAGCGGGCAGCGGCGTGGGCGTTCCCGGCGATGATGCTGGCGGTGATCGCAACCGCCGTGGTCCACCTGCAGGACCGTTTCGGGATCAACCACGTGTCGGGAACGCAGCTCGCTCTGACGAGACACTTTCAGAGTGGCCGCCTGGATCCGCCGTTCTTCGACCCACCGATCATCGGTGGGACCCGGTTCTCGCCGATCCCGACACTCATCCACGCCGGTATCGACGTTCCGGCCAACGACCTGTTCGTGAGCGGTCGGATCATGACTTCGGCGTTCGCCCTCGCCTGTGCGGGTCTGGTCTTCTGGATCTGCCGAACCTACGGCGTGACCCGGACGTGGGCGGCGATCGCCGGAGCCGTGACGCTCGGTACCCCGGAGGTCTTCTCCGTGGCGACATCGATTCGTCAGGACATGGTGGCGCTCGGATTCGTCCTCGCATCGTTCGCGCTGGCGCGTTCCTCTCCGTCGCGAACGGCGCTCATCCTCGCCGGCACCTGCACGTCGCTGGCGGTGTTCTCCAAACCGACGGCCGGGTGGATCATCCCGGCGATCATCGTGCTCCTGTGGAGCGATCGCGCCGCGCTCGGCTGGTACTTGGCGGCTGGTGCGGTGACGGGATTGGGCATCTTCTCACTCATCATGGTGATGAGCGATGGTCGGTATCTCGACACGCTGCGCCTCCTCTTCGCCGGGTCGACCACTCTGGAATCGACGTCGCACGCGCCGGAGCGGGCGTTCAGAGCGGTGCTGTCGACGGCGCCTGTCATCCCGATCGGCTTCGCAGCGTGGTTCTCGAACCGCCGCGTCCGACACCGTGAACTCGACTTGGCAGCGGTCATATCGACGGTTCTGGTCGTCGTGCTGTTTCGTGATTCGGGGGTCGGTGCGAACCACCTGGTCGACCAGGCGGCGCTCGCCTCGATCCTGCTGGCTGTCGGCGTCGGAACCGACCAACACGATGCGGGGACGAAGTCAATGGCCGGGTTGCTCGTCGTCGCGTTGCTGATACTGGGCGGAATGGGCGCCGTCGACTCGCTGCAGCTGACCGGATCACAGGCGCCGCCCGTCAGGATCGGCCCGGCGCTGATTCCCGATGGCAGCCGGATCCTCTCAGAGGATCCGGGGATCGTCGTTGCGATGGGGGAGCTGCCCGAATTGCTCGACAGCTACATGGTGCAACGCCTGCCCGGCGAGAGCGGCGAGATGGCTCGGAGCTATCTGGTCTCCCAGATCAGCAGCGGATCCTACGACCGGATCGTGTTGCTCGATCGCCTCGGGGCCGGAGGAACGTTCCCGAACTCCAACCACTTCACCCGCGAGATCGGACGTGCCATCGAAACGCACTACATCCTGTTGGGCGAGGTCGACGGCTTCGCCGTGTACGCGCCCGGCGACTGACGTGGGGGAGACCGCGAGTGGTCGTCGTTCGGCCTTCAGGTTCGAGCGGTGAGCCGTTCGACGATCTCGGGGACGACCTCGCCTGCAAGGCCGTCGATCTTGACATCTGCCCAGGCGTCGTGGTCGGTTCGACCCTGGTTGACGATCACCATCGGCTCGCCACGCCTGCGGACCGACAGGGGGAAGTCTGCAGCCGGATAGACCGAGATGGTCGATCCGACCACCAACACCGCGTCGGCTTGCCGGCTGAACCGTTCGGCCTTGGCGATCTCCGTCGGGGATAGCAGCTCCCCGAACATGACGGTGGCGGGCTTGAGCATCCCCCCGCATGCCAGACATGGTGGATCCTGTTCGCCGGCGTCGACTCGTTCCAGCACCGGTTCGATCTCCTGTTCGGCGGCACAACCGAGACACACCACCCGGCGCACGTCACCGTGGATCTCGGAGATGGCGCTGCGGGGGAGCCCGGCGACGAGATGGAGCCCGTCGACGTTCTGGGTGATCACGCCCGCAGTGAGACCCGCATTCCAGAGGTCGGTGATGGCCAGGTGGGCAGGGTTCGGGTCTATCTCGGATCGGGCGCCCCACATGGCGCCGTCGGCATGCATGCGCCAACCCTGGATCCGACGTTCTTCGCTCTGCACGTAGCGGTCGATCGTGAAGTCGTCGGGGTCCACCTTGGTCCACAGCCCGTCAGGGCCGCGGAAGTCCGGTATCCCGCTCTCGGTCGAGATCCCCGCTCCCGTGAAGACGAGGATCCGGTGACTTCCGGCCAGGCGTTCGACGGCACGGGCGATGCTCAAGCGTCCCCCGAACGCGCAGAAGGGCAGACCGATGGTCTGCCCTTCTTGTGTGAGTTCTTGCCGCTCAGACGCCGACGGTGCTGCGTTCTTCCATCTCGACGAAGATGGATCTCACGTCGAGCGCAAAGTCGATGATGTGGGCCGGTAGAACTGCGCCGTGCTTCTCGAGGAACTCGTCGACGACGATGGTTCCTTGGCGAGTGTCGGTCATTGTCGTCTCCATTCTGTTCTACCTGTGAGAACACCAAGTCTGGTGTCACCCATTCCCTATCGGCAATCGCCCTCCCATGTTGCAGGGGTGAAACCGAGAATCGTCCAAATCGAGACTTCATCGCCTCAATTCGTCATCGTACTGCGTGGCGCGGCTCCGTACCGTGAACACCGAGTCACCGCTCAGGATGCCGCCTCGACCGAAGAGCCGTCCGAACTGCCAGTTCGAAAGCCCGAGCTCAGGTTTGTCCAGGGCATACTGGCCGTCGACCCATCTGGTGAAGCCGTCACCCACGAAAGGCGAGTCGATGGCGTCGAAGAACCGATCGACCCGATCCGTGTCGGTGCTGATGAGGCTGGCGGCGAACCGCGGGCTGAGCGTGTTGAACAGCTCGACGGCGTGCTCCACGTCTTCGACGATCGCAAGGGTGACTTCCGGGCTCGACTCCCATTCCCATTCGCGCCCGAGATCGTCCCATCTGAGCGTCGACGTGCCCGGCTCGGTCACCGTGCCCTCGGCCCTCGAGAGCTCGACCTCGTCGAACCACTCCGGTGGCACCAGGTCGGCCTGCGAGTCGACGACCCACAGCTTGGGATTCGTGCCCCGGCGTCGCGCCGCCTCCGTGAGGGCGGTGAGGAACAGCGGAATCAGCTTGGCGGCGGCGGCTCTCGTGATGCAGCAGGTGTTCAACGTGTTGCAGACCTTTCGATCGAGCGAGTGCACGACTGCCCCCTGCAACCTGGACGGGTCGGCGTCGGTGTCTGCGACGATCCACGCCCCGCCCGTCCCGTGGAGACTGACCGGGATGCCTGCCTGTCTGGCGACGGCACCGAGTTGGGACACGGCGCGACCCGATCCTCGCGCCACGGCGAGGGCGAGCTCGGGCATCGAGAACATCGCCCATCCGGCTGATCGTTCGGCCGAGTCGACCAGGCTCACGGCGCCCGGTGGCAGCCCGGACGCCTCCAGTGCCGGTGTGAGTGCGTGTTCGACGATGGCCCGGGCCGTGCCGAGTGCGTCCGACCCGATTCGGAAGACGACCGAGTTCCCCGATCTGAGGACTCCGGTCGCATCCGCGAAGACGTTCGGGCGGCCCTCGAAGACGAAACCCACCGGCCCCACCCCGGCGAGCACCTGATCGAGTTTCCAACCCTCGTGTTGGACGGTCTGGGTGATCCGGCCGCGGATGGATGGCGTCGCGGCCCATGAACGCAGCCCGTCGACCATGTCGGCGCGCATCCGTGGCGTCAGCTCCAGGCGAGTGGTCGAGCGGCCCCGCGCCGCTGCCGAGGCCATGTCTGCGGCGTTGGCCTCGGCGATGGGCGCGAACGAGTCGTCGCTTTCGAGCCGGTCGGCGAAAGCCTCGTAGAACGCCGTCACGGCGTCATCGGAGACGGACCGCAGCCCGGCGAACGCTGTCGTGGCGGCGTGTACAGCGGCGGCCGCCGTCTCCCACACGGGCTCGGGAATGTGGAGCAGATCGCCGGTGTCCTGGACCACGACGAGGCGGTCGCCCGCATCGAATGCGGCTGCGAGCTCCTCGGAGACGTGGGTGACGTGGTCGCCACCCCACGGGATCGGCATGCCGGCGGTCAGAGAAGTGAGTTTCATGGGTACTGCGAAGGGTAAAGGAGACTGATGTCCGGCAACGAAGAATCGAGGACTGCGCGCGAACTCGTTGTCGATCGGCGTTTCGGCCCGTACTTCTTCGGCAACCTCTTCTCGAACGCCGGCAACTGGTTCCAGAACATCGCCGCAGGCATCCTCGTCTTCGAGATCACCGGCTCGAACACGAAGGTGGGCCTCATCTCAGCCATCCAGTTCGGATCGATCCTGGTCTTCACGCTCTGGGCGGGGAAGCTGAGCGACCGGCTCAACCGGCGGCGCATGCTGCTGGCCGCCCAGATCCTGGCCTGGATGGGGGCAGTCGGATTGGCCATCACCATCTTGGTGATCGGCGAGCAGAACGTCACGAGCCCGCTTCCGATCTATCTCGCGACTGCAGTGATCGGCACCGGATACGCGCTCAGCCTTCCGGCACTGCAGGCGCTGGTGCCTGCCCTCGTGCGGCCCGGGGATCTCAAGCAGGCGATTGCACTCAACTCGGTCACGTTCAACCTCGCCCGGGCCTTCGGTCCGGCCGTCGCGGGTTGGGTGGTGGCGGTGTTCGGGGCCGGTGTGGCGTTCGGTGTCAACGCGCTGTCGTTTCTCCCGCTCATCATCGTGCTCACGCTGATCCGTCAACGTGAAGTCGACATGTCCGGGAGGTCGGATGGCTCGATCGCCGAGTCCTTCCGGATCGCATTCGGCGACCGGCGCATCCTCGTCCCGCTGGTCGGGACGCTGGCGATCGGATTCGGCTCCGACCCGGTCAACACCCTCACCCCGGCGATCGCAGACCTGTTCGGTGAAGATCGCGGGTTCGTCGGGCTGCTGGTGGCGGCGTTCGGCGCCGGAGCCGCCGTTGCGGCGTTCGGGCTGGGCTCGTTCGTCAAGAAGGTCGAGGCGGAGCGCGGCGGGTCCTACGGCCTCGCCGTGCTGGCGGTCGGCATGGCGACACTGTCGCTCGCCCCGAACCGGTGGGTGGCGCTGGGCGCCCTCGCCGTCGCAGGGGCCGGCTTCATCGGCGCGATCACCGCTCTGAACTCGGCGATCCAGGATCGGATCGAAGAGTCCGTCCGCGGGCGGATCATGGCCATCTGGTCGGTCTTCTTCCTCGGAGTCCGCCCGATCGCGGCGCTCGTCGACGGCTCGATCGCCGACGCCGTCTCCGTCCGTGCCGGAATCGGTCTGCCGGCCGTAGTTGCCACTGGCATGGCGTTGTGGCTCTTCGCCAACTCCGGTGCGGTTTCGACCACCGAGCCGGCACGCGCCTCGACCGGTTGACTCGTTGCGGGTCGTATGATCGTTCCCATGGATTGGCCCGAGTTCGTCGAAGCAGCCAAGGCGATCAGCTGGCTGACCTATCTCGGCACCGCCGATCGGAACGGCAGGCCGCATGTCTCGGTCGTCGCCCCGGGATACTTGGACGGGTCGGTTTGGTTTGCCACCAGGACCGAGTCGAAGAAGCTGAGGAACATCGCCGAGAACCCCGAGGTCGGCTTCCACTGGCCGGTGGGTGGCAGCGGACCGGGAGAGCTCGCCGCCTGGGGAACGGCGACGGTCCATCCGGAAACCGAGCGCGACAGGATCTGGAGCTCGGGAGTATTCGGCTACGACCTCGCCCAGTTCTTCGGCTCGGCCGACAACCCGGCGCTGGCGTTCGTCGAGGTGGCTATCGACCGGGCGAGACTGATGGGTCCCGACTTCACGCCGAACAGGTATCCCTGAGCCTCAGGCGGGAAGCCGGCCCAGGGCCGGATTGTGCTCCAATGGGACCCGCTCGGATTCACGAACCGGGGGAGGCGGCGTCCCCTCCCCGAAGGGTCGTCCTCCGAGTGCCTCTCGCCCGTGCGGTGTCGCCCAGTTCTCCAGTCGTGGCCCGAGTGGCACGATTCCCGTCGGGTTGATGTCGGTGTGGACCTCGTAGTAGTGCTGCTTGATCTGGGTGAAATCGACGGTGTCGCCGAACCCGGGGGTCTGGAAGAGGTCCCTGGCATATGCCCAGAGCGCCGGCATCTCGATCAGCTTGTTCCGGTTGCACTTGAAGTGGTTGTGATACACCGCGTCGAATCGGACGAGGGTCGTGAAGAGTCGGATGTCCGCCTCGGTGATGGTTTCACCGACCAGATACCGCCGGGCAGTGAGTCGTTCCTCCAGCCAGTCGAGCCGGTCGAACAGCCGGCCGTAGGCACGCTCGTAGGCCCCGGCGGTGCCGGCGAACCCCGCCCGGTAGACACCGTTGTTGACATCGCGGTAGATGAGCTCTGCGACTTCCTCGATCTCATGGCGCAGCTGCTCGGGATACAGATCGGGGGCGCCTTCGCGATGGTGATCTGTCCATTCGAGGTTCATGTCCACCGTCATCTGGCGGAAGTCGTTGGTGACGACTCCTCTGGTGGGGATGTCGACGAGCGCAGGGACGGTGATTCCGCGTTCGTAGCCCGGATGAGACGTGAAGTAGGCCTGCTGGAGCCGCTCGAAGCCCAGCACAGGATCGACACCGCCGGGATCGAGGTCGAACGTCCAGCTCCTGGCATCGTGCGTGGGCCCGCACGTGCCCATCGAGATGGCGTCCTCGAGGCCGAGGAGTCTGCGGACGATGATCGTCCGATGCGCCCAGGGGCAGGCCCGGGCGACGATCAGCCGGTACCGGCCGGTCTCGACGGGCCAGCCGTCACTGCCGGCGGCGGTGATCCGAGTGGTGATGTATCTGGTGTCGCGCTCGAAGCTCGGCTCCACATACGTGGCCCTGGCGGTATCGGTGCTCATGGGAATCGAACCTACACAAGGGTGGTTCGTATGTGCATTGGACATGGGCCTACGTATGGTGGCCGGCAGGAACTGATGGTGGTGGACGGTGAGCGGTCCAGTTGATCCAACCGATGTGGAAGCGGAGAGCGCCGACCCTCTGGCGCGCGTCGTGGTCCGCGAGGGTCGGGAGACCTCCGTGGGTGGACTGGACATCATCAGGGTGTTGCCGACGAAAGGACGTCGGACTGTTGGCCCGTGGTGTTTCGTCGACTGCATGGCTCCACCCGACTTCTCAGACCCATCGCCGATGGAGGTGGGACCGCATCCGCACATCGGCCTGTCGACGGTCACCTGGCTGTTCGAGGGCGAGGCGTTGCACGGTGACTCCCTCGGAACCGAACAGCCGATCCGGCCCGGCCAGCTCAACCTCATGACCGCAGGGCGCGGGATCGCACACGCCGAGTTGGGAACCGCCGACCGCATCCAGGGTGTCCAGATGTGGCTCGCCCAAACCGATGAGACCAGGAACGGCGGGTCGCGTTTCGAGCACCACGAGGACCTGCCCCAGGTGGATCTGGCTGCGGGGACCGCAACGGTCATTCTCGGCTCGGCCGGCGGCGTCGCATCTCCGGCCACGGTCGACTCCGATCTCGTCGGCATCGACCTGTCGATGGGTTCTGGCTCGGTCGAGATCGAGGCGGACCGCAGGTTCGAGTACGCCGTCGTGCCGATCGACACCCCGGTCAAGGTCGGAGCCGAGGTCGTCGAACCAGGCTGGCTCGCGCTCGTTCCCGGAGGGCTCGAGGTCCTGCCGATCGAAACCCGCTCAGACGCCCGGATGATGGTGCTCGGCGGTGTGCCACTTGAGCATCGGATCCAGATGTGGTGGAACTTCGTCGCCCGCAGCAAGGAGGAGCTCACCGAGGCGTGGCGAGATTGGCAGGAAGGAAACACCGATCGGTTCGGTCCGGTTCCCTCGAAGCTCGCCAGGATCGATGCGCCGCCACCGCCTTGGCTGAGGTCGGACCAGTAGTCATGCCCACGGCTTCATCTGATCCGGCGTTCGCGCATGTTCGCCAGTGGGCTCGAAGCCGTCGACCGATCTACGCTGCCCAACCGCACGCAAGTAGCGAGTCGGCATCCCAGAACACCTCATCGTGGATGACCTTGCCCTCGGTCGACGAGAGGATGACCGCCATATCGATGTCGCAGGCCGAGCCGTCGGCGTCGACGCCTCTGAGCGTGAAGACGGCGCCGATCCGTTCCGGATCGCGGAATCCCAAGCGGGTATCACTGAAGATGAATCGTGCGGTGAGCGCAGCGTCTGAGAGCCACGAGGAGAACTGCTCGGCGTGGGTTTCGATGGCGTCGACGCCTTCGAGCTCGACGCCGAAGAGCGAGTCGACACGGCGCGCATCAGCTGTGTACAGCGCCGCGACACTTGCGGAGTCGCCGGATCCCCATGCTTCGGCATAGGCGCGGACGAGCGATTCGGCGTCGTCCAACCGAGAGTCGAGGGCGCTCCACGCTCGGTACGTCGTGAGACCGTAGAACAACGTCCATCGTCCCAGCCTGCCGTGGGGATCAACCTCGATGCGATCGAACTCCCACAGTGGGTCGTCCTCGACGAAGTTCAGGCCACGCAGCTCGATGTCCCATCCTCGGGTGACGGCGAGGGCGACACCGCTCGCTACGAATACCTGATCGACCTCCCATTGGAAATCCGGGTAGGCATCGAAGAAGCCATCCGGCATCGCGTACAGATCAGGAGCAGAGATCTCCACAAGGAAGCCGGTGTCTTCGTGCACGGTCTCGTCGTCCCAGTACGAGCGGATCGCGTCTGGGTCGTGGTCCGTCCATGCGGCGACGTGACCGGTCACCGTGCCGCTCACGAGCGCCGCTTCGGCCTGAAGCTCTCCGGCATCGATTGGATCTCTGGGCTCGGCCGTCGATCCGCACCCGCCGATCGCGACAGCGACGACGACGGCGAGCATGACGGTGCGCTGCGGTGAGATCCGACTCCGAGCAGTCACGATGAGCTCCCTTCGACGGCGAATGTCACACGACCTCGATTCTCTCAAGCCGGCCGGCAGTTCACCAGAGACGAATGACAGGTCCCGAGTGTCGAAGGGAGGCCTGACGGGTCACGCCGGCCAAGCTCCAGCACGCGATGGTGCCCGGGGCCGATCCTCGTGGATACTCCGCCGCCGGGGCTGCTGTCCGACGAGTGGTCAGGCCTGTGGGAGGTCGACCCGCTCGAGGAGTCCGGTCCCGACGTTGTAGACGAAGCCGCTGATCAGGTCCTTCTTCGGGAGGAATGGCGTGATCTGCAACCTCCTGGCGGATTGGACGACGTCCTTGTGCGGGTCGATGAATGCTTCCAGGGCCCACCAGGGCTTGACTCCGACCTCTGCCTCCAGCACCTGCTTGAAGTCGGTCTCGTCGATCTTCTGCAATCCACAATCGGTGTGGTGCAGGAGGATGATCTCCTCCGTCCCCAGGGCCCGCTGGGACAGGCACAGCGACCGGATCACGTCATCGGTGACCACCCCGCCGGCGTTTCTGATGACGTGGGCCTCGCCGTTGCCGAGGCCGAGCAGGGCGAAGATGTCCATTCGAGAGTCCATGCAGGCGACGATCGCCAGTCGCCGTAGCGGCGCCACCTGGAGGTCGGCGTCATCGAACCCGGAGGCATATCTGGCATTCGCAGCGATCAGCTCGTTCACGTTCGGGAAAGATGCCATCGTCGGAGACTATCGAACCGGACGTCCCAACCCGGCCTGTACCGAGGCTGCCCGCGTCTGCCCATCTCCCGAGCTGCCTATCCTCCGGGTTCGCCTTCCGGGAAGCCCTGTGTCTCCTGACCCGAACTTCGAACTCGCACCCTCCGCAGCCGGGTATCCCCGTGTCGGCTGACGGCCTCGCCTATCTGAAGCGACTGCTGGCCTCGGGCCAGCACAACGACGTCAACCAGATGATCCGGGATCAGAGGATGGTCGTCGACCGCTTCGGTCCCGCCTTTCGGAATGCCGAGGAGCTCGACGAGGGCACGTTCAGCGAGTTCCTCCAGTTCGAGCACAACCGGCACTGGTGGAACCTGCATCGTGACGAGGAGCAGCTCACCCGGCATTTCGACATCGTTCGCGCCACCCTCGTCGAGCTGCTCGACGAGTCGAGACCGATCGGCGATCGCATCGACTCGATCGGTGATCTCCCCGGCTTCACCTCCGATCTCTACACCGCGATCCTTCTCGTGTCCGACCCGCACACCTACGGGGTCCGTAGCCGCATCTCCGACTCTGCGATGCAGCGGCTCGGTCTGTGGCCCGACGTGGCAGACGATGCCTCCGAAGGAGAGGCCTACGAGGCCGTGAACGAGATGCTTCGTCTGGTCGCCGACGAGCTCGACACCGACCTCTGGACCCTCGACGCCCTGTGGTGGGGAGCGGAGAAGGAGCACGACCCGACGAAACACTTCGTCGTGCGCAGGCGAGCTGCAAAGCCCGCCTCGCAACGAAGGGCACCCTCGAAGCCGACGGCCCGCCCGAAGAAGAAGGCCGAGCCGGAGACATTCGTCTGTCGCAACTGCTTCGCGACCAAGCCGATCAGGCTCTCTTCGGACACGCCAGGGCTCTGCATCGACTGCGCCTGACCAGCGGTCAGCTCACGTGGTCACGCCACGAGTGAGCAGGGTGATACCCCATGACCGAGCGTGCCTTGTCGACCGAGAGCAGGGTCTCGTGACCTGCAACCGAGCGGACCTCGACACCCGGATACACCTCCTCCATCAGATCCCGGCTCCGCTGCGTCATGCAGGTGTCGCCGGCGGCCACGAGGTAGGCCTCGTGGCCATGGAAGTCGGCGGTCAGGGCCAGCCGCGCCGCCTGGGCGACGTCGCGGGAGTCCACATAGCCCCACAGGTTCCACGCCCGCCGTCGTGGGTCGTCCCAGAAGCCGGGGAAGCGGTCGTAGTCGTCGGGCTCCATGATGTTGGAGATCCTCAGTGACGCGATCGTCATTCCGGTCCAGCGGGTGAACTGCTCGGCGATCGTCTCGCCGGCGAGCTTCGAGAGCGCATAGTGGGATTCGGGGAGGAGGGGGTGGTGTTCGTCGATCGGTGCGTAGCGAGGCTGTTCACGCTCGAAGGGCAGGCCGATCAGCGTCTCCGACGACGCCCAGACGACTCGTCGGATCCCCAGGGTCGAGGCTGCCGAGAACACGTTGTAGGTCGACATCATGTTGGTACGGAACGTTTCGGCGTCCGTGAGCACGTTCGGGGCCGGGATGGCGGCGAGATGTATCACGGCGTCGTGGCGGCTGATCGCCTCGAGAGTCTGGCCGAAGTCGGTCAGGTCGGCGATCCGCGTCGGCTCGTCGGGGTGGCGTGAGGCAGCGACGTCGATATTCGTGACGTCGTAGCCGTGGGTCGTGAGGTCGTCGACGACCGCCCGCCCGGCCTTTCCGCTTCCACCTGTCACTGCGATGCGCTTCATGGCCCGGATGCTACGGGCGGCGCACGGCGAGCCTCGGTTCAACCGGGTTCGATCATCGACCGGACGCCCTCGACTGTGGCGGTCATGTTGTACCGCCAGTGCTCCATGCGTTGCTCCACCAACCGTTCACCCTGGTCGGGGTACATACGGAACATCGCCTTCAAGAAGGATCTTCCCGGTCCGAGATGGGCGGACATGATGAGTGTGGCGTGCGGCCCTACGGACTCGATGTCGAAGCGCCAGACGGCTGTCGGCTCGTCGACGTCTCCAACAGTCCATTCGAATGCCTTGCACGGGACCCACTCGGTGACGGTGCACTCCGTCTGCCAGC
>JAHEDH010000210.1 GCA_024641285.1 bacterium | reverse complement strand
GCGACGGTCGGCGTTACCGCCTCGAGCTGGACGGGGACGACAGTGACGGGTCGACACTCGGCGAGGCGATTGGGATTGCTCGGACGATGGTGGACGTCGATCCGACTGCTGTCATCGATCGGCTCGATGCGGTCCTCGCACTTCGACGCGGCAGGCCGTTCGAAGGGATCGCCGACGACGTGCCCGCCGTTCGAATCGAGGCGGACCACCTCGAACAACAGGTGCTCTCTGCCCGTGAGCTGCGGATGGAGGCGGCACTCGCCGCCGGTCGCCACAACGAGTTTCTCGCCGACATCGAAGAGCTCGCCCGATCCCACCAGATGCGAGAGCACGCAACGGAGCTGTTGATGATTGCCCTGTACCGCTCGGAGCGACAAGCCGAGGCCCTCGCCGAGTACCGCAAGCTCCGCAATCGACTGGTCGAGGAGCTGGGCCTCGAGCCCTCTCGCCAACTCCAGGAGTTGGAGGAGCGCATCCTGCTCCAGGACCCCGCCCTGGATCTGGCTCCACCGCACAATCTGCCGACCCCGGCGTCGGAGTTCGTCGGCCGGGTTGACGAGCTGGGTCAGATCTCCAAAGACCTTCAGGCGTATCGCCTGGTGACCCTCGTCGGGGTCGGGGGCGTCGGAAAAACCCGTCTTGCGAACGAGGTGGCGCGGTCTCGACTCGACGATTTTCCTGACGGGATCTGGTGGGTCGATCTCGTTGCCCTGGCCGAAGGCGACCAGGTCATCGGGCGGCTCGCAGAAATCCTCGGTCTGTCGGCACAGCCCGGCATTCCGCTGTCCGAGCTGCTCCGGCGATACCTCGCGCGCCGGACGACCCTGGTGGTATTGGACAATTGCGAGCACGTCTCTCAGTCGGCGGGTCAAGCGGCCGCAGCGTTGCTCGACTCCGGTCCCGGCGTGAAAGTGCTCGCTACCACCCGGAAGGCACTGAACGTCAGCGGCGAGGTCAAGTTCCTGGTTCCCCCGATGAACGTTCCCTCACCAGGCGAGCCGATCACCGGTGTGTCGGACTGCGAAGTTCTGTTCAACGTTCGCGCGCACCAGGCAGACCCCTCGTTCGTGCCCGAGACACAGGCCGGCGACATCGCCCGGATCTGCGTGCGGCTCGACGGTCTGCCGCTCGCCGTCGAGATGGCCGCGGCACGGGTCCGGGTGCTGTCCCCCGCGCAGATCGTTGATCGGCTCGAGGCCGACGCGCCCCGACTGCTGTCGTGGAGCGAAGGAGATCGCAGTCCGCGACAGTTGACGATCAAATCCACGATCGGTTGGAGCTACGACCTCCTGACCATGGCCGAACGAACGGCATTCGATCGCCTGTCGGTCTTCGTCGGAGCGTTCGACATCGAGGCTGCCGAGGCCGTGGCGGGCTTCGAGCCGCTCGACGCCGATCAGGTTCTGGATGTGATCGGTTCCCTCGTCGAGTCATCGATGCTGACCACCGTCCGCACTTCGGAGATGGTGCGCTATCGCCAGCTCCAGACGCTACGCGCCTTCGCTGGGCGACGCCTCGAAGAGTCAGATGATGGGCTCGAAGTTGGGCGCCGGCACGCCTACCACCATCTCGAGGTCATTCGCGCAGCGGGAAGACTCCGGCTGACACGAGACTTCGATGCGGTCGCATCGCGCATCGACTCGATGCGTGACGACCTGATCGTGGCCATGGATTGGCTGTTGGAGCACGAGCCGATCCGGGCTATCGAGGCGGCCCCCGGGCTCACCGAGTACTGGAGCCGGGGGGGCGACGCCGCCCTCGCATATCGGTACGGAAAGCGGATGCTCGATGCCGTTCCCGACGCCCCAGACCAGTTGCGAGCCGACGCACTTCTCTGCGCATCCTTCGGAGCCGCCCTGAGCGGAGACTTCGAGCTCGCGGCGAAAGGACCTGCCGAGGCCGTCGAACTGGCAACCGACGCCGGGTGGCAGACTCGCCTTTGGGCGCTGCACGCACTGGGGAACATCAGTGCGATCCTCGGGGACCTCGACACGGTCGAATCCACGGGCCGGGCGATTCTCGAGATATGCAACGCAGAGGGACTCGATCTTCCACGAGCCTATGGCACGTCGCTGCTGGGGCTGGGCGAGTTCTTCCGTGACGGCGACTACGAGCTTGCCGGTCGGTACCTCGACGACGCGATCGAGGGGATGCGAACCCTCCACGATTACGGGGGCATGAAGATCTACGGGCTCGTCACCGCCAGCACTGCCGCCGCGCTGCGCGGGGACTACGAGTCAGCCGAACGCTACGCGACCGAGGCGATCGGGCTTCCCGGAGCAGCCTGGACCGCAGCCGCCTACATCGTCCTCGGCGGCTACACGCTTCATCCGCAGGGCGATGTGGAGCGCGCCGGGAAGGTGCTCGGAAAGGGAACCCGCATGGCGTATGAAGCGGGTGCCGAGGTCTGGATGCGAACCGGGTTCCTCTTCCTGGCTCGCCTCGCCGCCGCCAGGGAACGGTGGGAGATCGCTGCCCGCTTCTTCGGGGCGTGTCGCCCGAATCTCCCGGCCTGGGGACAGCAGCCACGCTGGTGGGATCTGGAGACCGATGTCAGAGCCGCGCTCGGCGAAGATCGGTATCGACGGCTCGAGACCGCCGCCGGCGTCACCCCTCCCGAGGAAGCGCTCGACTGGATCAGTGCAGCCGTCGACTGACTGGGCCAGAGCTCCGAAGCGATATCTGAGTGACGCTCCGCCCACATCAAGTAGCCATCGGCGATCAACGGCTCCGACGCGCTAGGCCGTCAACGAGCCGCTTCGGCCGTCCGATCGAAACGGCTTCGAGGCGCCAAGAGCCCGGCGAAGGCATGGGCGACGACATCGGCGAAGCGAGTCGGCTCTTCGCCCTCGAGAAGTGCCGCCGGCGACACCAGATACCCAATTTCCGGCAATCAAGGAGCCACAGCGGGCTCCGGAACGACCCTCCCCACAGCAGGGGTTGACAGCGGACACGGAGACGGGCCTGGTGCCGGTGCAGTCGTAACCAGGCGGCTCCGTTGGAATCATCAACCCGGGTGCCGTGGGGAATCCCACTTGCGGTACTCGGCTGGTTACCCAACGAGGTCGACCCACCCCTCCAGCGCGGAACGGCTGAGCCCGAAGCGTTCGTGCCCGGCGCCGAGCCCGAGTTCGTCGATGATCTGGCTCGCGGAGCAACCCGCAGTGTCGGTCGTGGTGTAACTCGGCGCGTTCGGGGCGTCGGAGACGAACTCGCCAAACTCATTCACCCAGTAGCGATTGGGCTTCTGCTGAGGCGCCATGTCTGGCAGCACCGTGCCGCTACACAGGTCGTCGACGTC
>JAHEDH010000107.1 GCA_024641285.1 bacterium | reverse complement strand
TTTCTCGTCTTGCGGGCTAGTGACCGATTGTGTTACTGTGCCTTCCTTGGTTGTCCGGACCCATTCTCAATAGGAGGCAAATCTTGTCCTCGCGCGTCGCTCAGCGCTTCTCATTCGGGAAAATCCCTGAGGTTCTCCCACTCCCCGACCTTCTCGCCGTCCAGCACGAATCCTTCCAGTGGTTTCTCGACGAGGGACTCAAGGAGATCTTCGACGAGATCTCCCCGATCGAAGACTTCACCGGTTCGCTCGCCCTCGAGCTCACCGACCACCGTTTCGGTGAGCCGCTCCTCACGCTCGAGGAGGCCAAGGAGCGCGACGCCAACTACGCGATGCCGCTCTTCGTCACCGCCAGGTTCATGAACAAGTCGACCGGTGAGATCAAAGAGCAGCAGGTGTTCCTCGGCGACTTCCCGATGATGACCGACGACGGCGTGTTCATCGTCAACGGCACCGAGCGTGTCGTCGTGTCTCAGCTGGTTCGCTCGCCGGGCGTGTACTTCGACGCCACCGCCGACAAGACCTCGGACCGCTTCATCTACTCCGGAAAGATGATCCCCGGTCGCGGAGCCTGGCTCGAGTTCGACACCGACAAGCGCGACACCATCGGCGTCCGCGTCGATCGCAAGCGCCGCCAGTACGTCTCGGGGTTCCTGCGTGCGCTCGGCATCGCCGAGACCGACGAAGAGATCCTCGACCTGTTCGATGGGGCCGAGTCGATCCGCAACTCGATCGAGCGCGACCCGTCCGACACGAAGGAAGAGGCGCTCGTCGATCTCTATCGGAAGCTGCGACCGGGTGAGCCCACCACGGTCGAGTCGGCCCGCGGTCTCATCCAGACCCTGTTCCGCAACCCGAAGCGCTACGACCTCACCAGGGTCGGCCGTTACAAGCTGAGTCAGAAGTTCCAGTCCGCCGTCCCCGACGACTACCGGGCGGAAGGGCTCCAGCTGCTTCGCGACGAGGACATCGTCGATGCCATTCGCTACCTCGTGAAGATGCACGCCGGTGAGCCGACCATGATCACGCACGAAGGTGTCGAGATCCCGGTTCGCACCGATGACATCGACCACTTCGGCAATCGCCGGATCCGCACCGTCGGTGAGCTCATCCAGAACCAGATCCGCGTCGGCCTCACCAGGCTCGAGCGGGTGGTCAAGGAGCGGATGACCACACAGGATCCCGAGGCGATCACGCCGCAGAGCCTGATCAACATCCGTCCAGTCACGGCGTCGATCAAGGAGTTCTTCGGGACCAGCCAGCTGAGCCAGTTCATGGACCAGCCGAACCCACTCGCCGGGCTCACCCACCGCCGTCGCCTCTCGGCGCTCGGCCCAGGCGGGCTCAGTCGTGAGCGTGCCGGCTTCGAGGTCCGTGACGTCCACTCCAGCCACTACGGCCGGATGTGCCCGATCGAGACCCCCGAGGGCCCGAACATCGGTCTGATCGGCTCGCTCGCCACCTACGCCCGGGTCAACCGTTTCGGTTTCATCGAGACGCCCTACCGCAAGGTCGTGAAGGGTGTCGTGACCGAGCAGATCGACTATCTGACTGCCACCGAAGAGGAGCGCTACGTCATCGCCCAGGCGAACGCACCGCTCGAGTCGAACGGCAAGTTCACCAACGACAAGGTGCTGGTCCGCCAGGCCGGCGGCGAGGTCGACTACGTCGATTCCGACGCCGTCGACTACATGGACGTCTCGCCGAAGCAGATCGTGTCGGTCTCCACCGCATTGATCCCGTTCCTCGAGCACGACGACGCCAACCGCGCCCTCATGGGCTCGAACATGCAGCGCCAGGCCGTGCCACTCCTCAAGGCCGATGCCCCGCTGGTCGGAACCGGCATCGAGCACCGCACCGCCATCGACTCCGGAGACATGGTCGTCTCCACGGTCGCAGGTGAGGTGGTCGAGATCACCGGCGCAGAGATCATCGTCAAGGAGAAGGGCGCCAACAAGAAGCATGTGTTCGCCCTCGACAAGTTCGAGCGGTCGAACCAGGGCACCTGCATGAATCAGAAGGCGCTCGTCCGTGAGGGCGACCAGGTCGAGGTCGGCGACGTGCTCGCAGACGGCCCGTCGACCGACCAGGGCGAGCTCGCACTCGGCCGCAACCTGATGGTGGCGTTCATGCCGTGGAACGGCCACAACTACGAGGACGCCATCATCCTGTCCGAGAAGCTCGTCAAGGACGACATGCTCACCTCGATCCACATCGAGGAGCACGAGATCGATGCTCGCGACACCAAGCTCGGTGCCGAGGAGATCACCCGTGACATCCCCAACGTCGCAGACGAGGTCCTCGCCGACCTCGACGAGAACGGGATCATCCGGGTCGGCGCCGAAGTCGGCCCCGGCGACTATCTCGTCGGGAAGGTCACACCGAAGGGTGAGACCGAGCTGACTCCTGAGGAGCGCCTGCTGAGGGCGATCTTCGGCGAGAAGGCCCGTGAGGTCCGCGACACGTCACTCAAGGTGCCGCACGGTGAGAGCGGCAAGGTCATCGCCGTCAAGGTGTTCGAGCGCTCCGAGGGATTCGATCTCCCTCCCGGCGTCAACGAGCTGGTTCGGGTCTACGTCGCCAGCCAGCGCAAGATCTCCGAAGGAGACAAGCTCGCCGGCCGTCACGGCAACAAGGGGATCGTCGCCAAGATCCTGCCGGAAGAGGACATGCCGTTCCTCGCCGACGGGACCCCGGTCGACATCATCCTGTCGCCGCTCGGCGTCCCGTCCCGGATGAACCTCGGCCAGGTGCTGGAAGTCCATCTCGGCTGGGCCGCCTCACGCGGCTGGGATCCGTTCGAGGGCGACAGCCCGGCTGCGGTGGGCGCCGAGCCGTGGACCAAGACGGCCACACCGGTGTTCGACGGTGCCCGCGAGGACGAGATCATGAAGGTGCTCGAGTACGCCAAGCCGAACCGGGACGGCGTGAAGCTCGTCGGAGGCGACGGCAAGGCGACGTTGTACGACGGCCGCACCGGTGAGCCGTTCGACACCGAGATCACCGTCGGGTACATGTACATCCTGAAGCTCGTCCACCTCGTCGACGACAAGATCCACGCCCGGTCGACCGGCCCGTACTCGATGATCACCCAGCAGCCGCTCGGGGGTAAGGCGCAGTTCGGAGGCCAGCGATTCGGTGAGATGGAGGTGTGGGCGCTCGAGGCATACGGAGCCGCCTATGCCCTTCAGGAGGTCCTGACGATCAAGTCCGACGACGTCCAGGGCCGCGTCAAGGTCTACGAGGCGATCGTCAAGGGAGACAACATCCCGGAGCCGGGAATACCGGAGTCCTTCCGGGTGCTCGTCAAGGAGATGCAGAGCCTCTGCCTCAACGTGGAGATGTTGTCGGCCGGTGAGGAAGTCGAACTGCGAGACCTCGAAGACGAGGGTTTCCGTTCGACCGAGTCACTCGGCATCGACCTCTCTCGACCCGAACGCCCCGAAGCCAACGTCTGAGGCGGCCTCCATCGGGGTGCCCATGTGGCGCCCCGATGGGATCCGTCGAAACACCCGCCCGCCCAGCCGCCCTCGAATTGACAGACAAGGAGCACCGTGCCCGCTCAGATTTTCGATGAACTGAAGATCGGCCTCGCCAACTCGGACCAGATTCGCGAATGGTCCTTCGGTGAGGTCAAGAAGCCCGAGACCATCAACTACCGCACCCTCAAGCCTGAGAAGGAGGGTCTGTTCGACGAGCGGATCTTCGGCCCCCAGCGCGACTGGGAGTGCTATTGCGGGAAGTACAAGCGGATCCGCTACAAGGGCATCATCTGTGAGCGCTGCGGCGTCGAGGTGACCCGCTCGAAGGTGCGCCGCGAGCGCATGGGCCACATCGAACTGGCTGCGCCCGTCACCCACATCTGGTTCTTCAAGGGCGTTCCCAGCCGTCTCGGGTACCTGCTCGACATGTCGCCGAAGGACCTCGAGAAGGTCATCTACTTCGCGTCCTACATGATCACGTCGGTCGACGACGAGAAGCGCACCAAGGACCTCCCCGAGCTCGAGGAGGCCATGGAGGCCGAGATCCAGCTCGTCAACGAGGAGTTCGAGGAGTGGCACGAGGTTCGCCTCGAGGCGCTCGAGGACGAGCTCGCCCGCATGGAGGAGGGAGGCGCCAAGACCCAAGAGATCAGCGCCCGCCGCCGTGAGGTCGAGCGCGAGATCAAGGATCGCAAGGAGCGCTCCGAGCGCGAGATCATGCTGATCACCGACGCCCTGGACATGTTCAAGCGCCTGGAGCCGAAGTCGCTGGTCGAGTCCGAGCAGCTCTGGCGTGAGATCTACGAGCGCTACAACGAGTACTTCACCGGAGGCATGGGCGCCGAGGCGATCCGCGACTTCCTGAGCCGCATCGATCTCGATGCCGAAATGGAGTTCCTCGGCGAGATGCTCGAGGCGAACTCCGCCCAGAAGCGTCAGCGCGCCACCCAGCGTCTCAAGGTGGTCAAGCCGTTCTACGAGGGCAAGAACCTCCCGACCGATCTCATCATGGAGACGATTCCGGTCATCCCGCCGGATCTCCGTCCGATGGTGCAGCTCGACGGTGGCCGCTTCGCCACCTCCGACCTGAACGATCTCTATCGCCGGGTCATCAACCGCAACAACCGCCTCAAGCGACTGCTCGATCTGGGTGCGCCCGAGATCATCGTCAACAACGAGAAGCGGATGCTGCAGGAGGCGGTCGACGCCCTGTTCGACAACGGTCGTCGCGGCCGGGCGGTGACCGGGCCGGGCAACCGGGCACTCAAGTCGCTGTCGGACATGCTCAAAGGCAAGCAGGGCCGGTTCCGTCAGAACCTGCTCGGAAAGCGCGTCGACTACTCGGGCCGTTCGGTCATCGTGGTCGGCCCGCAGCTGAAGCTGCACCAGTGCGGTCTGCCGAAGATCATGGCGCTCGAGCTGTTCAAGCCATTCGTCATGAAGCGCCTCGTCGACCGTGATATCGCACAGAACATCAAGTCCGCCAAGCGGATGGTGGAGCGACACCGTCCACAGGTGTGGGACGTGCTCGGCGAGGTCATCCAGGAGCACCCCGTTCTCTTGAATCGTGCGCCCACGCTTCACCGACTCGGCATCCAGGCATTCGAGCCGGTTCTGGTCGAAGGCAAGGCGATCCAGATCCACCCGCTCGTGTGTGAGGCGTTCAACGCCGACTTCGACGGCGACCAGATGGCCGTCCATCTGCCGTTGTCGGCAGAGGCCCAGGCCGAGGCCAGGATTCTGATGCTGTCGACGAACAATGTGCTCCGTCCCGCGTCGGGACGTCCGATCGTCACGCCGTCACAGGACATGGTCATCGGGGTCTACTACCTGTCGGCCGATGCAATCGGCGAGGAGAAGGGCACCGGACGCGTGTTCGGGTCTGTGGACGAGGCGGTCATGGCCTACGACCTCGGCGAGTTGAACCTGCATGCGCCGATCAGGCTGCGCGTCGGTGACCTCGCCGGCACGGCGGAGATGCACGCAGACCTCATCGAGACGCTGCCGAATCATCTGACGCCGGAGCCCGTCGACGGATCGAAGCTGATGGACACGACGCTGGGTCGGGCGATCCTCAACACGGCGTTCCCCGAGAGCTTCCCGTACCTCAACGCCACGGTCATCAAGTCGGACATCGGCCGGATCGTCGAGGCCATCATCGAGCGGTACCCCCGCTCGGCGGTTGCCGAGACCCTCGACGCCATCAAGACCCTTGGGTTCACCTACGCCACGAAAGCCGGTCTTACGATCGCGCTCGACGACGTGAAGACCCCGCCGAACAAGGCCGAGATCCTCGAGGCCTACGAGGAGCGCGCGGACAAGGTCCAGTCGTTGTACAACAAGGGTGTCGTGACCGAGGAGGAGCGCCGGCAGGAGCTCATCGAGATCTGGACGGAGGCGACCGACACGGTCAAGGACGCCATGACCGAACACATGAAGAAGGAGGCGTTCAACTCCGTCGACATGATGGTCGGCTCCGGCGCCCGGGGAAACATGATGCAGCTGCGCCAGATCGCCGGCATGCGCGGACTGGTGGCGAACCCGAAGGGTGACATCATCCCGCGGCCGATCATCTCGAACTTCCGTGAGGGGCTCTCGGTCCTGGAGTACTTCATCTCCACCCACGGGGCCCGCAAGGGCCTGGCGGACACGGCGCTCCGTACCGCCGACTCGGGCTACCTGACGCGGCGTCTGGTCGACGTCTCCCAGGAGCTGATCATCACCGAACCCGACTGCGAGACCGACAAGGGGATCAAGATCTCGCTGCTCGACAGCCGTGGCGTCGTGATCCGCAACCTGCGGTCCCGTATCTTCGGCAGGGTGCTCGCCGACGATCTCAAGATCGATCGCAAGCTGGTGGAGACCCGGGACGGCGTCAAGCTTCGTGCCGGTGAGGTGATCACATCGAAGGCGCTCATCGCCATCGAGGCTGCGGCGACCGAGCTCGTCACGGCGAGGGTCCGCTCGGTGCTCACGTGTGACACCCAGGTCGGGGTCTGCCAGGCCTGCTACGGCATGTCGCTGGCAACCGGCCGTACCGTCGAGATCGGTGAGGCGGTCGGAATCATGGCCGCACAGTCGATCGGTGAGCCGGGAACCCAGCTCACGATGCGTACCTTCCACACCGGTGGTGTGGCCGGTGACGACATCACCCACGGTCTGCCCCGCGTCGTCGAGCTCTTCGAGGCTCGTACGCCGAAGGGCAAGGCGACCCTCACCGAAGAGGGTGGTCCGATCCGTGAGTTCGACGACGAGGAGGGTCGCCGCCTCGTGGTGGAGACCAAGGAGGGTGACGTGGTCTACAAGATCAGCCGCCGCTCTCGGCTTCGCGTCTCCGACGGGGACATCGTCGAGCCCGGTGATCAGCTGACCGAAGGCCCGCTCGATCCGAAGGAGGTCCTCGAGATCCGCGGGGTCCGTGCCGCCCAGCAGTACCTGGTCGACCAGGTGCAGGAGGTGTATCGGAGTCAGGGTGTCGAGATCCACGACAAGCACATCGAGTTGATCGTGCGCCAGATGCTCAAGCGCATCCGTGTCGTGTCTCCCAACGACGCCGAGTTCCTCCCGGCAGAGCTGGTCGACGATCAGCGATTCCGTGAGACGAACCGTGAGCTGGTGTCGGAGGGCAAGCAGCCCGCCGAGGGTCGCCCCGAGCTGATGGGTATCACGAAGGCGTCGCTCGCCACCGATTCGTGGCTGTCGGCCGCCTCGTTCCAGGAGACCACCAGGGTGTTGACCGACGCCGCCATCGGAGGCAAGTCGGACTACATGCGTGGTCTCAAGGAGAACGTGATCATCGGCAAGCTGATCCCGGCCGGCACCGGCTCTCCGGAGTACCAGTCGTTGCAGCCGGCTCTCCCGGGTGCGACAACGGTCGCCTCGCTGGGCATTCTCGGCGAGATCCCATCTGGTGCCGGCGGCGATGCCGGTCTGCCGGAAAACCCGGCGGAGTGGCTGGCGAGCTTGGGCAGTCAGGACGACTCCGAAGAGGAGTGATCGTCACCGACGACCACTGAAAAGGGCCGGGGCGGATCGCCCCGGCCCTTTTCGATGTCTGCGCCCGCTCACCATAGGACGCTCTCCTATCGAACCTGCAATCGATTGCAGATCGCAGAGCAACACGAGCCGAAAAACGAGACGGCCGGACCCGAAGGTCCGGCCGTTCGCGTGCTCCGAAGGGACCGACAGCGCAGACATCGGGTATCCCGTCGAAGCAACCTCTGGGAGTGTCCTGCGACTCTCCCGTGAGCCGGCGACATAGTGACAGGTATTTGAGACGTTGCACAAAAGTGCGGAGGTCATTTCCGTCTGCAACGGAGGGGCTAGTCCTTTGGCAGAGATTGACAATCGCAACTTTCGGGCTGCGAACCCCTGCCAGAACCTGCCGCTACCCGACAACTATAGTTGCAGTGGTGAACGTTCTTCTGGTCGACGCCGACTCCGACGACGCCTATCTGATCAGGCGTGAACTGGAGCGATACGGTATCGAGGTCGAGTGGGCCGATGGATTTCAAGCCGGAATCGAACGGCTCGAGATCGGCGCCTTCGACGCCGTTCTCGTCGATCAGCTCCTCGGCGTCCGGACCGGGCTCGAGTTCTTGGCGCGGGCAGCACAGCTGAGACCCGACGTTCCGGTCATCCTCGTCACCGGCACCGACTCCCGGGAAGTGGACGACGCTGCGCTCGAAGGCGGCGCAGCCGGGTTCGTCCTCAAGGAGGACGCCCGCGGCGACCTGTTGAGTCGCACCATCCGCTACGCCGTTCGCGGCAACAGGGCACGCGGGGCGCGGGGCGGTCAGGAGCCACGTCCCAAGCCCGGCGGGAAGGATCTGACGCTCCAAGTGGCGTTGTCTCGTGGCATGACGATTCGAGATGCTGCCAACGCCGCCGGCATGTCCGAACGCACCGCCTATCGCCGCATGAACGACCGTATCTTCCAGGAGCAGCTCGCCGAGCTCGAGTCGGAACTGCGTAACCGCATGGTCGACCGCACGGTCGACGACATCCTCAAGAAAGAGTGACGCCACACGCCACACGCCACACGCCACGCGCCACACGCTCCACGCTGCACGCTCGCAAGCTGCGAGTTCGACATCAGCCCGCCCCGGCGTGATCCGTGAGGCGTGATGCGGCGAGCGGTAGCGAGCCTGCGTTTTGACCCGCTTCACGGTGTGCCATATACTGCTGGCTCGTAGATCTGCGCAATGACGCGCAGGCCTACTTCCCTCTCCCTCGGTGAGTTGCTCTGAGTAGCGGTGTGTCCAGGGAGCGGAACCATTGAGAGAACTCAGAGTGGGCACGAACGTCGTGCTCCTTCGCGTCAGGAGAACGTTTTGCCGACGATCCAGCAGCTCGTCCGCGATGGCCGGAAGAAGAAGAAGAAGAAGATCAAGACCGCCGGTCTCGCCGGAGCGCCGCAGCGTCGTGGCGTGTGCACCCGCGTCTACACCGTGAGCCCCAAGAAGCCGAACTCCGCGCTCCGCAAGGTCTGCCGTGTGCGTCTCTCGTCGGGAATGGAAGTCACCGCATACATTCCCGGCGAAGGCCACAACCTCCAGGAGCACAGCATCGTGCTCGTCCGCGGCGGTCGCGTCCGTGACCTGCCCGGCGTCCGCTACAAGGTCATCCGTGGAGCGCTCGACGCAGCGGCGGTCAACAACCGCAAGCAGGCCCGTTCCCGCTACGGAACGAAGAAGGAGTCCTGACATGCGGCGCGCCCCAGCCCAGAAACGCAAGATCGAGCCGGATCCGGTATTCAAGAGCGTCCTCGTCAGCCAGGTGATCAACAAGGTCCTGCTGGCAGGCAAGAAGGACACCGCCCGCAAGATCGTCTACGACGCACTCGAGATCGTCGAGCGGCGCGTCAACCAGGACCCGACGATCGTGCTCAAGCGCGCGATCGACAACATCCGCCCCCAGGTCGAGGTTCGCTCTCGCCGCGTGGGTGGATCGTCCTACCAGGTTCCCGTCGAAGTCCCGCCGCGCCGCTCCAACACGCTCGCCGTGCGCTGGCTGGTCAACTTCGCCCGCAAGCGCCGTGAGCCACAGATGGCCATGCGTCTCGCCAATGAGATCATGGATGCATCGAACAACTCGGGTGCCGCGGTCAAGCGCAAAGAGGACATCCACAAGATGGCGGAGTCCAACCGGGCGTTCGCTCACTACCGCTGGTAGTCCAACCGACGTTCTGACGCCCAGCAGTCCCACTTCCATCGCGGTTGTGGGATTGTTGGATTCACGACCTGATCCAGAAAGAGACCAATGAGCAAGAGAAGTGCGCCCCTCGACACGGTACGCAACATCGGAATCATGGCCCACATCGACGCGGGCAAGACGACGCTGACCGAGCGAATCCTCTTCTACACCGGTCGCAACTACAAGATCGGCGAAGTCCACGAGGGCGCTGCGACGATGGACTGGATGGAGCAGGAGCAGGAGCGGGGCATCACGATCACCTCTGCTGCCACCACCTGTGAGTGGGCCGGCCACACCATCAACATCATCGACACCCCGGGCCACGTCGACTTCACTGTCGAAGTGGAGCGCTCGCTTCGTGTCCTCGATGGTGCCGTTGCAGTGTTCGACGGTGTCGCCGGCGTAGAGCCGCAGTCCGAGACGGTGTGGCGCCAGGCGGACCGCTACGGCGTTCCGAGGATCTGCTTCATCAACAAGCTCGACCGCACCGGTGCCGACTTCTATGCAGACGTCCAGTCGATCATCGAGCGGCTCGGCGCCAAGCCGCTCGTCATGCAGCTCCCCGTCGGGACCGAGGCCGACTTCCACGGTGTCGTCGATCTCGTCGAGATGAACGCCAAGATCTGGCTCGATGACATGGGCAAGGAATGGGAGATCACCGAGATCCCCGAGGACCTCGCCGAACGTGCGGCCCAGTACCGGTCCGAGCTGGTCGAGACGGTTGCCGAGACCGACGAGGAGCTCCTCGAGGCGTTCTTCGAGAACGGCGACCTCACTGCCGAGCAACTGCGTGCCGGCGTCCGCAAGGGCACCCTGGCCCATGAGTACACACCCGTGTTCTGCGGCTCGGCGTTCAAGAACAAGGGCGTGCAGCTCCTCCTCGACGCCGTCGTGGCGTACCTTCCCAGCCCGCTGGACCTCCCTGCCGTCTCGGGATTCAAGCCTGGCGCCGAGGACAAGCCGATCACCCGCAAGGCCGATGACAGTGAGCCCTTCTCGGCGCTCGCCTTCAAGATCATGTCGGATCCGCACGTCGGAAAGCTCACCTACTTCCGGGTGTACTCCGGCTCGATGAACAAGGGCGACACGATCGTCAACACGACGAACGGCAAGAAGGAGCGCGTCGGACGCCTGCTCCGCATGCACGCCAACACCCGCGAAGACATCGACGCCATCTACACCGGCGACATCGTCGCCGGAGTCGGTCTCAAGACGGTCAAGACGGGGGACACGCTCTCGGTCACCGGCAACGAGATCCAGCTCGAGTCGATGACCTTCCCGGCGCCGGTCATCTCGGTCGCCATCGAGCCGAAGACCAAGTCGGACGAGGAGAAGCTGTCCGAGGCTCTGCAGAAGCTGGCCGAGGAAGACCCGACATTCGTCGTACGCTCCGACGAGGAGACGGGCCAGACGATCATCGCCGGGATGGGCGAACTGCACCTCGAGGTGCTGGTCGACCGCCTGCTCCGCGAGTTCCGGGTGGACGCCAACGTCGGCAAGCCCCAGGTCGCGTATCGCGAGACGCTCAAGCGCCCGATCGAGAAAGTCGATCTCAAGTACGCAAAGCAGACCGGCGGTAAGGGCCAGTACGCCCACGTCATTCTCGACATGGAGCCGACAGGCCCGGGTGGTGGGTTCGAGTTCGTCGACGCCATCAAAGGAGGCCGCGTGCCTCGTGAGTACATCCCGTCGGTCGGCAACGGCGTCACCGACGCCCTCGACAATGGCGTGCTGGCCGGATATCCACTGGTCGACCTCAAGGTCACGCTCGTGGACGGCTCGTACCACGACGTCGACTCCTCGGAGATGGCCTTCCGGATCGCAGGATCCATGGCGCTCCAGGAGGGCGCCCGCAAGGCAGGCGTCAAACTGCTCGAACCGGTGATGGAGGTCGAAGTCACGACTCCCGAGGACTACATGGGTGAGGTCATCGGTGACCTCAACTCGCGACGTGGTCAGATCGAGTCGATGACGGACCGCACCGGCGTCAAGGTGGTCAAGGCGCTCGTGCCGCTGTCCGAGATGTTCGGATACGTCGGCGACCTGCGTTCCAAGACCCAGGGACGGGCGAACTACAGCATGCAGTTCCACTCGTACCAGGACGTTCCCAACAACATCTCAGAAGAAATCGTCGCAAGCCGTCGAGGCGAGTGACCGCAGACCCGGAGAGGGAGAAACACCATGGCAAAGGCAAAGTTCGATCGTACGAAGCCGCACGTGAACATCGGCACGATGGGTCACATCGACCACGGGAAGACGACGTTGACGGCGGCGATCACCAAGACGTTGTTTGAGCGGGTTGGTGGGAACAACGCGTTCACCGCGTTCGAGAACATCGACAAGGCTCCGGAGGAGCGTGAGCGGGGGATCACGATCTCGATCTCGCACGTCGAGTACGAGACGGCCAACCGTCACTATGCCCATGTCGACATGCCGGGTCACGCCGACTACA
>JAHEDH010000106.1 GCA_024641285.1 bacterium | reverse complement strand
CAGCCATGAGCCGCATGCCGGTATCCCGCATCGCCAGAATCGGCGCCTGGACCGGCGCGGCCGTCGCATGGGGGACGACGACCGTGCTGGTCCGGGTGGCCGCTGCCGAGCCCGCCGAGACGACCGCGCCGCCGGCCCCGACGGAGGACACGACGGCTCAGGCAGCCGTGACGACGGCACTGCCCAACCCACCCGATTCCGGGTTGGTCATCCTCAGGTACACGCCGGTGACAGCGCCACCCCAACAGGTGATCGTCAAGACGAGGTATGTCCAGGTGGAGGTCCCGGCCGATTCGGCTGCGGCGCCGGGTGCGGCGCCGGCCGCCACCCCGGCCCCCACCGCGACCGCCAAGACCTCGACGGCGCCCGCCGCGACACCCGCACCGGCTGCGGCGCCGGCTGCCGCCCCTGCTCCGGCACCGACGGTCGCACCGCCACCGCCGCCGCCGCCGGCGCCGGTACCCGTCTCTGCACCGACAACCCAGCCGCCGGCACCGCCGAGCTCCGGTTCGTGAGATACGGCAGCTTCCCGGGAATGGGGACGACCATCGAGGTCTGGGCAGAACGCGAGGAACTGTTCGACGCGACCGTGCGATGGCTCGTCGATTTCGAGAAGGTGTGCAGTCGGTTCGACCCCGGGAGCGAGCTGAGCCGGCTCAACCGCGACCCACGCGAACGGGTCCCCGTCTCCGCCATCCTGTCCGACGCCCTCGGAGCAGCAGACCACGCCCGTCGCATCACGGGCGGCCTCGTCGACGCCGGTCTGGGCGCGGTGCTGCAGGCGTGGGGATACGACAGATCGTTCGCCGAGGTGACAGATATCGAGATCGCTCCGGCGGTGGACTGCGATGGCGACTGGCGCATCGAGGCGGGCCAGCTCGCCCGCGAGCCGGGAACGCACATCGATCTCGGCGGAGTGGGAAAGGGTTGGGCGTGCGACGTCGCAGTGGAGTCGGGCTGGGCGACGGTGATCTCCGCAGGCGGTGACATCAGGTCCGCCGACTCCGAGACCAGGGTGCCCGTCCTCGACCCATGGGGCGAGACCGCAGCACAGGTGGCGCTCGGAGTCGGGGCGCTCGCAACCAGCTCCACCACCAGACGCCGCTGGGGGGTCGGTGCCGGCGAGGCCCATCACGTGATCGACCCCCGCACGCTGGCTCCCGCCCAGACGCCGATTCTCTCGGCAACGGTCGTCGCCGAGACGGCCGTCGAGGCCGAGGCCGGTGCGAAGGCCGTGCTCATCCTGGGGGCCGAGGGCCTCGAGTGGGCCGAACGGCAGAGTTGGATCAGGGCGACCCTGGTCGTCTGGCATGACGGGTCGGTGTTTGCGACGAATGGATTGGAGTTGGCGGCATGAGTGTCGAATGGATGCTGATCAGGGGCTCGGGGATCGTGGCGTTCGCCATGCTCGCCGGCTCGACCATCTGGGGGCTGCTGCTCACCACCAAGGTGCTGGGATCATGGGCGAAAGCCAAACCTGTGGCGTGGTTCCACGAGTCGCTCGCGGTGGGAGCCGTGCTCGCCACATTCGTCCACATGTTTGCGCTCTCCATCCACGAGTACATCGAGTTCTCCTGGGGGGACATCCTCATCCCGGGCCGCGCCACCTGGCGACCCATCGCCGTGGCGCTCGGTGTGGTGGCGTTCTATGGGATGGTTCTCATCTCGGTGAGCTTCTACTTCAAGCGTTTCATCGGACAGAGTGCTTGGCGCGCCATCCACTTCGGGTCCTTCGGCGTCTTCCTCTCCGTGCTTGCGCACGGTGTGATGTCTGGCTCCGACACCGGTGAGCCCTGGACAGTCGGTCTCTACACCGGGACCGCCGTGGCCGTCGTGTTGTTGCTGCTCATCCGGGTGGCTCAACAGTTCGCAGCGCCCGCCGCCTCGAAACGACCCGTACGGCCGGATCGACCGGAGCGCCCGAAGCTCGAACAGGTGCCGGCGCCCGAACAGGTCGACATCAGGGGAGAGACCCTCACCGAGAAGGTCAGTCGGCTGTCAACGGGAGCCTGATGGCGATCATGGTGCCTCCGAGGCGTCGGCTGGCGCCGACCCGGAAGTCGCCACCGGCAGCCTCGGTGGACCGCCGCGCGATGTCGAGGCCGAGACCGGAAGAGGAGCCGTGAGATCGGCCGCGTTCGAGGACTCCGAGGTCGGGGAGGCCCGGCCCGCCGTCCTCGACCGCCAGTAGCACGTCGTCGGAGCGGATGAGCGACGTCACGGAGATGGGAGCTCCCTCCGGCGTGTGCGCGAAGACGTTGCCGAGGAGCGCATCGAGCATCGCAGAGGCATCGTCTTCGGCCATCGCAACCACGGCAGCGGCGTTCGTCAGCTCCGACTGGAGGTCTCTTCCCTGATCTTCGGCCAGCACGCGCCAGAACGCCACCCGATCGGCGACGACCGATCCGATGTCGACCCGAGACGTTGGCAGCCCGCTCTTCGATCCGCTTCTCGCCTGGTCGATCACGTAGTCGACGGTCTTCTCGAGGGCATCGAGGTCCTCGAGAAGCCTGTCGGTGACGGCGCCCGAAGGAAGACCCTCTGCGTCCAGCCTCAGCGCCGTGAGCGGCGTGCGCAGCCGATGTGACAGGTCTGCCGCGGCTTCCCGTTCCATGACGAGGAGGCGGTCGATCTGGGTCGCCAGGCGGTTGAATTCGACTCCGACCGCCTGGATTTCCTCGGGCCCGCCAGGGTCGACACGCGCCGTCAGGTCACCGCTCCCGAGTCGCTCTGCCGTGGCGGACAGGTCGGCGACCGGCCGGACGATGCTGCGCCCGATCCAGTCGGCGATCAGCATCGCGATCGAGACCAGCGTGACGCCGAGACCGGCCAGGGTGAGCCACGAGCGCGCAACGCCGCCGCGTAGCTCGCTCGTCGGCACGAAGACTCGGATGACGGAGGTGGCGCCGTCGGATCCGATCACCGGGATGTACACCGACTGACCGCCAGGCACGATGGCGCGAAACGCCCGCCCCGATCGAGCCTCGTCGAGATTCTCGCTGTCGGTGAGCTCGGCCCCCACGACGCCGCCGTCCGGGGTCACGATCGAGATCCCGTACGGGGTGGGCTCGGCCGGCAGGAGCGCCTCGAGCTCTGCAATGGAGGGGGCCGCCGGATCCTGGATCGCCATGAGCCGTGCGATGTTCTCGGCCTCTCGCTCGGCGCCGACGAGCGCTCGATCTGCGGCGAAGTCGCCCACCAACACCGCCAGCGGAACGATGAACGCAAGCACCACCATCGACGTGACCGCAGCTGCCTGCAGGATCAGCCGCCTCCTCATGGCATCGGTGCCGAGAGGCGGACTCCGACCCCGCGTTTGGTGTGGATGTATCGAGGTTCGGCTGCGGTTTCTCCGAGTTTCCTCCGGAGCCAGCTGAGATGCACATCGATCGTCTTGTCGGCGCCTCCGTACGGCTGGTGCCACACGCCGGCCAGCAGTTCGCGCTTGTTGACGTAGTGGTCTGCCCGCTCTGCCAGGAAGGCGAGCAGGTCGAACTCCTTTGCGGTGAGGTCGAGGAGTTCGTCTCCGAGTCGGGCTTCGCGCCGGCCGACGTCGAGGCTCAGGTCTCCGACGCTGATGACGGTGTTCTCGTCCTCGGCGCCGCTGCGGCGCCGCAGGACGGCCCGAATCCGCGCTTCCAGGTGATCCGCCGAAAACGGCTTCGTCACGTAGTCGTCCGCTCCGGCGTCGAGCAGTTGGATGATCCCGGCCTCGTCATCTCGGGCAGTGGCGATCAGGACAGGCACGTCACTCACCGCCCTGATCATCTGGAGTGCCTCGGATCCGTCGAGGTCCGGCAAGCCGAGGTCGAGGACCACGATCTCGAACTGACCCGAAACCGCCAACCTGATTCCGTCCATGGCGCGGTGCGCGGTCTCGACATGGTGTCCGCGTTCGGCGAGGCGTTCCGCCACGGATGCGCGGATGCGGGGGTCGTCTTCGATGACGAGCACGGCTGCCATGGGGCCGACGATACCGCTCAGATGCACCCAGTCGGCTCGAGCCCCGCCACCTTGACTCCAGTTGATGTGCGTTTATCGTTCATTTAGCCATCCGGAACCGCAGACAGGGGATCATTTCAGGATGCAGTTCCGGTACAGACTCGTTGCGGCCTGGGTGCTCGCCACCGTTGCCTCGATCCTCGTCGCCTTTGCGGCCGTTGCGAGCGTGCGGACGGCGATCGCCGACCCGCCCTCGGCGCTGCTCCTCCCGGGTGAATCCTCGCCACCGCTCGACCTGCCGCCGCTCTCCGAGGTTCAGCAGACGACGGTGCCCGATCCCGAGGTCGTCGACGGGGCTCCGGTGGGAAACGAGGACTCCAACGCCGATGAGGAAGGAGCGGTCGAAGAGGTCGAGCCGGTGGCAGTCACGACGACCCAGCCATCGGTCGCCACCACTTCCCCTCCGCAGCAGGCGGTCCCGACGTCGGTCGCGCCCTCGACTTCGACGACACCGACGACCTCGCCGCCCACCACCCAGCCTCCGGCCGACACCTTCGAGACGTATGAGACCGAAGGGGGTTGGGTCACGGTGAGGTCGAGTTCCCAGGGGGCCTACCTCGAATCTGCTTCCCCGAAGCCGGGCTGGACGGTCGAGAGCGAAGGTGGTCGCGGCCCGGAGCACTTCACTGTCGTGTTCAAAGGCCACGACAAGGAGATCCACTTCAAGGTCGAGTTCGAGGACGGGCGAGTCAAGATCGATATCGAGGGCTGACGGTCCGATCAGCCCGACAGGCGAGAGCGGATTTCGGTGAGGCTGTCCTCGCTCGCCAGCAGGAGGATGTCGTCGCCGGTCTGCAGTGCAGTGTGGCCGTGAACGACCACGGTGCTGCCTCCTCGGATGATCTGGAGGAGGAGGACGTCGGTTGGAAGTCGAAGGTCGCGTACCGGTGTCCCGTCGAGGTCGGGGTTGACCAACTTGACCTGAGTGACGGACCGGTCGGGATCACGGCGGAGCAGCAGTGTCGCCGACTGCGGTGAGGTGACGGCCTGTTCGAGGAGTGACACGACGGCCGTCCCCGGGTCGATCGTCACAACGTCTTCGATCTCCGACAGGCCGTTGCCTGGGACGGGGCTCGAGGGTCTGGCGACGAGTCCTTGGACTCCCATTTCGGTCGCCAGCCGGAGTGCGAGGGCGTTCGCGGCGTCGTCGCCGAGCATTGCAACCACGGCCTCGGTGCGGTCGGTCACCAGCTGGCGCATCGTCTCCTCGTTCACGGCGTCGATGTGTCGCTCCTCGACGTCTTCGGAGACCACTCGAGCGATCTGGTCGGCGTCGGTGTCGGCCAGAACTGCCGACCACCCCTGACTCTGAAGCGCTCTCGCCAGGGCGATCGATTGGCCCTCGACGCCGAGGATGACCACGTGACGTCCGGGCTTTCGGTCTGCGTCCGGCTCGTGGGTCTCCCGTGCCCGTCGAAGTCCCCATTTGAGGAACAGCGGACCGACGATCTCGTTGATCACGACCACCGAGATGATCAAGGTTGCGAATGCATCTCCCAAGGTCGGGAACTGGACCGCGACCTCACGAGCGAGTCCCAAGGCGATGCCGGCCTGGGTGATGAAGGCGGCCCAATAGATGGTCGAGAGCCGGGTCGGCTCGCCGGCCCACCTACTGCCGATCAGGGATCCGCCGGCGATTCCCAGCGCTCGAAGGACGAACAGTGCCGCCGCGATCGGCAGCACCGACCACAGCACATCCAGTTTGAGCGACAGGCCGGTGATCGTGAAGAACGCCACATACACCAAGGGACCGATCCGGTGGAGCAGCTCGTCGAACTGTTCGCGTTGTGCGGTGAAGTTTGTGATGAAGAATCCGGCGATGAGTGCGATCAGCAGTGGCTCCATGTGGACTTCGAAGCCGAGTGTGTCTTTGCTCCACTGCGTGAGGAAGTCGCCCCCCTCGTAGATGGCGAACCCGATGCCGAGGACCATTGCGCTCTTGGCGACCGCAGGAAGGGAGGTCTCGAGCACCACGCGCAGAACCTGACCGGCGAAGTAGCCCAGGGCCACCGCCACGGTGAGGTCGAGCAGCAACAACGGCAAGAACGACAACTCGAGCGACGTGTCCGTCAGCAGGGGAGAGGCCACCGAGGTGATCGTCGCGAACAGCACGATGATCGCCACATCCATGGTCACGGTGACGCCGAGCACGGTACGGGTGAAGCGTCCCCGGGCGGACAGTTCCTTGATCACTGCGATCGTCGAAGGGGGTGACAGAGCCAACAGCACCGCGGCGCCCAACAAGGCGGTCGCCAGCCTCGCCCCGTCGCCGAGGTCCTCGGTGAACGAGATCAGCCCCGTGAGGACATAGACGCCGACCGCGAGCACGAGATAGGTGACCGCGATGATCCCCCCTGAGATCCCGAGGATCGGCCGCAGCCTCGGCTTGATCTCCTTGAGGTACAGCTCGCTGCCGGCGACGAATGCGATGACGGCCAGTGAGATCTCGTCGACGAATCGCAGGTCTTCGGTTGCGGCGGACGGAATCAAGTCGAGGGCAAACGAGCCGGCGATGGCGCCGGCGAACAGGTATCCGGTGATCGTTGGGAGCCCGAGCCGCCGGAATGTCGCGCCGATCCGCTCGGAGGCGACTGCCAGCAATCCGAACGAGGCGAGCAGGACGAGTGTGTCGATCATGGTCGCCCGATCACACGGTCACCGGGGACTGGAAGCCTTCGGGCTTCACCGCAATGACGGAGGTCTTGATCATCCCCAGAACCTGTTCGGCCGTGTTGCCGATGATCATGCCGCTCAGACCGGTTCTGGCGATGGTGCCCATGACCAGGGTCGTTGGCTTGACCTTCTCGACGGCACCGACGACGGTCAAGCCAGGCTCGCCCTTCGACAGATGGATCTCGACCGGTACGGGCAGCGGTTCGACCTCCGCCAGGAGACGGTCGATCTCTGATCGCGCCTCGCTGCGCGCGTCGGTCAGCATCTGATTGACTTCCTGGTCGCTGAACGACGATCTGGAACTGCGGAGCATCGATTCTCCCTGAAGGCGCCAGGCATTGATCACGTGGAGTGCTTCGTCCTTCTGTGTCGCCAACGACGACGCGATCTGGACGAGTGTGCGGTTGAGCCCCATGTTTCGCCGCTCGGTGTCGAACGGGCCCACGGCGACGGCAACACCGTGGGTGCCGAGCGCTCCGACCGAGTGGACCCAGACGGGCACCGGCGATTTCCGCATGAGGTGCATGGTGGTCGCGGCTCCCGCGAACGAGAGCCTGCGCGGTTCGTCGGGTGCGGTGATGACGAGGTCGTGCTCGTGCGTGAGGACCCTGCGAATGATCTCGATGTAGGCGGTTCCGTGGGCGACGGAAGTCTCGATCCGGGCGGCATCCAGACCAGCCGCGATCGTGTTCAATCTCTCGAGTCGATCCTCGGCCATGGCCTCTTCGAGGTCCAACTGGCTGGTCTCGGTGCTCCGGATCCGAAGCCCGGCCGACAGCGACGGCACGACGTCGAACAGCGTGAGTGTCGCGCCGTTGCGGTGGGCGAGATCGACGGCGGCATGGAGCTTGCTCTGGAGGGGTTCGTCGGCGGAAATGTGGACGAGGATGCTCTTGAACCTCTTCACGGACGTCTCCTTGGTGAGCGCATGTCTCTTACGATCACTATAACACGTAAATAATTTCGTGTAATCAGCTACGTGTGAATACTGCGTCTGCCAGCTTCTCCAGCCGGCTGATCTCCGAGCGCAACTCGGCCTCACCCTCGAAATGGAGCACGTGGGCGTACAGGGTCAGGGGATCACCGGCGAGCTCGATCGCGAGCGTCCCGGGAGTGAAGGTCACGGCATTGGCGACGAGGAGCGCCGCCTGGGGGGAGGCGACCGAGAGCGGGATGGCGACGATCGCCTCGTCGATGTCATCCTGGAACGGGGTCGCCACCTCCCATGCGACCCTGGCGTTGCTCCGCACCAGTGCAACCAGATAGAACAGCGAGAAACGGGCGAGGGCGGGGATGTTCACCGGGACCGGGTTCGCCGTGCTCCTCCGGCTCAGCTCGATGATGAAGCCGACGGCGGCGCCGCCGAGGATCGAACCGACGGAGAAGTCGCGCCAGAGCAGCACCCAGATCGCAATCAGTCCGGTCCACCTGAGCAGGGAGAAATCTGCCCGTGACGGAGACTCGAGACGCAGTGCGATCGGCTGAGATCCGGCGAGCGCATCGAACCGGTAGTCGGTTGACCCGGTCAGGTACGCGGCCCTCCCGAGGAGGTGCCCTGAGATCGGCGCGGTGAGGAACAGGAGGGCAGTTGTGAGCGCAGCGATCCCGATGATCCCGGGAGACGAAGCTGCCAGACCCGAGCCGAGCACGACCAGAGCCAAGCCGAGCGATGCCGATTTGGTCGCCGCATGCATACGGGCGATCGCAGTCGGAAACCGCCACACACCGAACGCCGACAGCGCGGAGAGGGCGACGCCCATCAGCAGCACGATGGATCCGATCACCATCATGGAACGTCTCTCCACTCGACGAAGCGGGCGACGAGGACGGTGCCGACGAAGGCGATCAGCGCCACGACGATGGCGATCGCCGAATACAGCTCAGAGCCCGAGATCGCCGCCTCCGACCCTACGCCGGCCGCCAGCAACAGGAGAACGAGATCGACGGCCACGATCCGGTCGACGATTTCCGGGCCTCTGATCGCCCGGGCGATGGCCAGGAGCGCGGACAGCCCGAGGGCGATCTGAGCGACGGTCACGACGGTGTCCATCTCAGCGACCTCCCAATACGGCTGCGACGTAGACGGCCGGATCCTTGAGATCCGCCGCAGCTCGCAGGCTCAGCTCGCTGAGCGGTCCCGCCGATACGGCGACTGCCAGGCTGAGCGCCAGAACCACTCCCGTGGTCGCGATCTCGAGCCGCCCGGCACTCCCGCTCGACTCCTTCTCTTCGCCCCAGAAGGTCGCGCCCCAGATCTTGGTCATCGAGAACAGGGTCAACACGCTGACGGCGAGACTCACGGCGACGATCGCCCCCTGTCCCAGTGCGAGTCCCTCCTGCACGAGCGCGAGCTTGGCGACGAAACCGCTGAACGGAGGGATTCCCGCCAGGCTGAGTGCGAGTGGGAGGAACAGCGCAGCGACGACCGGCCGTCGGTGCAGCAGTCCACCTGTGCGGTCGAGGCCACCCCCGCCGTACTCGGCCTCGACGACACCTGCCACGAGGAACAGCCCGGTCTTCACGATGATGTGATGGGTGATGTACAGGACGGCTGCGGCGAGGCCGGCGACCGACAGCAGGCCGAGTCCCATGATCATGTATCCGATCTGGCTGACGATGTGGAAGCTGAGGATTCGCTTGACGTCGTTCTGGGCAATGGCGCCCAGCACGCCGACCGTCATCGTGGCCCCGGCGACGAACAGGAGCAGTGTCGACGGTTCGTCTGAGGGAAAGAGCAGCGTCTGGGTTCGGATGATGACGAACACCCCGACCTTCGTCAGCAGGCCGGCGAAGATCGCCGTCACCGGTGTCGGGGCGGTGGGATACGAATCCGGGAGCCACATGAACAGGGGGAAGAGGGCGGCCTTGATACCGAAGACCACGATCATGAGCATGCTCAGCGTGTCCCTGGCGGCCGGATCCACTTCGGAGAGTCGGACCGCCAGATCGGCGAGGTTCATGGTGCCGCTGATGCCGTACGTGAACGCAATGGTGACCAGGAACAGGGCGGAGGCCAGCAGATTGATGACGACATAGCTCATCGTCGATCGGATCTCGCGCTCGGTGGATCGAACCGTCAGGAGGACGTAGCTCGAGACGAGCATGACTTCGAACCCGACGAAGAGATTGAACAGGTCTCCGGTGAGCAGCGACAGCGTCACGCCTGCGGTCAAGGTGAGGTACTTCGTGTGGAACCACCAGTCGACGGCGTCCCTGCCCAGCTGCGCCATTGCATAGACGAGCACCGCCAAGAGCATCAGTGTCGAGACCGTCAGAACGATCGCCGAGAACCGGTCGGCGATCAGGGTGATCCCCAGCGGCGCGGGCCAGCCGCCCATCTGGGCCGTGACCGGTCCCTGGTCGTCGACATGCAGCAACAAGGCAAGCGACCCGGTGGCCGTGCCCGAGACGATGGTCAGGGTGGCGATCCGTTGCGGAACCAGTCGGCGACCCAACACGAGTGTCAGGGCCGCACCGACGAGGGGAGCGGACACCAGGATCGGCAGGAGCCAGCTCACGAGTGCTCCACGGCGTGCTGGGCGATCCGGCGATCCTCGAGGTCGTCCTCGACCTCGTCGGATCCGGTCAGGAGATAGCTGCGCAGTGCAAGCGCCAGCAGGAACGCCGTGACGCCGAACGTGATGACGATCGCCGTCAAAACCATGGCCTGGGGGAGCGGGTCGGCGACCGAAGCCGGGTCGACGCCATCGGAGAGGACCGGTGGTGCTCCGCTCCTGGTCGAGCTCAACATGATGAAGAGGTTGGCTCCGTGTGAGATGAGCCCGAGCCCGATGATGATCTTCGCGAGGGAACGCTGCAGAAGTAGGAACGTTCCGGCGCCGAACAGAATCGAGACGAGGAGCAGTGTGACGAGACTCATGGCGCACTCTCGATCGCCGGTGTCTCGGTTTCGCCCAGCGCCCGAACCAGGCCGAGCGACATCCCGATGACGAGAAGATACACCCCGATGTCGAAGAGGACGGCCGACACCAGCTTCACCTTGCCGACGACCGGAACGGTGACCTCCACATACCCGGATTCGAGGAACCCGAGCCCGAGCAGCAGCGGGCCGATCGCCGTGAGGGAAGCCACGAGTAGGCCGGCGCCCATGAGAGCGGATGACCGCAGCGGGATGATCCTCCTCACCAACTCCGTCCCGCCGCCCGCCCATGCGAGCATCACCGCTACACCCGCAACGAGGCCGCCGGCGAATCCGCCGCCCGGCTGGTTGTGACCGGCCGCCAGTAGGTAGATCGAGAACACCAGGATCGGGCCCGACGCCAGCGTGATCCCGGCGTCGAGAATCGTCGATGGGCGGGTGGCCTTCATGTCTCTCTACTCCTCGATCGCACGATCGGAAGCACGAGGCCCGCAGCTCCGATGGCGGCGACCGCCAGAACGGTGATCTCTCCGAGGGTGTCGAGCCCGCGAAAGTCGACGAGGATGACGTTCACGACGTTCTCGCCTGCCGCTTCTGGAACGGATCTCTCGAGATAGCCGTTGGTGACGGTCGGCTCGGGGGTGACCGCACCGAACCCGAGTCCCAACCCGAATACGAACACGGAGACTGCGGCGGCGACTGCGATTCGCAGCGGCTGCGGCGTGAGCCGGTCGAATCCGGCAGGGAGACGACGTAGCACGAGTGCGAACAGGCCGATGACGAGTGTCTCGACCAGCAACTGTGTGACCGCGAGGTCCGGGCCTCCGAGGATGAGGAACAAGCCGGCCAGACCGTACCCGACCGCTCCGAGCAGGATGATCGCGGCGAACCGGCGCCGAACGACCAGGAGGCCGACCGTCGCGGCGACGATCATGATCGCGATGAGGGTCTCGACGGCCGATCCTGGCGCCGGCACGTCGAAGCGCTCCAGCCGCCACAGTGCCGAGGCGGGCAGCGCCACGGCCACGAGGAGGATCGTTCCCAGGTAGGCAGGCAGAGAGCCGTTCTGGATGACGCCACTGATCCGATCTGCGCCGCCGATCAACCCCCGGACTCCGCCGGCGAAGAGCGCATCCGCCTGCGGGAGCCGTGGCTCCGAGTGTCTGATCGGGTCGATCAGGCGAGGGGTCAGAGCGATCAGGGCGCCGATCAACAGGGATGCCATCGAGAAGCCGAGCGCCGGAACGAAGCCCGGCCACACCGCCAGCTTCGCGCTCAACGTCCCCGGAACCGTCGAACCGGCCGACGCGATGAGGTCCTTCGGGAGCCCGGGAAGGAACCCGAGCAGGATCCCGATGAGTGCCAGAGTGCTTGCGGGGGCCAACAGGCCCCATCTCGTGCCTGCAGGTGCAATGGCAGCTTCGACGCCCGGCTCGCCGTCACCGAAGGCTCCGACGAGGAACCGGATCGAATACGCCACGGTGAGCGCAGAGGCCGCTGTCGCGATGAGGATGAGCGCCGGCCCGCGGTCGATGAGTGCGTCGAAGGCGGCCTCCTTCGCTGCGAAGCCGAACGTCAGCGGGAATGCGGCCATCG